>NZ_JBEXIM010000010.1:0-196732 GCF_040608575.1 Micromonospora sp. NPDC005171 | reverse complement strand
GACCGCCAAGGACTACACCAGCGGCGCCTACGTCTGGCAGACCACCGCACGGTCGACCTACGACAGCTACGGCCGGGTCACCGACTCGTACGACGCCAAGGGCAACAAGACCACCAGCGGCTACACCATGAACGCCGTCAAACTGGTGACCGCCACGTCCACCACCAACCCCGCCGGGCACGGTAGCTCCGCCACGCTCGACACGAAGCGCGGGATGTCGCTGGTCAGCACCGACGCCAACGACATCGTCACCACCCAGCAGTACGACGCACTCGGCCGCGCCACGTCGGTGTGGTTGAACTCGCGCCCCACCAGCGTCGCGGCGAACCACAAGTTCGCCTACACCGTCTCGAAGACGGGCGTGTCCGCCACCACCACGCAGACCCTGAACAACTCCAACGGCTATCAGACGTCAGTGACGATCTATGACGCGTTGCTGCGCACGCGGCAGACTCAGTCGATCACCCCGGCTGGCGGCCGGATGATCACGGATACGTTCTACAACACCCGTGGTGGGACTCGCGCGACCTACAACGGCTGGTGGGACGACGGGTCATTGCCGACGGTCAGCACGCCGGTCTCGGCGGCGGACCTGGGCAAGCAGGTCCCGAATCAGACGTTCACCACCTACGACGGCCTAGGCCGGGCGGTCGTCGTCACCAACGCGAAGAACGGCGTGACCGTCTCGACGACGACCACCGTGTACGCCGGTGACCGCACGACCGTTGTTCCGCCTACCGGCGGGGTCGTCTCGGCCACCCTCACGGATCCGCTCGGTCGGAAGAAGGAACTGTACGAGTACAGCGCCCGTCCGACGGTGACGACTCCGGCGGACACCTTCACCGGGATGTTCACCGTCACCGGTGGTACCGCGACGGTCAGTAAGTACGGCTACGACGAGCACGGCAACCAGTCGACGCTCACCGACGCGAGCAACAACGTGTGGACCTCGACGTACAACCTGCTTGGTCAGGTTGTGGGCAAGGTCGACCCGGACGCCGGAACCAGCAGCATGAGCTACGACGCCAACGGCAACCTCGAACAGTCCACTGACGGGCGCGGCAAGACCGTTTCCTTCACCTACGACGCGCTGGACCGTAAGACCGGTGAGTTCGCGGCGACGGTGGCGAACCAGTCCACGGCCAGCCAGCGGGCGTCCTGGGTGTACGACAACAGCAACAGTGTCGCGGGGGTCACCAACGCGCTCGGGAAGCTGACCACCACGACCGCCTACCGTGGCGGGCAGGCGTACGTCACGCAGCAGGAGGCGTTCAACGTCTTCGGCAGCTCTCTCGGTGTGACCGTCACGATCCCGGACACCGAGGGCGCTCTCGCTGGGTCGTACGCGTTTGGGCACACCTACTCATCAGTGCTGGGCCTGCCCCTGACCGACACCTATCCGGCCAAGGGCAGCCTGCCCTCGGAAACCGTCCTGCACGGTTACACCGGGGTGCTGGACCTGCCCACCACCCTTGGCGGGTTGACCGGCTATGCCAACGGTGTCAGCTACGACGCCTACGGCCGAGTCGACCAGCAGACCCTCGGCACCGGTACCAACCTGGCGTATGTCACCAACACCTACGACCCGCACACCTCGCGGCTGACCAACCAACTCGTCACCCGTAGCACCGCTACTCCGACAAACGTCGATGAGCAGGAGTACCGGTACGACCTGGTCGGCAACATCACCCGCAAGATCAGCAAGCGGCTGGGTGCCACCACCCCGGCGGAGACCCAGTGCTACGGCTACGACGGCCTGGCGCGGCTCACCGAGGCGTGGACCGGCACCGACGCCTGCGCCACCGCACCCACCGACGCCAACAAGTCCATGGTCGGCAACACCATCGGCGCCGGTAGCGCCTACTGGACCAGCTGGCAGATCGACCTCATCGGCAACCGCACCAAGCAGGTGGAGCACAACCTCGCCGGCGGCACCGACACGACCACCACCTACGCCTACAACGGCAACGGTCAGAACAAGCCGCACACCCTGACCTCCACCACCACGACCGGCGGGGCAACCGGCACCATGTCGTACACCTACGACAACGCCGGAAACACCACCGCCCGCAACGCCGCCCAGGGCAACCAGACCCTCACCTGGGACGACGCCGGCAAACTCACCGGAGTCACCGGCGGCACGAGCGGCAACAACACCTTCGTCTACGACGCCGACGGCAACCTGCTCCTACAGAAGGAACCAGGCAAGAACACCCTCTACCTGCCCGGACAGCAACTCACTCTCAACACCACCACCAGCGTTGTCACCGGCAGCCGCTACTACGCCCTTCCCGGTGGCGGCACCTGCATCCGCACCGGCAGTGGCACGGCATACACCTTCGCCATCGACGACCACCAGGGCACCCCGACCCTCTACCTCGACAGCACCGCCCAGAACCCGACCTGGCGGCAGTACACCCCCTACGGCGCACCTCGAGGCGCCACCATCACCGCACCCGACAACCACGGCTTCCTTGACAAGCCCATGAGCCCAACCGGACTCACCACCGTGGGCGCCCGCTCCTACGACCCGCTCGCGGGCCGATTCATCTCCATCGACCCGCTTCAAGACGCGACCCAGCCGCAGCAATGGAACGGATACTCGTACGCCAACAACACCCCGGTGACGTCCAGCGACCCCACCGGGATGATCCCCGATGACTGCAAGTACTTCGACTGCTACGGCTACGACGTCAAGAAGGGCTGCCCGGGCGGATGCGGCTCCACCGATAACGTGACCTATGGCAAGAAGAACAAGCTAACCAGCACCAAACAGAAGCGCGGAAAGTACGTGCCGCCGCCCAGCCAAAGCCCGAAGCCAAAGAAGAAGGAGTGCTCGGCTTGGTCCTGGGTGTGCAATGCGAGCAATAAGGTGCAGAAGGCTTACCATGCGACCGGGGATTACCTCTCCGAAAACTGGGGGACCATCAGTAAGGGTCTGATCGTTGTCGGAGGTGTTGTTTGCATCGTTGCGTCCGCAGGCGCCTGCACCGTGGTCGCCGGTGCCGTGCTTGCTGGCGGGATATTCGTCGACGGGTATAAGAATGACTGGGAACTTGGCAAAATGGACTGGAAGTCTCACGCGATAGATGCTGCGTTCATTGTTGGCGGAGCAGGCCTTGCCCGTGGTGCGGCGGGATCTGGTGCAGCGTTTTGGCGAGAGGTCCCCTGGAAGCTCAATCCCTCGATAGGCGCGAAAATGCCAACCCGTACAAGCGCGCTCGGGGACGCGGTACGGTCCCGAGCACCCGTGCCTCTGATCAACGCAGGTTATATGGCCGACGACGCCATTGCCGCCTTCCCTGCTCTGAGCTACGCTTCCGCTCGCACCAAGCAGATGGTAAACAACTTTGATCTTGGTGCTAGCATGACTGGCCTGTCTGCCAACGCCAGTATGTGGGCCGGAGCGAACGGCGCAGACATCTGGTGAGGAGCTGAGACGCGTATGAGAAACAAGCTGAACTGGGTGGGCGGCTTTCTGATTTGGCTGCTGTTCGGCTTTATGATGCTCATGTTCAGCCTAAATCCAGCGAATGGGTGGAGTGGGCTCATTGCTGTCGCCAGCTTTTTTGCGGTGATCTGCTACTTGATCTCGCTGACGACGATGTTCTCTTTCGTTAAGCCGACACATGAATCGCTTCTGATTGTCAATCCTGGAGTGCGGGTGATCGTGCCATGGGATCGCGTTAAGGGAGTTGACTCAGGGAACGGTTTGGTGGTCAGCATGGTAGGTCATCGAGACGTGGCCTGTTACGCCTTCCAGGGCTCACTGTTGGGAAGGTTGTGGGGGAGTCGGAGGAATGTTCGTGCAGCTGATGCTATCGAGGTGTGGAGAAAGAGAAACGCTGACTCGGCGTCTGGCGGCAAAATTTACTCAGAGGTTCCTTGGGCGCGCCATCTGATTTGGTTTGCCGTTGGTTGGTCCGTCTTTGCTGGAGGGATCCCGATTCTGGCTCGGCTACTTCAGTCATGAGCTAAGCTAAGAAGTGCCTTGCGATGTCCGAGACGTCACGCAATGGAGCGGAGTTGCAGCGGGTGGTTCGCTTTGCGATTCGCCTGGGCCGAGGTGTGTTGGATCTGTGTTGACAAGCGCCGGCTGTAGCCGGCAGGGACCGAAATTCACCCTGCCGGCTACAGCCGGTCGCGCCGTCTTTGAGCCCAACCAAAGAAGGCTGCTAGGTGAGAAGGCTAGAGTGTGGGACCCGAAGAGCAGCCTGGCAGTCAGGGTTCTGGACCGTCTTTAGTCGGTGAAGTCTAAAGTGCCCACGGTCCTAGCGGCGCCGGTGATCCGACGAGGCGGCAGGGATAGCAAGGAGACGACGACCGTTGAGCTAAAGGCTCTTGACGGACACGGTTCTCTGGCAGGGCGACGCCTGGGGGTAGATGGCCGTCGACGGGCTGAACGAGGACCTGAAGAGCAGGCGGAACGACAGGGCTGGGCCCTTACGGGTCTCGCCCCGTCAGCTTCGGCGGAGCCAGACGGCGCCCAGCGGCGGCACCTGGAGCGCCGCCGACGCCACCATCCCGTGCCACGGCACGTCCTCGGCGCGCACCTCACCCAGGTTGCCTACCCCCGACCCGCCATAGTGGTGCGCGTCGGTGTTGAGCACCTCGGTCCACATCCCACCGGCCGGCAGGCCGATCCGGTAGTCGTGCAGCGGCTCGGCGGAGAAGTTCGCCACGCAGACCAGCGTCGAACCGTCCGGGGCGATCCGGACGAACGACACGGTGTTGTTGGCGACGTCGTCGCCGGCGATCCAGCGGAAGCCCGCCGGTTCGGTGTCCTGTGCCCAGAGCGCCGGAGTGTCCCGGTAGACCCGGTTGAGGTCACCGACGAGCCGTTGCACGCCGGCGCGGGCCGGATCGTGCAGCAGGTACCAGTCGAGGCCGCGCTCCTCGCTCCACTCCCGGTCGTCGGCCAGTTCGGAACCCATGAAGAGCAGCTGCTTGCCCGGGTGCGCCCACATGTACGCCAGCAGCGCCCGCACGTTCGCCAGTCGCTGCCAGGTGTCACCGGGCATCTTGCCGGCCAGTGAGCCCTTGCCGTGCACCACCTCGTCGTGGCTGATCGGCAGCACGTAGTTCTCGCTCCAGGCGTACGCCAGGGAGAAGGTGAGCTGGTGGTGGTGGTGCTGGCGGTAGATCGGGTCCTTGGAGGTGTAGAGCAGGGTGTCGTGCATCCAGCCCATGTTCCACTTGAAGCCGAAGCCCAGCCCACCGTCGGCGGTGGGGCGGGTGACCCCTGGCCAGGCGGTGGACTCCTCGGCGATCATCACGACGCCGGCGTGGTGCTTGTAGACGGTCGCGTTCACCTCCTGCATGAGCGCGATGGCCTCCAGGTTCTCCCGACCGCCGTACTTGTTCGGGGCCCACTCGCCGTGGTTGCGGGAGTAGTCCAGGTAGAGCATCGAGGCGACAGCGTCGACCCGCAGCCCGTCAACGTGGAACTGGTCGCACCAGTAGAGCGCGTTGGCGACCAGGAAGTTGCGGACCTCGTTGCGGCCGAAGTCGAAGACGTACGTGCCCCAGTCGGGGTGCTCGCCGCGCCGCGGGTCCGGGTGCTCGTAGAGCGGGGTGCCGTCGAACCGGGCGAGCGCCCACTCGTCCTTGGGGAAGTGCGCGGGCACCCAGTCCAGGAGTACGCCGATGCCGGCCTCGTGCAGCCGGTCCACCAGGAAGCGGAACTCGTCCGGGTCGCCGAACCGGGAGGTCGGCGCGTAGTAGCCGGTCACCTGGTAGCCCCAGGAACCGCCGAACGGGTGCTCCATCACCGGCAGGAACTCCACGTGCGTGAAGCCCAGCTCGGTGACGTACGCGGTGAGCTGCTCGGCCAGCTCGCGGTAGCCCAGCCCGGGCCGCCACGAGCCGAGGTGCACCTCGTAGACGCTCATCGGTTCCTGGTGCGGCTGCCGTTCGGCCCGCCGGGCCAGCCAGTCCGCGTCGTTCCACCGGTACGTCGAGTGGTGCACCACCGAGGCGGTGGCCGGCGGCACCTCGGCGTACGCGGCCAGGGGGTCGGCCTTGTCCCGCCACTGCCCGTCGGCGCCGAGCACCCGGTACTTGTAGCGGGCCCCGACCCGGGCGTTGGGAACGAACAGCTCCCACACTCCGCTGGAGCCGAGCGACCGCATCGGCCAACCGTCGTCGGGGCCCCAGCCGGTGAAGTCGCCGACCACCCGCACCCCACGGGCGTTGGGCGCCCAGACGCTGAACGCCACGCCCTCGTCGAAGACCCGGGCGCCGAGCGCCTCCCACAGTCGCTCGTGCCGGCCCTCGCGGATCAGGTGCAGGTCCAGCTCACCGAGTGTCGGCGGGTAGCGGTACGGGTCGTCGTGGGTGGTGCCGTCGACCTCCACCCGGTAGTCGAGCACGGTGCCGTCGACCTGCGCCTCGAAGACGCCCACGTCGTGCACCCGCTTCATCGGGTGCCGCTCGTCGCCGACGAGGAGCACGACGTCGCCGGCGCCCCGGCGCATGGTGCGGATCGTCGTCGAGGAGTCGGCGGGGTGCGCGCCGAGCAGCGCGTGCGGGTCGTGCGTCGCGCCGGTGATCAGCTGGTCCATCTGGCGTCCTTCGGGGCGGCGTCGGTCGGTGCGGTATCGGTGCGGGCGGCGTCGCCCGGTGCTCCGGTCAGCCTGCGGGACGCGGGCGTTTGGGAGCCGGACCGGCGGGGCGGGGTCGGGACGGGGGCGGACCGACGGGGCGCGGTCGGCACCGGTGGAGTCGGCGCGGGCGTAGTCGGTGCGGGCGCGGTGGGCGCGGGCGCGGTTGGCGCGGTACCGCCGGAGAGGTCGTCGGGAATGTCGGCGACGGTCAGCTCCGCCGCGACGGTCGCGGCGGGCGCCGGGGCGGCGGGCGGGGTCGGGCGGCGCACCGTCAACACGTGCGCGGGTTGCAGGTACGGGTCGAGCCGGACCGCATTGCGTTGACCCCAGTCGTAGCTGGTGCCGGTCAGCTCGTCGTACACGGTGAACCGTTCGTGCCAGTCGAAGCCGAGCGCCGGCATGTCGAGGGTGGTGTTGCCCCACTGCACGATCCGCGGGTCGAACGAGCAGATCACGATGACCGTGTTGCCGGTCTCCGGGTCGTGCTTCGACCAGCAGAGCAGCGCCGGGTTGTCGATCTCGTGGAAGCGCAGGTTTCGCAGCTGGTGCAGGGCCGGGTTGTCGCGGCGTACCCGGTTGAGGGTGGTCAGGAACGGCGCCAGCGAGCGGCCCTGCGCCTCGGCGCCGGCCCAGTCCCGGGGGCGCAGCTCGTACTTCTCGTTGTCCAGGTACTCCTCGGCGCCCGGCCGGGCTACGTGCTCGAACAGCTCGTAACCGGCGTAGAGGCCCCAGGAGGGGGAGAGCAGCGCGGCCAGTACCGCCCGGATCTTGAACATCGGCGGGCCGCCGTGCTGCAACGACTCGTGCAGGATGTCCGGGGTGTTCGGCCAGAAGTTCGGCCGCATGTAGTCGGCCGCCTCGATCAGCTCCTCGCAGTACGCCCGCATCTCGGCGGCCGTCGTGCGCCAGGTGAAATAGGTGTACGACTGGGTGAAGCCGATCTTGCCGAGGCCGTGCATGATGGCCGGCCGGGTGAACGCCTCGGCCAGGAACAGCACGTCCTCATCGACCGCCTTCACCTCGGCGATCAGCCTGTGCCAGAAGTCGAACGGCTTGGTGTGCGGGTTGTCCACCCGGAAGATCCGAATGCCCTCGCCGACCCAGTGCAGCACCACCCGCAGCACCTCGGCCCGGATGCCCTCCGGGTCGTTGTCGAAGTTGACCGGGTAGATGTCCTGGTACTTCTTCGGCGGGTTCTCCGCGTACGCGATGCTGCCGTCGGCCCGGGTGGTGAACCACTCCGGGTGCTCGGTGACCCACGGGTGGTCCGGCGCGCACTGCAACGCCAGGTCCATCGCCACTTCCAGGCCCTGTGCCGCCACCGCCTGGATGAAGGCCCGGAAGTCTGCCGGCGTACCCAGATCGGGGTGGATCGTGTCGTGGCCGCCCTCGGCGGCGCCGATCGCCCACGGCGAGCCCACGTCGGTCGGCCCGGCGGTGAGCGCGTTGTTGCGGCCCTTGCGGTTGACCCGGCCGATCGGGTGGATCGGCGGCAGGTAGAGCACGTCGAAGCCCATCGCGGCGACCCCCGGCAGCCGCTCGGTGGCGGTGGCGAAGGTGCCGGACCGGCCGCCCGCCGCTCCTTCGGAGCGCGGGAAGAACTCGTACCAGGCCGAGTAGAGCGCCCGCTTGCGGTCAACCCAGATGGTGTACGTGTCACCGGCGGTGACCAGCTCCCGCACCGGGTGCTCCCAGAGCAGGTCGGCCAGGGCCAGCGCCGGGTCGACCCGCTGCGCCACCGGCAGGTCGGTGTCGACGAGCGCGGTGAGCGCGTCGGCGACCCGGGGCCGGTCGGCGGACGGGACGAGGCCCTGGGCGGCGGCGAGCACCCGCGCGCCCTCGGCCAGGTCGTTGGCCAGGTCCTCCGGGCCCTGCCCGGCGGCGATCTTCTTAGTCACCGCGTTCTGCCACGTCAGGTACGGGTCCTGGAACGCCTCGACGGAGAACGTCCACTCGCCGACGGCGTCCGGTGCGATGGTGGCGTGCCAGCGGTCCTGGCCGGGTTCGCCGGGGCGCATCCGGGTGAACGGTCGGCTCGCGCCGTCCGGACCAGCCCACACCACGTTGCAGCCCAGCGCGTCGTGCCCCTCCCGGTAGGCGCGCGCCGACACCGGAACCGGTTCGTCGACCACCGCCTTGGCCGGGTATCGCCCGCACGAGACGACGGGGGAGACGTCTTCGATCGGGAACCGTCCAGTCACCCCGCCAACCTACTGCGCGAGATCCGTTCGCGCGCGGCCAAGCCTGCCGGTCCGCCCCACACCTGGGATCGCACGCCAAGATCCGCGCACTTTCGGGGAAGGTGCTGCGTCAAGGCGTCGCGAGGCAGCAGTTTCCCCGAAGTTGTCCGGCTTCTCGCGGAGCGGCCGAGGGGGAGCCTGCGCATCATGTGTGATGCGTCTGTAGCAGTGTCGCGTATCATGTATGACACGTGACAGGGGGTCGGGGATGCGGTTGAATAGCAAGGGCCAGGTCACCATTCCGGCGGCGTTGCGGGCCCAATACAACCTGCATGAGGGCGACGAGGTTGATGTGGTTGAGGAGGGCGGTGCCCTCCGCATCGTTCGAGTTCATGGTGCCGAAACCCGGGGCCGGCGTCTTGTCGGCCACATGCGTGGCCGGGGCAGCGCCAAGGAGACCGAGCACATGTCCACCGAGGAGCTGATGGAGATGCTGCGTGGCGAGTGACCGGCTCCGTGCCGTGCCGCCGCGTCCACCTGACGCCGTGACGACCCTGGTCGACACCAATGTGCTGCTGGACATCCTCACCGATGACCCCAAGTGGGCCGATTGGTCCGGGACCGCCCTCGCCGAGGCCCGCGACGCGGGCAATCTGGTGATCAACCCCATCGTGTACGCCGAGGTGTCGGTCCGTTTCGACCGCATCGAAGAGCTGGACGAGGCGTTGCCGGCGGGGGATTTCCTTCGCGAGGAGCTGCCTTACCTGGCGGGCTTCCTCGCCGGCAAGGCGTACGCGCGATATCGGAGGATGGGCGGCGTGAAGCGATCGCCGCTTGCCGATTTCTACATCGGCGCGCATGCGGCCGTGTGCCGATACAACCTGCTAACCCGTGATGGGGCGCGATACCGCACGTACTTCCCGACCCTGACGCTGACCACACCGGGCGAGTGACCGCCCGTGGGCCATCGCTAGGTCGTGGGGCACGCGGCCGCCGCAAGATCTACACGCGTTCAATAAAAGCGCGGCATCGACCCGACCCGGATGCGGCGGTTTCCTGAAACCCGAGTCGATCTAGGCCGGGCGAGGGGTCGAACGGAGTCAGGCGGGCGGGTTCGGTGCCACGAACGACCCCTTGCCCTGGTGTACCTCGATCAGCCAACCGACCGTCGGCCGACCTGTCGTTGGTGATGGGCCGAAGCGGATCACCGCACCGCCGACACGCTCGGGGGTGACGTAGCCTACCGCCATGATCGAACGGGTGAGGGTCGCGGTTGTCGGGGTCGGTAACAACACGTCGGCACTGGTGCAGGGGCTTG
This sequence comes from Micromonospora sp. NPDC005171, assembly GCF_040608575.1. Taxonomy (NCBI): domain Bacteria; kingdom Bacillati; phylum Actinomycetota; class Actinomycetes; order Micromonosporales; family Micromonosporaceae; genus Micromonospora; species Micromonospora sp. NPDC005171. Next base: position 186,629 of record NZ_JBEXIM010000010.1, on the reverse strand, counting down.
CTCTCTACCGCCAGAGCGGCAGCCTGGTCGGAATCCGCAGGCCGGTGATCGACGGGCTCGGGGTGGGGGACATCGACATCGTCGCGGCCTTCGCCACCTCGACGGAGAAGATCGGTCGGGACCTGACCGAGGCGATTTTCCTGGCGCCCAACAATTTCCCTCGGCTGGACTGCGACCTGCCCAAGGCGGGTGTGCCGGTCACAAAGGGCCTCGTCGACGCCAGCGAGGTGCAGCGGGTGGCGGCGGCGCTGGCCGGGGCGGAGGTGCTGCTCTACTCCGCGCCGAGTGGCCGGCCGGAGACCGCCCGCGCGTACGCCGAGGCGGCGCGCACGGCGGGTGTCGCCTTCATCAACACCACCGCCGACCCGGTCGCCCGCGATCCACAGCTGCTGGGCAGCTTCGAGACAGCCGGTCTGCCGCTGCTCGGCGACGACCTGGCCAGCCAGTTCGGCACCTCGGTGTTGCACAACGCGCTGCTGCGGCTACTTCAGGAGCGGGGCCTCACGCTGGTCAGCTCCTACCAGGTCAATCTGGGCGGCACCGAGGACTTCCGCAACCTGGTCGAGAACCCCAACACCAAGAAGCAGTCCAAGCTCAACGCCCTGTCGGCGGCCGACAAGGTGGAGGTGGCCCCACTCGGCTACCTGCCGCATCTCGCGTCGCAGAAGGTGGCTCACCTCAACCTTGAGGCACAGGGCTGGGGTGAGACAGCGGTGAGCCTCGACGTGAAGCTGAAGGTGCACGATCCGAGCGGTGCCGCCGGCGTCAACATCGACCTCATCCGCATCGCGGCCAGCGCGCTACGGAACGGACGTGGTGGTCATTGCGCCGAGGCGACGTCGTTGCTGAAATCTCCGCCTGGAACGGCGATCTGAGCACGTGCACACCGCGTCAGGACGGGGCGGGGGTCGACCGTACGAGTGAGGCTTTGCCAGCCGGCGCGGTGGCGGCGGACGATAGTGCGTGAATGGGTGCATGACAATCCTCGCGATCGTCGTCGGCGATGGCATCGGTGCCACCCCTGCGTTACCTGCTGGGGCTCGGCTTCGCGCCGTCCACGCCACCTGATTTCCCCTGGGTCACCTTCATGATCAACATGGTGGGCGCCTTCGCTCTCGGTGCGGTGATGACGCTGCTCGCGGCGCACCGGCTGCCCGGCCCGTGGGGCAAGCCGTTCCTCTCGACCGGACTCATCGGCGGATTCACGACCTGGTCGCACTTCATCGTCGAGAGCGATCAGCTGATCGGGGCGCGACGCAGCGGAGTGGGCATCATCTACCTCGTCCTGTCCATCATCGTCGGAGTGACAGCGGCGGCGCTCGGTGCCCGCCTCGCGGAACTGCGGGTGGGGCATCCGGCGGGAAGGGGCGCCTGATGTGGGTGGGAATCGGGGTGTTCCTGGCCGGCGGGCTCGGGGCGCTGAGCCGCGCCGGAGTCGACGCGCTGGTGAAGCCGTGGTGGAGCCGGCGGGCCACCGGCTCCAGCAAGGCCTTCCCGCGAGCACCTTCCTGATCAATGTCTCCGGTGCCTTCGTGCTCGGCATCGTCACCGGCTACGCGGGTGAAACACACCGCCGGAGGCGCGCAGGACTTCAACGCGATCGTCGGCGTCGGCTTCCTTGGCGCCTACACCACCTTCTCCACCGAGGAGTGGCACACCCTGGGACTGCTACGCAAGAACGCCTCCGTCGAGGCCTTCAACGTGCTCGGCAGCCTCTGCGCCAGCCTCGTGCTGGCCGCGCTCGGCCTGTGGATCGGCAGCCTGCTCTAGCCCGCGCCAACCTGACCACCACAGCGCGCCCCGGTCGATGGGCGCCACCGACGCGTCGTCAGTTGCCGATCTTGTCCAGGTCGACGAGGTCCTCGTCGGAGAGCGACAGGCCCGCGCCGGCGGCGTTCTCGCGCAGGTGCGCGACTGACGACGTACCCGGAATGAGCAAGATGTTCGGCGAGCGCCGCAGCAGCCAGGCCAGGGCGACCGACATCGGCGTGGTGGCCAACCTGGCGGCCACGGCGGACAGGGCCGCGGACTGTAGCGGGCTGAAGCCGCCGAGCGGGAAGTAGGGCACATAGGCGACGCCCTGTTCGGCGAGCGTGTCGATCAACTCGTCGTCTTGGCGGAAGGCCAGGTTGTACATGTTCTGCACGCACACGATCGGCGCGATCGCCTGCGCCTCGGCGACCTGCTGCGCCGTCGCGGTGCTCACACCGAGGTGCCGGATCAGGCCCTGCCGCTGAAGGTCGACGAGCGTCTCGAACGGTTCGGCGAGCGAGCCGGGTTGCGGGCCCTCGGCGTTGCCGAGCCGTAGGTTGACCAGGTCGAGAACCTCGACGCCAAGGTTCTCCAGGTTCTCGTGGACTGCCCGGCGGAGGTCGTCGGGCTTCCGGGCGGGGGGCCAACCGCCCTGCTGGTCGCGGGTGGCGCCGACCTTGGTGACGATGTGCAGCGATTCGGGGTACGGGTGCAGAGCCTCCCAGATCAGCTTGTTGGTGATGTGTGGCCCGTAGGCGTCGCTGGTGTCGATGTGAGTGATGCCGAGCTGGACGACCTCGCGCAGGACGGCGAGCGCGCCGTCGTGGTCGGCGGGCGGCCCCATGACCCAGGGGCCGGCGAGTTGCATGGCGCCATAGCCGAAGCGGGTGACGCTCAGGTCGCCCAGCATCCAGGTGCCGCCGGGAATTGAAGTGGAGCGCATGTGCGGACCTCGGATTTCAGGTGGAGTGCGGCGCGATCGGTACCGCGCAGGTGCCCGCTTCACTCTGGTCGGGTAACTTCCTATCGGGAAGTAGGCACTTTCAAGTGCGTAACACACCAACCGGTGGGGGAGTGGCGCGGATGGCGACGACGACGGCGGCCCAGCAGAGAGCGCAGACCAAGGAGGAGTACGACGCCTTCCTGGCCGAGTGCCCCAGCCGCAAACTGCTCGACCGGATCTCCGACAAGTGGGTCACGTTGATCCTGGCCGCGCTGGGCAGCGACGGATCCCACCGGTTCGGCGCCGACTGCGCCGGTGAGCCCCGCCCGCTGCGCTACTCCGAGCTGTCGCGCCTCCTGGCCGGCGTCAGCCAGAAGATGCTCACCCAGACGCTGCGCTCCCTGGAACGCGACGGCCTGGTCACGCGCACGGCGACGCCGACCGTGCCCGTCACTGTCACCTACGAGCTGACCGACCTCGGCCTCTCGCTGCACCAGATGATGCGCGGCCTCAAGGGCTGGGCCCAGAACCACATGGACGAGGTGCTCGACAACCGCGCGACGTACGACACCCGCGCCTCCGCGGGATGACCGGGGCGGGTCAGGCCGCCCCGACCGAGCGGTAGACCTCCAGGGTCTGCCGGGCGATGGCGTCCCAGGAGAAGTGCTCCACGGCGCGTCGCCGACCGGCCTGACCGAACCGCTCGGTGCGCGCCGGGTCGCCCAACAGGGTGTTTATCGCGGTCGCCAGATCGGCCACGAATCGGTCCGGGTCCAGTGGGGTGCCGGACCCGTCGGTGGCCTGCTCGATCGGCACCAGCAGGCCGGTCTCGTCGTCGGCGACGACCTCGGGAATACCGCCGGTAGCGGTCGCCACCACCGCCGTCTCGCACGCCATCGCCTCCAGGTTGACGATGCCCATCGGTTCGTAGACCGACGGGCAGACGAAGACCGTGGCGTGCGTGAGCACCTGGATCACCTCGGGCTTGGGCAGCATCTCGGCGACCCAGACCACGCCGGAGCGATTGGCCCGCAGCTCGGCCACCAACCCCTCCACCTCGGCGGCGATCTCGGCGGTGTCCGGCGCACCGGCGAGCAGGACGAGCTGGGTGTCCGCCGGCAACTCCCGGGCGGCCCGCAGCAGGTACGGCAGCCCCTTCTGCCGGGTGATCCTGCCCACGTAGACCACGCTGGGGCGGGACGGGTCGATGCCGAGCCGGTCGAGCACGTCGGTGCCAGAGTCCGGGGCGTACTGGACGGTGTCGATGCCGTTGTAGACCACCCGGACCCGGTCGGGGTCGATCTGCGGGTAGGCGGTGAGCACGTCGTTGCGCATTCCGCCGCTGACCGCGATCACCGCGTCGGCGGCCTCCATCCCGGTGCGCTCGATCCAGGAGGAGAGCGCGTAACCGCCGCCGAGCTGCTCGGCCTTCCACGGCCGCAGCGGCTCCAGGCTGTGCGCGGTCACCACGTGCGGCACCCCGTGCAGCAGCTTCGCGGTGTGCCCGGCCAGGTTCGCGTACCAGGTGTGGCTGTGCACCACGTCGGTGCCGGCCGCGCCGGCGGCCATCTCCAGGTCCACGCCCATCGTGCGCAGCGCGGCGTTCGCGCCGGTCAGGCCGGGCGGTTCGGCGTACGCGGTGACGCCCGGCTCGGTGCGCGGCAAACCGAAGCAGTGCACGCGCACGTCGGCGAGGCGGCGCAACTCCCGAGCCAGGTACTCGACGTGCACGCCCGCGCCGCCGTAGACCTCCGGTGGGTACTCGCGGGTGAGCAGATCGACGCGCAGCGGGGTGGGTTCGTTCATGACCCCGCACCCTAGTGCAGAAGACTCCCCGTACGAGTGGTGAAGTGGGACGCGGGTGGATAGCGTCGGGGCATGGCTGCCAAGGTGCTCGCGATCGTCCTGGCGGGTGGGGAGGGCAAGCGCCTGATGCCACTCACCCAGGATCGGGCCAAGCCGGCCGTCCCGTTCGGCGGGATGTACCGCATGGTCGACTTCGTCCTCTCCAACCTGGCCAACGCCGGCTATCTCAAGATCGTCGTGCTGACCCAGTACAAGTCCCACTCCCTCGACCGGCACATCACCAAAACCTGGCGGATGTCCACGCTGCTCGGCAACTACGTCACCCCGGTGCCCGCGCAGCAGCGTCGTGGCCCGTGGTGGTTCGCCGGCTCGGCCGACGCCATCTACCAGAGCTTCAACCTGATCAACGACGAGCAGCCCGACTACGTGATCGTCTTCGGCGCCGACCACATCTACCGGATGGACCCCCGGCAGATGGTGGAGGACCACATCGCCTCCGGCGCGGCGGTGACCGTCGCCGGCATCCGTCAGCCGCTGTCGATGGCCGACCAGTTCGGCGTCATCGAGGTCGGCGAGGACGGCAAGCGGATCCGGGCGTTCCGCGAGAAGCCCACCGACGCGGTCGGCCTGCCCGACGCGCCGGACGAGATCTACGCCTCGATGGGCAACTACGTCTTCACCACCCGGGCGCTCTGCGAGGCGGTCGAGCGCGACGCCGAAGACAAGACCAGCAAGCACGACATGGGCGGCAGCATCATCCCGATGCTTGTGGAGCGCGGCGAGGCCAACGTCTACGACTTCCGTGACAACGAGGTGCCGGGCAGCACCGACCGGGATCGCGGCTACTGGCGGGACGTGGGAACGCTCGACTCGTTCTACGACGCGCACATGGATCTGATCAACGTGCACCCCGTGTTCAACATGTACAACTTCGACTGGCCGATCTACACGGAGCAGCCGCCGTGGCCGCCGGCGAAGTTCGTCCACCAGTGGGGGGAGCGGGTCGGCCGTGCGGTCGGCTCGATGGTCTCCCCGGGTGTGGTGATCTCCGGCTCGCTGGTGGAGAACTCGATCGTGTCGCCGAAGGTGCGGGTGCACTCCTGGGCGCACGTCGAGGGTTCGGTGTTGATGGAGGGTGTGGAGATCGGCCGGCACGCTGTGGTCCGGCGGGCCATCCTGGACAAGAACGTGTTCGTCCCGGAGGGCGCCGAGATCGGCGTCGACCTGGAGAAGGACCGGCAGCGCTACACCGTCTCCGACAACGGCATCGTGGTGATCGGCAAGGGCCAGAAGGTCGAGCCGTGACCGACAGGTACTCCCCGAGGAGGATCCCGCAGTGACCCACCCCCGTGCCGGCCAGCCCGCCGAGCCCGCCGACCTGGTCGACGTGCCGCGCCTGGTGACCGCCTACTACGCCGAGCATCCGGATCCCGCGGACCCGGCGCAGCAGGTCTCGTTCGGCACCTCCGGCCACCGCGGCTCCAGCCTGCGCAACGCGTTCAACTCCGACCACATCCTGGCGGTCACCCAGGCGCTCTGCGACTACCGGCGCGAGCAGGGGCTGGACGGGCCGCTCTTCCTCGCCCGGGACACCCACGCGCTCTCCGCGCCGGCCGCGGTGGACGCCCTGGAGGTGCTCGCCGCCAACGGGGTCACCGTGCTGGTGGACAGCCGCGACGGCTACACCCCGACCCCGGCGCTGTCGCACGCGATCCTCACCCACAACCGGGGGCGGACCAGCGGGCTCGCCGACGGCATCGTGATCACCCCGTCGCACAATCCGCCCGACGACGGCGGTTTCAAGTACAACCCCACAAACGGCGGGCCGGCCGACACCGACGTGACCCGGTGGATCCAGGACCGGGCCAACACCATCCTCGCCGCCGGGCTCAAGGAGGTCCGCCGGATCACCTACGCGCGGGCGCGGGCCGCCGACACCACCGGGGAGTACGACTTCCTCGCCAACTACGTCGACGACCTGCCGGCGGCGATCGACATCGACGCCATCCGCGACGCGGGGATCCGGATCGGCGCGGACCCGCTGGGCGGGGCGAGCGTGGCGTACTGGGGTGAGATCGCGCAGCGGCACCGCCTGGACCTGACAGTGGTCAACCCGACTGTCGACCCGACCTGGCGGTTCATGACCCTGGACGGCGACGGCAAGATCCGGATGGACTGTTCCTCGCCGAACGCGATGGCGTCGCTGATCGCCGCGCGGGCCGACTACCAGATTTCCACCGGCAACGACGCCGACGCCGACCGGCACGGCATCGTCACCCCGGACGCCGGGCTGCTGAACCCGAACCACTACCTGGCGGTGGCGATTCGTCACCTGTTCCGCACCCGCACCGAGTGGGGGCCGGCCGCTGCGGTGGGCAAGACCCTGGTCTCCTCGTCGATGATCGACCGGGTCGCCGCCGACCTGGGTCGGCCGCTGTTGGAGGTGCCGGTCGGCTTCAAGTGGTTCGTGCCCGGCCTGCTGGACGGCGCGGTCGGCTTCGGTGGCGAGGAGAGCGCCGGGGCGTCGTTCCTGCGTCGCGACGGTTCGACCTGGACCACCGACAAGGACGGCCTGCTGCTCTGCCTGCTCGCCGCCGAGATCCAGGCCACCACCGGCCGCAGCCCGAGTGAGCACTGGGCGGAGTTGGCGGAGCGTTTCGGCGCCCCCGCGTACGCCCGGATCGACGCCCCGGCCACCCGGGAGCAGAAGGCCGTGCTCGGCAAGCTCTCCCCGGAGCAGGTCACCGCGACCGAGCTCGCCGGTGAGCCGATCACCGCGACGCTGACCACCGCCCCCGGCAACGGGGCACCGATCGGCGGCCTCAAGGTCAGCACCGAGTCCGGCTGGTTCGCCGCGCGGCCGTCCGGCACGGAGGACGTCTACAAGATCTACGCCGAGTCCTTCCAGGGCCCCGACCACCTCAGGCAGATCCAGGAAGAAGCCAAGAACCTGGTGGACAGCGCCCTGGCCCAGGCCTGAGCCTTGTTGGTCAACAGGGTGGGGGTATTTCCTTTCGGGTGCGGCGCAACTCCTCGGGGAGCAGTTCGCGAAGCTGCTCGGGTAGGAACGGCAGGTCGAGCAGGGTCATCTTCAACTGGTTGCGTTCCTGGTAACGCAGCGGGTCGAAGCGCACCACCAGGCCGGCGTTGGGGCGGTAGTTGATTCCCACCGCTCCCTCGGTGGCCGGGTCGCGGAACACCAACCCGTCCATCTCGACCACCACCGGGGACGAGTCGGGCTCCAGCTCCAGCCGGATCTTCTCGTCGGGTGAGAGCACCACCGACCGGGAGATGCCGGCCATCGGCGCCGACGGCGTGATCACCATCGAGTCCGCCGCCGGGGAGATCAGCGGGCCGCCGGCGGCGTAGCTGTACGCCGTCGAGCCGATCGGGGTGCTGACCACCACGGCGTCGCACCGGTAGTAGCCGTACTGCTGACCGTCGATGGCGAGTGTGACGTTGACGAAGCCGGAGCCGGGCTGGCGCACCAGCGCGATGTCGTTGAACGCCACCACGTCGTCGCCACACACGTCGCAGGCGAGGCAGGCGTGCGACTCGATGGTGAAATCCTTCGACAGCAACCGGCTCAGCGCATCAGGCAGATCCGGCGGCTCGATCTCGACGAGAAAACCCACACGACCCAGGTGCACGCCGAGCACCGGCTTCGGGTCGAGGACGGCGGATCGCAGCGCACCCAACATGGTGCCGTCGCCGCCGACGCTGATCAGGGCGTCGGCGCGGGTCGCAACCTCGTGTTCCGGCACCGGCACGATGCAGGACGAGACGCGGTGCTGGTCCTGCTCGCGCACCATCAGCGTCTTGTGGTGACGCTTCGCCCACCGTTCGATGATCCCGACCACCTCGGTGACATCCCGGGTGGGGTGCAGCACAAGTCCCAGCCCCGACACCTGTACAGCTCACCACATCCGCGGCGACCGTACCCGGCGTACACCGAAGGTGCGCCGACGGTCCGCGGACCGTCGGCGCACCTCGCCGCCATCAGGGGCGGGACTGCCCGGTGAGGTGGGTCAGCGAGCGGGCGACCAGGTCATCGCGGGCCGCCGGAGGCAGACCCTCCAACCCGAAGCCCAGATACACGGTGTCCCCGGTGACCACCACCGAGCCCTCCTCGAACGCCTGCTGGCTGCGCGACCAGTCGTTGGCGTTGCCAGCGGAGCCGGGCGGCGGGCCGGCCACCGTCCAGCCACCCAGGTCGGCCGACTCGAACGAGGTCTCCGCCACTGTCGACCCGTCCACCAGCACCCGGGCGTCGTCCAGGAAGACACCGAGACCCTGGGTGCCCCAGTCCGAGGCGTACGTGATCGACACCTCGACCTGCTTGCCGGCGTAGCCCGACAGGTCGACCACGAACTCCTTCCAGCCTCCCGACGACCCGGTCGCCGCGTTCCAGCTGCCGGTGCTCCCGGTGGGGGAGCAGTCCGCACCCTGGTAGTGCGCGAGGAACGGGTGCAACTGCTCCACCCAACCCTCGCCGCAGCTGTCCCCGGTGACCGTGCTGGTCTTGCCGTTCGCGTCCGGCAGGGTCGTCCAGTCGTCGCTACTCACCTCGTGTGCCTCGACGAACATGAAGTCCCAGTCCTGCTCGATCTCGTAGGAGGTGAAGAAGCGCAACTCTGCGCTGCTCGCCCCGCTGAGGTCCACCGTGCGCGTGAGCCGCTTGTACGACTCGTCGGTCTGCCCGCTGTACAGGTACCACTCACCCGTACGCGGATCGAACGGCGCGCCGCCTGGTCGGGTCCAGTCCACCGGTGCGGAACTGGCGAACTGCGGGAACTCGTCCGGCGGCAGGAAGCTCGACGTGGTCAGGAACGACGCGGTGTGCGCCTGGTTCTCCGCCGAGCCGGAAGCGTTCAGCTGCCCGGTGAAGCCGGTGAACGCCGCGTCGGTCCCGGCGACCGGGAACGGTTCCCCCTCCGGGCTGGTGCCGCCGTCGCTGACGTAGGTGTGCGCACCCAGCCAGTACTGCTGGAAGTCGTTCAACAGCGGCAGACAGCTGGCGGCCTCGGCGTCGGTGCACTCCGGTGGTGCGTCCGGGTGATAGACGTACGACCCGTTGGCGCCCTGCGCGAACAACGCGTACTGGCCGCTGACCAGCAGTTTGCCGCCCTCGTTCAGGTAGTCCCGAACGGCCAGCTCGGTTTCCAGCGCCGCCCTGGCCGTCGTGCCGGCCACCTGACCGGGGGAGCGCAGGATGACGTCGTCGCCGGTCTCCCAGACCACCGCCTTGTAGTGCGACAGCACGCCGAGCGGGTGCGGCGCCTTGCGGCCCATCGCGTCGAAGTCGTACACGTCACTGCTGCGCCCGGCGGCGCTCAGCGACGCGGCCACCTCGTCGGCGTACTTCGCGGTGGTCCCGGTCTGCGCCGGGCTGAGGCCGGTGACGTCCTCCATGGCGAGAACCAGCACGTCGCCGCCGACGTCGTTGTGCACCCGGTAGGTGAAGTGTTCGCTGGTCACCACCCCGGCACGCGGTTTGTTCCCGGTGAACCAGACCTCCACCCGGTCGCCCGGCCTCGCGCCGCTGACAGTGCCCCGTAGCTCGGCGTAGTAGTCGTCGTGTGTGTCGCCGTACCGCTCGCCGCCGCGCCACTCGCGGACCGCGACCGTCTTCGGCCGCCCACCGTTGACCGTGTAGTGCATCCGCACGTTCTTCAGCGCCCGACGGGTGATCGAGGCGACCTGCTGGGTGCGCCCGTACGACGTGTCGAAGGCGTCGACCACGAAGTCCGGAGTGCTCCGACCGACCACCGAGACCGGGTCGTCCGGGTCCGCCGCAGACCGGGCCACGGCCAACGCGAACGGTAGATTCTTGCTCACCTCGCCAGCGATCAGCGCCTCGTCGTCGGGGAAGATGAAGCCGCTGACGCAGTCCTCCGGGCGCCACTGGTCGTCCGGGTCGACCGCCGAGGCGGCCTCGCAGGTGGACATCTCCGGCGTGAAGCCCAACGTGCCGTACCTGACGGTGGCGTGACTGTCGGTGTCACCGTTTGTGGTGTACAGCTCCGCGGAGATGTCCGGGTCGTAGCCGGGCACCGCCGGGTGCGCGTCGTCACCGGCCATCGCCTTGTAGATCTCATCGTCCGGGGTGGGGGTGCTCACCTGCCAGCCGACGCCGTAGAGCAGCAGCTCGGCTGCCGAGTGGTAGTTGACGAAGAACTCGAACCCGACCCGCTTGAAGAACCGATCCAGGGCTTTGGTCTCCGGCTCCGAGTTGGGGCCCGGGCCCCGGTAGGTCTCGCTGTTCGGCTCCGGCGACGAACCCTCGTTGTCGTACCCCCACTTGTAGCTGAAGTTGCGGTTGAGGTCGACGCCGTCGCCCGAGGTGATCTGACCGTCGCCGTTGTTGTCCCGCAGGTTCTTGCGCCACAGGCGGTTGCCGGGGGTGAAGGTGTAGTCGTAGCCGTCCGGGTTGGCCACCGGCAGGAACCACAGCTCGGTCGTGTCCAGGAGTTTGGTGATCTCCCGGTCGGTGCCGTAGCTGTCCAGCACGTGGTGCATCAGTCGGCGGGTCATCTCCGGCGTGATCCACTCGCGGGCGTGCTGCGCCCCGGCGTAGAGCACAGCGGGCCGCTTCCCGTCCGCGACGGTCCGCGCGTTCCTGGTGACCTTCACGGCGACGATCGGCTGCCCCTGCTGGCTGCGCCCAATGGTCTCCACCTTGGTCAGCTTGGGATACCGGGCCGCTGTGGCGTTCAGCTCATCTCGCAGGCCGCCCGGCTCACCGTAGGGACGGAAGCTCGTCCAGCCGGCCGCGGCCTGCTCCCGCAGCGCCTGCGACGCGTCCTTGCCGCGCACCTTCTTCACCGACAGCGGTACGCCCTTGTCGGTCAACCGCTTCGCCTGCCGTCGGCTGAGGACCGTCTCGACAATCGTGCGGCCGGACGAGTCCGTCTTCGCGTCGTGGCCGAGGTCGACCCCCGCCGCGCGCAGTTGCTCCCGCTGTTTCGCGTCGACAGTGCCGACGTACACCTCCAGGCCGTCGCGGACGCCCGGGTCGGACGGTGGCCGCGCGTTGGCCGGTGGGGTCAGTGCCAGTGCGCCGAGCAGGGTGACCACGCCGGCGATCGCCAGTCGTCTCGGTCTCATCGCGCCTCCTTGGGTGAAGGACCTGTAGGCGCGAGCCTTCGGTGCGGACTGATCGCTGTCAATCGGTCGATGGGTGGGTCGTGGCTGCCCGTGTCGGCGTCGCTCCCTCGCGTGACGGCCGGGACGGAGTCGGGTCGGTCGGATCAGGTCGGATCAGTGAGGTTGATCGGTCGGCCGATCTAGGACCCTCGGTGCGGGCGATGTTCCGCGCCCGGTAGGGGCGCGGGTAGAAACGGCGGGCCAAGAATGTGAATCAGGCATCGAGTGGTAACTGTTCCGATACGCTCCGCTGCCATGGGGACAATCCATATTCCGGTCACCCGTTCGGCGCCGCCCTCCCGCCCGCGCGCCGCCGGGGTGCCCCAGTTCGTGCAGAATCTGGCCGCCGGTGTCGCGTGGCTGGCGGCAGGGGCTGCCTGCTTCGTCCTCGACCCAGCCTTGGAAACCGACTGGCACCGCGAGGCCACCGTCGCCCTGAGCCTCCTCGCTATCCTTTTCGGTACCTGGGTGTTCTGGCGACACGGAGGCACCCGGATCACGGCGGTGGGGATCTACAACCTCGCCTTCGCGGTCTTCGTCGGCTTCGGCGGTTTTTACCACAGCATCAAGAACGCGATGACCGACCCCGGTATCCCGTTGTTCACCATTGTCGCCGTCTGCTTTTTCGGCCACGTGCTCACCTGGATGCTGTTCTGGGGCGATGGTCCGCCCTCCAGGGCCCGGTCCGACGCCGCCCGGGTGGATGCGGGCACCGCAGGGTGGGCGTTCACCTTCGGGCTGCTCCTACTCGCCGTCGCCGTCATCGCCTCGCTGGTCGCTGCCGAGACCGAGTTCACGGCGAAGCCGGTCGGCTTCGTCGGCGTCGTGTTACTGGCGACCGGTCTGCTGCGCGGCCCGCTCGGTCGATGGAAGGTGCTGTGCGGTTCGGTGTGCGCCGTAGCCTTCACCGTCTATTTCTTCTATCTGTTCAACGGATTCGGACGCATCGTCCTCGGGTCGCTCGCCCTAGCCTTGTTGGTCATCCTGGCTCATGGCGACAGGCGGCGCTACACCAAAGCGCTCGTGGTCCTCGGTGGAATACCGGCGCTGCTGTTCCTCGCTGCTCTTCGCGCCGGTGGGGCATCCTCGGACGTGGACAGCGATGGCTTTGGATCGGCCGTCAGCCCGATGTCCGCGTTTGCCGAACTCTGGCAGATGAACACCATCGGGCTCCTGCCCCGAGGGTGGGGCGAGACCTTCTTCGCTGCCGTGGTCGCCCTGGTGCCCCGCGCGTTCTGGCCCGACAAGCCAGTCGGCTTCGGTTATGAACTGGTGCCTTACCTCGCGCCCGGACTGGCCGGCACCGGCCATTCGGTGGCGGCCCTCTGGTACGGCGAGTGGCTGTTCAATTTCGGTGTTGTCGGCGTGGCGGCGATGATTCCGGTGACCGGTCTCGGTGTGTCTGCCATCGACCGGTTTCTGGATCGTGCATCGTCCCGGCCGTTGACCACGCCCAAGGCGCTCGGCGGTTACGTCGCGGGAATTCTTCTCGCCGTCGGCCTCTTCGATCTGGTCTGGGTGGGTGGCTTCACCTACATGACCCGTACCGGGCCTCGGTTGGTGGTTCTGGCCATGCTGGTAATTGCGACGGCATGGCTTTCCCGTCGTCCGACCGAGCCGGAAGCGATGCTCGGGACGATCGCCCGCGCCCGACGGGAGACGCCAACAGTGAACGCCCGGGCCAAGTAACTAATCGTACGGCAACTCGTTGGTCAATTGCGCCAGCGCTTGCCTTATTGCGCATTTTCACCTCAGGGGAGTGATCGTGTCAGGCCGCCTTCTCACGTCCGAGCCAGTCACCGAGGGGCATCCTGGCAAGCGTGGTGACCAGATCAGCGACGGCATCCTGGACGCGTTGCTCACCATTCCCGAGATCGTTCGCCGGCTTATCGTGCAATACGATTCCTCGGCCAGAGAATTTGACGACGTCTCCTGTTCATCCAGCACGTTGGGCACCCAGGGTGCCGGCCGCGCGATCGCCCTCAAGTCCAGTGCCCTCTGAGCACGACTACCGGGTGCTGGCTACGTCGGCGTACTTCGAACCCGGTTACCGTGCCGGCGGTCCGGTGCGATCCATGACCAGCATGGTCGACGAGTTGCCGTCGGACGTGCGCCTGACGCTGGTCACCAGTGATCGTGATCTGGGCTGTCGGGAGCCATATGCGGGTCTTTCCGGAGTGTGGACGACGCGGTCCCGGTCCCGGGTCTTCTATCTGGACCGCCGTAGCCCGCGGCACTGGTTGCGGATCTGGCGCGCTCAGCGGTCGGAGGGCCCGTTCGACCTGCTCTACGTCAACAGCGTCTGGCAGCCGACCTTCTCCTTGCTGCCGGTGCTGGCGGCCATCCTGGGGCTGGTTGCCGCGAAGCGGATCCTCATCGCCCCGCGCGGAGAGTTCTCGCCGGGGGCACTCGGTATCCGGTCGCGCAAGAAGCGGCTGTTCCTGGCCCTCTGGCGTCGGCTCCTGGGTCGGCGGGATGTCCTGTGGCATGCGACGAACGATCGCGAGGCCGCGCACATCCGCGCACTCGTTCCTGGCGCGCGGATCGTGCTACGGGCGAACCAGACGCTGCTACCGGTGGATCCCGCACCGCCAGTGGAGCACGAGGACGCTCGCCTACGACTCGTCTTCATCAGCCGCATCACGCCGATGAAGAACCTCGATCTGGTGCTGCGGGCCCTGAGGTCGGTCACCCGACCGTTGAGTCTCGACATCTTCGGGCCGGTGGACGACCCGTCGTACTGGCGGGAGTGCCAACGGCTGTGCGACGAGCTACCCGCCACAGTGACGGTCCGGTACCGCGGTCCGGTGCCTCCGGCAGAGGTCCGCGCCACCTTCAGTCGCTACGACGCTTTCGTCCTGCCCACCCGCGGGGAGAATTTCGGGCACGCCATCGCCGAGAGTCTGTCTGCCTCGTGCCCCGTGGTCTGCTCGGCGGAGACGCCGTGGACTGATGTCCTCGAAGGTGGCGGCGGCGTCGTCCTCCCCGCGATCTCCGCCGCGGAGTTGAGCCGGGTCATCGAGCGCATGGCGGCCGACGACGTCGCCGGGCGTCACGCGAGGCGGGTCGCGGCTGGCGAGGCCTACCGCGCCTGGCGGGCCGGGCAGGAGACGCACAGCGTGATCGATCTCGTACGCGCTGACGCGTTCGCTGATGTGACCGGTCCACCAGCGCAGGGGCGCGCTGTCCACGCGTCGAGCGGCACGACCGCCGTCCGGGAGAGGAGCTGACGCATCGTGGCGGAGGTGCTCTTCATCGTGGAGGTGCCCACTCCATACCGGAATCCGGTGCTCGACCACCTGCATCTCGCGGGTATGGATGTGCGCGCTCTCTATCACCGGGGCGACGCGGGTCGTGGTTGGGGTGCGGCCGTGCCGGCTCATCCGCATGAGGTGGTCGACGGCGGGGCGGCGTCGAGGTGCGTGGCTCTGGTGCACGCCGCGCTCCGCCCCGACCTGAAAGTCGTCTGCTGCTTCGGCTACGCCCGGCTCGCGAACGTCCTCGCCGTCCTCGCCGCCCGGCTGCGCGGCGCCCGGGTGGTGCTCCGCTCGGACAGCAACTGGCTCGACGAGCGCCGACGCCCCGCAGTACGACGATGGGGGAAGCGGCTGCTGCTGCGGGCGATCTTCGGGCCGCAGGCCCGGGTGTGGACCGTGGGAGCGCAGAACGACCGGTACTGGGCGGAGTACGGCTTCGGCAACCGGCACCTGATCCCGTTCGGTCTGCCCAGTCCGCCCGTCGCGAGCCCGGAGCAGGCTTCGGCGCTGCGGACCCGGCACGCCCTCGGCGACGGGCTCGTCATCCTGTTCGTGGGGCGACTCGCGCCTGCCAAGGGATTGGACACCCTGCTGTCCGCCTTCGCGGTGTTCGCCGATTCCACTGCGCGGCTGGTGATCGTGGGACAGGGGCCGCAACGATCCCTCGTCGACCGCGCTGCCGCCGCCGATTCGCGCATTCGAGTCCTGGGCGCGCTGCCGCAGGACGAACTCGGTCCCGTCTTCGCGGCGGCCGATCTCTTCGTCCTGCCGTCGCGCTACGAGCCGTGGGGTCTTGTTGTCGCAGAGGCGCAGGCCAACGGCGTGCGGGTCGCTGTCAGTGACGTCGTCGGATGTCATGCCGATCGCGTCACCACTGACAACGGTTGGGTGTTTCCGGCAGGCGACGCCGACCGGCTCGCCGAGGTGTTCGCCGAGGCGCGCGACCTGAAGAGCCTGCATCGGATCCGCGTGCCGGCGACCCCGGCCTTCAACGCCGGCCCGGCCATGGCCGCTGAACTCATGTCGATGGGTGCCCAGGTGACATCGAGAAGGCGACTCCCGGTGCCGGAATACGAGAACGAAAGGTGTTGAGTTCGATGAGACGTCCTTCGGTGATGGACAGGGTTCGCGCGCGTGTCCCCGGCATACCACGGAGCGGGCGGGAGGTGCTCACCTCGCTGCAGGTGCTGTCGACCCTCAGGGCGAAGGGTTGGCACAGGTCGGTCTCGGGCGGGGCGCCGAGCGGCTCGGACGGCGAGCCACGCCCCTGGTTGACCTACGCCGCGATGCACTGGCTCGCCACGCACGTCGGCGCCGATCGCCGCGTGTTCGAGTACGGTGCCGGCGCCTCGACCGCATGGTTCGCCGACGCGCTGCGGGTGCGGGAGATCGTGGCCGTCGAACACGATGCCGACTGGTTCCGCCGGGTCCCGCAACCTCGCCACGGTCGGGTCATGTACGTGCCCTGCGACGGAACCTGGTGGGACGCGGACGACGCCGCGCCCTACGTACGGGCCATCGAGGCAGGCGCGCCCTGGGACGTGATCATCATCGACGGGAGGGCGCGGACGACCTGCTCCCGCATGGCGCAGGAGTACCTGACCCCCTCGGGGCTGGTGGTGCTCGACGACACCGATCGCCCGACGACCCGTCCGGCGGAGCGCGCCCTGACCGCTCAGGGTTTCGGCCGGCTGGACTTCTGGGGCTTCAAGCCCGGGTTGGGTGTCGACGCCTGCACGACGCTGTTCTGCCGCGACTTCAACGCGTGGATGGTGCCGGCGACAGACACCGTCCGCTAGTGCTGGCCAGCTTGGGCGGAAGGAGGCGCCGAGATGGCTGAACGGGTACTGATCGTTGCGCAGGCTCACGAGGGGCATCGGTTGATGTATGTCCGCCTCTTGGCGGCCGCTGCCCTGGACCGCGGCTACAGCGTGGTGCTCGCCCTCACCCGGCCCGGCCTCCGGTCCACGGAGCATCGGCTGCACCTTGCCGCCGTCGCCGACCGCTGTCGACAAGTGGCGCTGGCGGATCCGTCGCTGAACGTCGCAGGTCTGCGCCAACAGGCAATGCGGTACGGCTGCACCCGGGTTCTGGTTCCCGACGGCGACCGGTTCGCGATCCGGCTCGGGATGCGGGGCTGGCCGGCGGCCCTGCCGATCGTCGTACTGGTCACTCAGGACCCGCGCTGGAACACCGACAACCGGCCGTTGGTACGCGCCCGCTTGAAGGCGAAGGATTTCATCCTGCGGCGCACCGAACGGCTCCCCGGGGTACGGCTGCTGTACCTGTCGGACCATTCGGAAGCGGGTCGGAAGGCTCGTCCGGCCGTCGCGCCCGACCCGGTGTTCTTCGACGCGGAGGACCAGGACCCGACCGCCCTGCGTGTCGGGCTCGGTCTCCCCGAGCACCGGTTCGTCTTCCTCGTGGCGGGTAAGGTGTCGGCTCGCAAGAACCTGCCCCTGGTGCTCCGCTGCCTGCTGCGACTGGCGGACCGGCCGGTGGCGCTGTTCGTGTGTGGGCAACTCGACCCATCGGTGCGTGCGGAGGTGCAACCGCTGCTCGGCAGGGCCCGAGCCGCGGGGTTGCCGGTGATTCTGGACGACCGGGTGCAGACCGATTCCGGCATCAACTGCGCGGTGCAGGCGAGCGACTGTGTCATGGTGGCGTACTCCAGCGACCAGCCCAACTCGATGATGGTCAAGGGCATCCGAGCGGGCCGGCAGGTGGTCGTCGCGGGGTCCGACCAGTTGGTGACCTGGGCGCAGCATCTGGGGCTGAGCCTCTGCGGGCCGCTGACCGAGGAGTCCGTGACGGGGCTGATGGAGAAGGCGATCGCCACGCCCGCGCCCGCGCCCCGGGTGGATCTGGGCAGCGACGCGTTCGTCGAGGCGTTCCTGTCATGATCGGCCGCGGCGGCCTCGCGGTTCAGACCGTAACCCTGGTCGTCGCGGGCGCCGGTTCGCAGGCGCTGTACGCGGTCGTCGTCGCCCTGGTGGCGAATCGGGCGGGACCAGCCGCGTTCGGCATGGCCGCCGGCGCGATGGGCATCGGGGGGATGCTGGTCGGAGTGGTGGACTTCGGCTTCAACGCCCTCTCGGTGCGGGAACTCGCTGCTGGTCGGATCACCGAGGAGAGCTACTGGAATCGGCTGTGGGTGCTGTTCGCCGTGGCCATCGCCGTCGCACTCGTCATCTCGATCGCGGCACTGGCGACCCCGTGGCCGGAACTCGGTCTGGTGGTCGCCCTCGTCCTGCTCAGCCGGACGGCGATCAACGGGGTTGTCGTGCCGCTACGAGCTGCCCGTCGGGTGGTGAAGGTCGCCGCGGTTCTCCTGCTGGAGCGCCTGGTGGCGCTCGTCCTGGCGGTCGTGCTCCTGACGACCACCGCCGTCGGCGCGCTGCCGACGCTGTGGTGGTCACTGGTCGGCGGTGCGTTCGCCGCCGTCGCGACCGGCATCCTGCTCGGCGGTCCGTCCCGACTTCGCTGGGTGCCGACCGGCCTGACCGCACCGTGGCGGGCGACGGCGGGGTACGGCAGGTTCTCGTTGGCCGTCAGCGCCACCTCGCTGGACGTCAGTTTGCTCACGGCGACCGGCGGCAGTGCGCAGGCGGGCATCTACAGCGCGGTGTCCCGATGGACCCAGCCCGTCCAGTTCTTCGCCCAGGCGTACTCGTCCGCCGCCGCACCTGCCATCGCGCAGGCGTCCTCGTCCCGGGCGGCGCTGCAGGCGGTGCGCAGATCCCTCTGGCTGCTCTGCGGGGCAGTCGTGACGTGTGCCGTTCTCGTCCTGCTCGCACCCACCGCGGTCTCCCTGGTGCTCGGTGACACCTACCGGCAGTCCGCCGACGTGTTGGTGGTGCTGTCGATCGCTGCCGCGGTGGTGGTGGTGAACCAGCCACTCGCGACGTTCCTCCAGGCCCGGGGCCACGAGAACGTGGTGGGGCTCTGCACGGTCGGCACGGTGTCGCTGCAGTTGGTCGGGGTCTGTGTGACGGCCGGCCGGTTCGGTGCACAGGGCGCCGCCTGGTCGTACGGGGTGGGTCAACTCGCGCTGACCGCCCTGCTCGGCGTGTACGCGGCGCTGCTGGTCCGGCGGCATCGGCGCGACGCCGCCGACCAGTCCGCAGCGGGCGTGCGTGAGCCCGTCCTGGCTGCGGATGTTCGCGGCACCGGCATCTGACCCCGCCTGGTGTGTCGACATTAGCCCCTTTGGTGACGTTTCGAAGCATCCTGCTCGCTCGTTGGGCCGAGTGCGGCCATTGACACCGCCGGCAGCGGCCGGCTGGACGCGAGCCATCAGTAGCGAACGGAGCGGCAGTGACTTTATTGACCACTGGACGGCGGGTCCTGATCACCGGCGGAACGGGTTCGTTCGGCCGGACGATGGTCCGCCGACTTCTCGATCGGGACGTCGCTGAAATCCGGGTGTTCAGCCGGGACGAGGCCAAGCAGGACGAGATGCGCCGACTCCTCGGCGACGAGCGAGTCCGCTACCACGTCGGGGACGTACGTGACTACGACTCGGTGTTGCAGGCCAGCCGCGGCATCGATCACGTGTTCCACGCGGCTGCCCTCAAGCAGGTGCCCTCGTGCGAGTTCTTTCCGCTCGAGGCGGTGCGGACGAACATCCTCGGCAGCGCGAACGTCGTCGAGGCGGCCGCGCGCAACGGCGTCGGCTCGGTGGTGGTGCTGAGCACCGACAAGGCCGTCTACCCGGTCAACGCGATGGGCATGAGCAAGGCGATGATGGAGAAGGTCGCGCAGGCGCACGCCCGCAACAACCCGAACAGCGCCACCATCGTCTCCTGCGTCCGGTACGGCAACGTCATGTACTCCCGCGGATCGGTGATCCCGCTGTTCATCGAGCAGATCAAGGCCGGGCGGGCGCCGACCGTCACCGACCCGACGATGACCCGCTTCCTGATGTCCCTCGACGAATCGGTCGAGCTGGTGGAGCATGCCTTCCAGCACGCCCGCCCGGGTGACATCTTCATTCGCAAGGCGGCCGCCTGCACCATCGGCGACCTGGCGGAAGCTGTCTGCGAGCTCTTCAACGTACCGGCGAAACTGGACGTCATCGGCGTCCGGCACGGCGAGAAGCTCGACGAGACGTTGGCCAGCCGGGAGGAACTGACCCAGGCGGAGGATTTCGGCGAGTTCCTCCGGGTGCCGCTGGACGCCCGCGATCTGAACTACTCGCTCTACGTCTCCGAGGGTGAGCTGGACGGAGAACCCGTTAAGGACTTCAACTCGTCCAATGCGCCACGTCTGGGCGTACCGCAGATCATGGAGCTGCTGAAGAGGTTGCCGGAGATCCGCGCGGAGCTGGCCCTGCGGGACCCGGTGCTGGCGTGCTGAAACTCGCCTTGACCGGCGGCGGCGGCTTCCTCGGCTGGCACGTGCGGGTGCTCCTGCGGGCGCTCGGCTGGCCGGAGCCGGTGATCATCACGCGCGCCGACCTGGCCGACCCTCGTGTCGTCGGCGCCAAGGTCTCCGGTGTCGACCGGGTGCTGCACCTGGCCGGCGTGAACCGCGGCGATCCGGCGGAGGTCGCCGAGGGCAACCGCCGCATCGCCGCGCAACTCGCAGCCGGCCTGCGCGCCGCCGCGGATCCGCCGTCCAGCGTCGTGTACGCGAACTCGGTGCAGGCCGGCAACGGCACGCCGTACGGCGACGCCAAGGCGGACGCCGCTCGGATCCTCGCCGACACCCGACTGCCGCTGGAGGACGTGCTGCTGTCCAACCTCTACGGCGAGCACGGCCGCCCGTACTACAACTCTGCGGTGGCGACGTTCTGTCGGGTGCTCGCCGAGGGTGGGCAGCCGGAGGTCCACACCGATCGTGAGATGGCCCTGGTGCATGTGACCGACGCCGCGGCCCGGCTCGTCGGCGTGCCGGCGGATGGTTCCTGGGACCCGGCCATGCCGGCGTTACGGCTGGGCGTTCGCGAGCTCGCCGAACGTCTGGCCGGGCTGGCCGCCACCTACCGCACCGGCGAGATCCCGGTCCTGACCGACCGGCACCTCGTGCGGTTGTTCAACACCTATCGCTCGCACTGCTTCCCGACGCACTACCCGCTGGCGCTGCCCCGCCGCGCCGACGTCCGCGGCGAGTTGGTGGAGACGGTAAAGGTGCACGGTGGTGCCGGGCAGACGTTCAGCTCCACCAGTCACCCGGGCGTGACCCGGGGCGAGCACTTCCACCTGGCGAAGGTGGAACGGTTCGTGGTGCTGCGCGGCACTGCGGAGATCAGCCTGCGTCGGGTCTGTGACAGCGACGTGGTGCGATTTCCGGTCTCCGGGGACGAGCCGGTCGCCGTCGACATGCCCACCATGTGGGTGCACAAGCTGGTCAACACCGGTGACGACGAGCTGGTCACCCTCTTCTGGACCAACGAGCTGTTCGACCCGGCGCGTCCGGACACCTGGCCGGAGCCGGTGGAGTCGCGCATTCCGAGGCCCGCGGTGGTCGCCGCGTGAGGGTCGGCCTGGTCAGCCAGTGGTATCCGCCGGAGGGTGTGTTCATCCCGGGCAACCTGGCACAGCACCTGGCCGCGCGCGGCCACCACGTCCGGGTGCTCACCACCTACCCGAGCTACCCGCACGGGCGGCTCTACCCCGGCTGGCGCCAACGCTGGCGGCATGTCGAGATGCAGGGAACCGTCGCGGTGCGACGGGTTCCCGCGTACCCGAGCCACGACACGTCGGCGCTGCGCCGAGCGGCCAGCCACATCACGTTCGGTGTGAGCAGCGCGCTCGCCGGTCCGAGCTGGCTCGGTGGCGTCGACGTCACGTACGTCTACCACCCGCCGCCCACGGCGGTCGCTGCGGCGGCGCTCGTTCGGGCTGCCCGGCGTACGCCGATCGTCCTGCACGTGCAGGACATGTGGCCCGACTCGGTGCTGCACTCCGGGATGGCCCCGACCGGTCTCGCCGGACGAGCGGTGGCGGCCGGCGTGGACGCCCTCATGCGGACGGCATACCGGTTGGCGGCCGCGATCGTGGTGATCTCACCGGCGATGGCGGCCCTCGTGGTGGAGCGGGGTGCCGATCCGAGCCGTGTGCGTGTGGTGTGGAACTGGACCGACGACGTTCTGTTCCGGCCGGTGGCACCGACGGAAGCGGCCCGCGCGACGCTCGGACGACGGGACCGGTGCACTGTGATGTTCACCGGCAACCTGGGTCTGCTCCAGGGCGTGGACACGGCGATCCGCGCGGCGGCCGCCGTTCGGGACCGGGTGGACCTGGTTCTGGTCGGGTCGGGTGCCTACGAGGACGAGGCCCGCAGGCTCGCTTCCGAGTTGAACGCGGACAACGTGCGTTTCGTTGGTCGCCGCCCGCCGACGGAGATGGCCGAACTGTACGCGGCGGCCGACTGGCAGCTGGTGTGCCTGCGGGATCTGCCGGCGCTACGCGGCACCGTCCCGTCGAAGCTGCAGGCTGCCTTTGCCTGCGGCGCTCCGGTGATCGCCGCGTTGGGCGGGGACGCCGCCGCTCTGGTGGAGTCGAGTGAAGCCGGCCTGGTGTGCCCACCGGGGGACTGGGCGGTGCTCGCGGATCGCCTGCGGCAGGCAGCCGACACGGCTGCGGCCGACCGCGCCGCCATGGGTCAGCGGGCCCGCCGGGCCTACCGGGAGCGGATGTGTGTGCGGGTCGGAGTCGACCAGTTCGAGGACATCCTGACGAAGGTGGCAGCAGGGAAAGGACGGCCATGACCCGTGTGATGACGCTGGTGGGTACCCGGCCGGAGATCATCCGGCTCTCGCGGGTGATGGCGAGGCTGGACGACGTGGTGGAGCACGTGTTGGTCCACACCGGCCAGAACTGGGACAGCTCGTTGTCCGAGATCTTCTTCAAGGAGTTGCGCATTCGGGAGCCGGACCGGTTCCTGCGCGTGGACACCTCGACGCTCGGCCGGGTGCTCGGTGGCGTACTGGTCGGTGTGGAGGAGGCCATCGCCGAGGTGCGGCCGGACGCGCTGCTCGTGCTCGGTGACACCAACAGCTGCATCGGTGCGCTGATGGCCCGCCGGCTGCGGGTGCCCGTCTACCACATGGAGGCCGGTAACCGCTGTTTCGACCTCAACGTCCCGGAGGAGACGAACCGACGTCTGGTGGACCACGTCGCCGACTTCAATCTCGTCTACACCGAGCACGCCCGGCGGAACCTGCTGGCCGAAGGGCTGCACCCCCGCCGGATCCTGCACACAGGTTCACCCATGCGCGAGGTGCTCGAGCACTACCGGCTGGACATCGAGGCGTCGACGATCCTGCGTCAGCTGGAGCTGACGCCGGGCCGGTACTTCCTGGTCAGCGCCCACCGCGAGGAGAACGTGGACAGCCCGGCCCGGTTGGCCCGGTTGCTGGAATGCCTCCGCGCGGTTCGTGACCGCTGGCAGTTTCCGGTACTCGTGTCCACCCACCCTCGGACCCGCAAGCGGCTGGAGTCGTTGGCGCCCGGCGCGACGGCGCTGGACGGGATCGCCTTCCACGAGCCGTTCGGTCTGCTCGACTACGTACACCTGCAGACGAAGGCCTTCTGCACGCTGTCGGACAGCGGCACGATCAGCGAGGAGTCGGCGATCCTCAACTTCGCCGCGGTGACGCTGCGCGAGTCGATCGAACGGCCGGAGGCGTTGGACGCCGGCGGCATCATCATGACCGGTCTCGACCCGCATGGTGTGGTGGAGGCGGTCCAGGTGACCGTCGACCAGGTCCGCGCCGAGGGAGTTCCCTGTCCGGCCGACTACCAGGTGCGGGACACCTCCCGCCGGGTGGTCGACTTCATCCTGTCCACGGTCCGTCGGCACCACGACTGGGCGGGCATCCGCCGCTGACCGGCGACAGACAGCGGGCCCGGCGACAGTGGTCGCCGGGCCCGCTGAGTTCGTGGGTCGGTCTAACGCGCCAGCGGCACGTGGATCGTCCCCTCCCTGGTGCTCGCCGGGGTGCACAGCGCAGCCAGGTGGGCGATCAGCTTTTCCGCGTCGTCGTACGGGTCGAGTCCGCCCACCTCGAGCGGGTCGAGCGCCGGCACTGTGACGTGTGAGATGAGCGGGTGGAGCGGACGGTCGTCGACCTCGCCGGTGCCGAACAGGTCCTCGTGGAGTTTCTCGCCGGGCCGAAGCCCGGTGTAGACGATCGGCACCCGACTGTCGGCCTGCTCGGCCATCTGCTTCGCCACGTCGGCGATGCGGACCGGCGCGCCCATGTCCAGCACGAGGGCCTCTCCGTCCCGACCGATCTCGGTGGCCTGGAGCACCAGCCGCACCGCTTCCTCCAACGTCATCAGGTAGCGGGTGACGTCCGGATGGGTAACGGTCAACGGGTTGCCCATCTCGATCTGGCGTTGGAACGCGGTGACCACCGAGCCGCGGCTGCTGAGCACGTTGCCGAAGCGGACACTGAGGAAGGTGCCGGGGAACCGGCGCGCGGCGTGCGCGGTCAGCCGTTCGGTGATGCGCTTGGAGTAGCCGAGCACGCTGATCGGGTTGGCGGCCTTGTCGGTGCTGATGTTGACGAACTTGGCGACGTCGCGGCAGGCGTCCAGCACGGAGAGAGTGCCCCAGACGTTTGTCATCACCGCTTCGCCGGGGTTGCGCTGCAGGAGCGTGAGGTGCTTCAGTGCCGCGGCGTGGAAGATGACGTCCGGCCGACGTTCTCGGATGATGCGCCGGATGCGTTCGTCGTCGCGCAGGTCGGCAAGGATCAGCTCGGGACCGTCGAGCATGGCCCGCCCATTCAGTGACATCTGCAGGGCGTGCAGGGCGGACTCGTCGCGGTCGAGCATCATCAGCTCGCCGGGATCGGCCTTCAGGACCTGACGGCACAGTTCCGAACCGATCGAGCCGCCGGCGCCGGTGACCAGCACTCGTAGACCGGCGAGGCCGTCGCCGCTCAGCGGCAGGTCGCCGATCACCTGCCGGCGCCCCAGCAGGTCACTGATCTGCACGTCCCGTACGTCGGTGACGGTAATGCGATGGTCGACCAGCTCGCGGACCGGCGGCAGCACTTTGAAGGCGGCGCCGGTCTGCAGTGTGGCCTCGCGGATCTGGCGGATCAGCGCGGCGTCGGCGCTGGCCACGGAGAAGATGACGGTGGTGGCGCCGGTGCGGCGGACCGCCTCGGCGAGGTCTGCCCGGCCGCCCAGTACGCGAACGCCGCCGAAGCGCAGGTTGCGCTTGTCGGGGTCGTCGTCGAGCGCGCCGACCGGCAGGTACCGGCCGCGTGGGTCGCCGAGCATCGCGCGCAGGAGCCCTTGACCGGCATCGCCGAGGCCGAACAGCAGTACCGGGGTGGCGGAGCGCACGTCGGGCCGCATCGCGAGGTCGTGCCGGTGCCGGTACGCGGAGCGGGCGGCGAGCATCAGCAACAGCGTCAGTGCGCCGCCGATCAGCGGAGTGCTGGCCGGCACCGGTCGGTCGGCCGACGGCAGCAGCCCGATCAGCAGGACGGCGGTGGGGGTGGCGACGTTACCGGCGACCCCCTGCACCTCCTGGAGGCTGCCGAGTGGGTGCCGGCCAGAGTGGAGCCGGCGTACCGCGGCGACCGCCACGTACATCAGCGCCGCGATACCGCCGATGCTGGCCGCGCGGCTCAGCTGTCCGGCGGGCGGGTGGAACTCGTAGCGGGTCCAGACGGCGGCGACGAAGCCACCCACCCAGGCTGCGGTGTCGGTGGCGAGGAAACCCAGGGCGCGGCGGCGCGCCCTGGCCCGACGGACCCGTTGTTCGGCAGGCTCGGTCCTTCCGGTGTCCTGCGGCATGTCTGACTCCCGTTTCCGACGATTGGCCCCGCAGAGCAGGGGGTATTAGGCTATTCATCCTTTTTACACTTCAATGAGATGATTTGCGGAGTAACTGCCTGGTGACGGGGTTCGGACTGACCAGGTCAGCGCGCCGGTACGCCCTTGACCACCACACCGTCGGGTACGTCCCGCACCACGCAGGCACCTGCACCCACGGTGCTGTCCCGACCTATCCGAAGGCCCTGCAGCACCGCCGCCGTGGTCCCCACCAGCACGCCCTCCGCCAGGTGGCAGTCACCGGAGATCGCGGCGAGTGGATTGACCGAGACGAAGTCGGCCAGCACCGAGTCGTGCCCCACCGTGGTGTTCTGATTGAGGTGGACGTGTCGGCCCAAGGTCACGTTGGTGGTGACCCGGGCACCCGCGAACACGAGCAAGCCGGGCCCGTACCGCGTGTCCCGCCCGATCGTCGCGTCCGGGTGGACGAGGCTTCCGGCTGGAGTGCCGTAGGCGTCGACCCGCGCGGCGACGGCTCGTCGCACCAGCGGGTCACCGATCCCGATGACGTGGTGGAGATCCGCCGGCGCGTCCCGTAACCACGCGAGCCCACCCAGGTAGGGCACCTCCAGGCGCTGAACCCGCTTCAGGTTCTCCTCCGACGGCCGGTCGTCGACGAAGCCCACCAGGTCCCACCGCGGCCCGCCGGCGACAGCTGTCGCCCGTGCGATGGTCAGTGCCTCCCGGCCGTGGCCGCCGCAGCCCACGATGACCAGTGGCGTCACCCGGAGGTCGCTCCCGTTCGAACGGCCAGGAACCCTTCGATGGCGCCGAACACGGTGGCGACCTGTTGCTCGGTGAGGCCGCTGCCGCTGGGCAGGGTCAACCCCTCGGCGAAGAGATCGTCGGCCGCCCCGGTGAGCAGACTCTCGCAGTCGGCGTACGCGGGCTGTCGATGCATCGGCTTCCACACCGGCCGCGTCTCGATGTTCTGAGCGGCGAGGTGGGCGGCGAGATCGGCGGCCCGCCAACCGGAGCGTTCCGACCGCACCCGGATGACGGTGAGCCAGCAGTTGGACTCGAGGTCCTCGGCGCCGACCAGTTCCACGCCGGGCACCGAGGCGAAGAGCTTCGCGTACCGCTCTCGCAGTAGGCGACGGCGGCCGATCATTCCGTCGAGCCGTGACAGTTGGGCCCGGCCCAGTGCGGCCAGCAGGTTGCTGAGGCGGTAGTTGTAGCCGGTCTCCCGGTGCTCGTAGTGCATGACGGGCTCCCTGGCCTGATTGGCCAGGTGACGGGCGCGGGCCAGCAGCGGTAGGTCGTCGGAGACGAGCATCCCACCGCTTGAGGTCGTTATGATCTTGTTGCCGTTGAACGACAGCGCGCCGACCTGGCCGAACGAACCGGCCGCCCGGCCGTGCTCTGCCGCCCCGAGCGCCTCCGCCGCGTCCTCGACGGCCGGCACGCCCGCGTCCGCACATACCGGCAGCAACGCCGCGTAGTCGGCGCAGCTACCGAACATGTCGACAGGCACGACCGCGCCGACTCTCTCGCCGCGTGCGCGCAGCCGGCGCAGCAGCTCAGTCAACAGCGGCACGTCGATGTTGCCGGTGCGCACGTCGCAATCGACGAAGACCGGCCGGGCACCCGTGTAGCGCACGGCGTTCGCGGTGGCCACGAAGGTCAGCGTCGGTACGACGACGACGTCACCGGCCTGGACGCCCACCCCGAGCAGGGCCAGGTGCAGCGCTGCGGTGCCCGAGCTGACGGCGACCGCGCCGCGGGTGCCGACCCGCGCCGCGACCTCGTTCTCGAAGCTCTCCAGATCGGGACCGACGGGTGCGACCCAGCCGGATCGCAGGGCCGCTATGAGGTACGACTCCTCCAGGGGCCCGACGTCGGGTTGGGAGAGGTGCACTCTGTCCGTCATCGGCGTTCGCCCTGCCGTACGGTCACCGCGGTGCGGCGCCCGGTCGGGACGGTCCCCAACGGTGCCGTGGCCCCAGCCGAACTGCCGAGAAATGTCGGAGCGGTGGCCACGCCGACGGCGGAGATCCCTTCACGGCGCAGCACGGTGCGGACCGTCGCGGCGAGAATCGTCAGGTCAAGTCCGAGGCAGCGGGTGTCGACGTACTCCACGTCGAGGTCGAACTTCGTCTCCCAGCTCAGCCCGTTGCGGCCGCGCACCTGGGCCAGGCCGGTCACGCCCGGACGCACCTCATGCCGGCGGGCCTGGTGAGGTGAGTAGCGAGGCAGATATTCCGGCAGCAGGGGGCGAGGGCCGACGAGGCTCATCTCGCCCCGCAGCACGTTCCAGAGCGTGGGCAGCTCGTCGAGGCTGGTGGCGCGCAGCCAGCGTCCGAGCGGCGTCAGCCGGTCGCCGTCCTCGACGAGGCCACGGCGCGGGTCGGGCGCACGCATCGTGCGAAACTTGATCAGCTCGAACGGTTCGCCGTGACGGCCCGTGCGGAGCTGGCGGAACAGCACGGGACGCCCCAACCCGAGGGCGACCAGCAGCGCCACCGTGGCGATCACCGGCGCGAGCAGTGCGAGCAGGATGACGGCCGCGACGACGTCGATCACCCGCTTGCCGCGATCGGGTCGAACCGCCCGCCGAGGACCCTCGACGGTAGTCACGCCAGGAACCGGCACCTTCCCCACCTCCTGCTGCTCGGACAAACACCGTTTATGGGTCTATCAGGCACACGAGTGCGATATGGCGCAAACAATCACAGTCGGTGTTGATCCCGTCGGAACAACGCGGACCGGGACGGGAAGACACGGGTGTCAGCTGGTGGTGGGGGTGGAACGGCACTCCAGGACGAACCTGTCGACCAGCCGGCGCATCAACTGCCGCTCTTGCGCACGGCGGCGAGCGAGCTGTCGAGCCGCGGCGCCAGCGTCCGGGAGTAGGTGGCGGTGAGGTGGTTGCTGTCCCGGTAGACCAGCACGCCGCCGATGACGGCCGCGCAGCGGTCGGTGGGGCAAATCGCGTCGTTGAGATTGACGAGATGTACGCCCTGTTGGCCCTCGGCCGCCTGCTCCTGGGCGACGCCCCCACCGGCCGCCAGCACCTCTTCCCGGGACGGGGCGCACCGGGTGAGCTTGTCCGGGTTGGCCGAGACGCATTCGACAGGGTCACGACGGTGGTACGGCGTGTCGCGGAGCACCACCACCGGAATTCTGGCGTCGGTCATCTCCCGCCACGTTTCGCGTAAACCGTCCGCCAACCTTTCGTTGACCTGCTGCGTGACCGGTTTGCCGTCCCGCACCGGAAGATAGAGCGAGTTGCTGACCAGCAACAGGTCGGGCGGATCAGCGCGTAGCTGGTCGCGGACACGCTGGTTCCACTCGGTGCAGCTCTCGTACGGCCGCCCGGCCAGCGCTACCTCCATCTTGAGGAACGGGCACGAGGACTTGGTGTGCGAGACCACCCGCCACTTCTGCTTGGCGGCGACCTCCTCGAGGGCGGGCAGCCACTGTGCGGCATGGGAGTCGCCGGCGAGCACGACGGTGAACGTCGCGTCCCGGACGCCGTAGACACACGTCAGCGGCGTACTGCTGTTCTGCTGTACGTGACAGCCGGTTCGCGCGGTGGTCGGCAGATCCTTCGGTGCGACCAACGGGTTCGGAACGATGGACGCGACCCGATCGACGGGGCTGCCCGCCTTGTCACCTCGGGGTGACCGACCGAGGACTGCGGCACCGGCCGGCCCGACCGGCGTCGCGTCCGCTGATGGGCTGGGCCCGGCCACCGCTGGTAGCGCCGAGACGGGCGGGGGCGGCTGTGCCGCCGGCCAGACGGTGAGTTGGAAGAGGAGCCCGGCGATCACGGCCACGCCGGTGCACACGGCCCCGACGCGCAGCGCCTGCGCCGGTTGCCATTGCAGCGTCTGCGACCGGCGGATCGGGTTCTCCACGAAGTGGTAGGTGAGGACCGCCGGCACGACCGAGGCCGTTACCACGGCCAGGCGCGCGGACGCGCTCAGCTCGCCGAACCGGTAGTCGGCGACGACAAGCAGCGGCCAGTGCCACAGATAGAGCGAGTAGGACAGGGCACCGACCACGCGCATCGGCGGCAGGCTGAGCAGCCCCGCCGGCCCGGCGCGGCCGGCTGCCACCGCGAACGCGATGATCGCCGCCGTGCCGCCGGTGGGCAGCAACGCGACGTACCCGGGGAACGCCGAAGTGGCATCCAGCAGGAACGCCGAGGCGACCACGGCGGCGAGGCCGGACCAGGCGAGCAGGACTGCCAGCACGCGCGGGGTGCGATGCAGTAGTCCACCGGCGATGGCCACCGCGCCGCCGAGCGCGAGCTCCCAGAGCCGAGTCGTGGTCACGAAGTACGCCGGCGCGGGATCGGTCGACGTCAGATAGATCGACCAGGCGAGGGACGGCACGGCCACGACGGCGAACCCGAGCATCAGCACGCCCCGCCGCAGCCGTCGCCGGCCGCCGAGGACGGCCAACCCGAGCAACAGCAGCGGCCAGATCAGGTAGAACTGCTCTTCGACGCTGAGTGACCAGTAATGTTGCAGGACGCTCGGGGCCTGATCGACGAACATGTAGTCCACTGACTGCTCGGCGAGCCGCCAGTTCATCACGTACAGGGCGCTGCTCACCACATCCCATGCGGAATTGGAGTAGCGGACCCTCGGCAGGAACAGGTACGTGAGCAGCAGGGTGACCAGGAGCACCAAGCCGGCGGCGGGCAGCAGCCGCTTGGCGCGTCGGGCGTAGAAGCCGAGTAGTGAAATACGCCCGGTGCCCTCGAGTTCGTCGACGAGCAGGCCCGTGATCAAAAATCCGGAGATCACGAAGAAGACGTCCACGCCGACAAAGCCGGCGGGAACGAACTGAGTTCCGGCGTGCCCGGCCAGTACCAGGATGACCGCGAGAGCCCGCAGTCCTTCTATGTCGCCCCGGAAGGACGCCGCCCGTGCTGGGGTGATCGGTCGGCTTCGTGTCTGCGTCATCGTCCCAACCAGAAATAGAATTTGTTCTCATTTGACGTCGAAACAGGGCCAACGTCCGGTATGGTTCCGTTGCGGATCAACGAGGCGGGCCGCGCGAGGGTGCGCTCAGCAGTCAGCCCGGGTTCGCTACGCGGACCGTCTCATCCGTCGAGCGGTGGCATGCCGGTCACGCCATGCGTGGCCGGAGTAGTGACGTGACGCGGGTGTCAGCCGTCAGAACCGGCGTCGAGCCGGCGGGTGAGCAGCGTCCGCAACGGGATCGACTCTCCGTCGCGGCCACCCGCCCCGACGACCAAGGGCGCCGGGCTGGGCTGCGGATCGACGCCGAACAGCCAGGCCCGCAGACCGCCCGGCACGTTCAGCAGGTGGAACCGGCCGGTCACGTCCACCGCCCGGGTTTCGGCCCGGTCGACGTACCACCCGGTCAGCCTGGTCCGGTACCGGCCACGGCCGTCGTAACCCCGCGCGACCAGGCGGGCGGGGCGTAACCCGCGCCGGGTCGCCTCGGCCACGAACCAGGCCACCAGCTCCGCCGCTTCGGCCTGCTCGGCGGCCCGCCGCCGCGCGTCCGCCTCGGCGTGCGCGCGCACCGCCTGACGCTGCTGATCCCGCCACGTCCGGCCGTCGGGCTCACTCACGACGTCGACGGTACGCGACAGGGCTTATTCGAGTACGGCCCGCAGTGTGCGCCGGGCGATCGCCGCCATCACCGGGTTCGTCCGGGCGTAGTACGGAAGCGCGTTGATCGCCTGTCCCAGCGCCCAACCGCGCCCGCGTTCCCAGGTCGGGTCGTCCACGCCCAACGCCCGCCGGTACGTCTCCCGCGACCCGGCGTCGAACAGGTTCCACGCCGGCATCAGGTCCACCGCCGGGTCACCCACCTTGACCGTCTCCAGGTCGATGACGGCTGCCAGTCGACCGTCCCGGACCAACAGGTTGCCCGGCATCAGGTCACCGTGGATCCACCCGTCGACGTCGTCGCGCGGGGTGTCCCGGCACCGTTCCCACACCTCGGCGAGCCGAGCGGTGTCGGTGAGCGCCGTACTGACGGAGAGGGCGGCCCGCACCCCGGCGTCCTCGGCGGGCAGCGGGCCACCCCGCCCTGATCCGGACCACACCCGACCGCCGGCGTCGATGCCACGCAGGGCGGTCACGACGCCGGCCAGGTCACGGGCGAAGCCGTCCAGGTCGTCGATCCGGCCGGGGTGGGCCGACTCGCCGGCGATCCAGCGGTACGCCGTCCACGGCCCGGGATACCCCTCGCCCGGGCCGCCGAGGCCGAGCGGTTCGGGCACAGGGACCGGTAGATGCGCCGCGAGCAGGCTCGCGTGCTCCTGCTCACGTTGCAGTTCGGCGCGCAGGGCCGGATCGGCGCCGGGTTGCAGCGGAAAGCGCAGCACGATCTCCGTACCGAGCCGGAACAGGGCGTTCACCGTGCCGGTCGAGACGAGCGGACGGATCGGCAGCGCCCGCCACCGGGGGAACTGCGCGGCCACCAACGCGGCGACGACCTCGACGGTGACGTCGACCTGGTTGGCATGCATCTTCACCAGAAGATCCTTACCCGAGGCCCCATCGCCACGCGAGCGGGTTTCCCGCAGACGCGTCGCCCGGGATGCCCGCCGAATCTGGAGGCATCCCGGGCGACGTCGCCCTGCCGTCTGGTCAGGCCAGTCCGGCGCGGCGCAGGGCCTCCGCCATCGCGTCATTGGCCGGAGCCGAGCCGCCCTGCCGTTGCTGACCACCGCGACCGCCCTGACCGCCCTGACCACCGCGACCGCCCTGCGAGCCGCGACCGCCCTGCCCAGCCGGCGAGCCCTGACCGCCCTGGCCGCCCGGCCCACGCTGGCCGCCACGACCACCCTGACCGCCGCGACCCTCCTGGTTGGTCCGGTCGCCCCGACCCGCGTCGGCGCCAGGCTCGTCCTCCAGGCGCAGGGTCAGCGAGATGCGCTTGCGGGGTACGTCCACGTCGAGCACCCGGACCTTGACCACGTCGCCGGACTTCACCACCTCGCGGGGGTCCTTCACGAACGTCCGGGACATCGCCGAGACGTGCACCAGACCGTCCTGGTGCACCCCGACGTCGACGAACGCGCCGAACGCGGCCACGTTGGTGACCACGCCCTCCAGCACCATTCCCGGCGTCAGATCGCTGATCTTCTCCACCCCCTCGACGAAGGTGGCGGTGCGGAACTCGGGGCGGGGATCCCGGCCCGGCTTCTCCAACTCGGCGAGGATGTCGGTGACGGTGGGGAGACCGAACCGGTCGTCGACGAAGTCGGTGGCGCGCAGTCCGCGCAGGATGCCGCTCTTGCCGATCACCGAGCGCAGGTCCTGCCCGGTGGTGGAGAGGATGCGGCGCACCACCGGGTACGCCTCGGGGTGCACGCTGGACGAATCCAACGGGTCGTCGCCGTCCGGGATGCGCAGGAAGCCGGCGCACTGCTCGAACGCCTTCGGCCCGAGCCGGGCCACCTTCTTCAACTCGGTACGCGACCGGAACGGCCCGTTGGCGTCCCGGTGCAGCACGATGTTCTCGGCCAGGCCGGCGCCGATCCCGGAGACCCGGGTCAGCAGTGGCGCGGAGGCGGTGTTGACGTCCACGCCGACCGCGTTGACGCAGTCCTCCACGACCGCGTCCAGCGACCGAGACAGCTTCACCTCGGACAGGTCGTGCTGGTACTGCCCCACGCCGATCGACCGCGGGTCGATCTTGACCAGCTCGGCGAGCGGGTCCTGGAGCCGGCGGGCGATGGAGACCGCGCCGCGCAGCGACACGTCCATTCCGGGCAGTTCCTGTGAGGCGTACGCGGAGGCGGAGTAGACCGACGCGCCGGCCTCGGAGACCATCACCTTGGTCAGGTTGAGCTGCGGGTGCCGGGCGATCAGATCACCGGCGAGCTTGTCGGTCTCGCGGGAGGCGGTGCCGTTGCCGATGGCGATCAGCTCCACCCCGTGCGCCCCGGCCAGCCGGGCGAGGGTCTCCACCGACGCGTCCCACTGCCGGCGCGGCTCGTGCGGATAGATCGTGTCGGTGGCGACCACCTTGCCGGTGGCGTCCACCACTGCCACCTTCACGCCGGTTCGCAGGCCCGGGTCCAGGCCCATGGTGGGTCGGGTGCCGGCCGGCGCGGCGAGCAGCAGGTCCCGCAGGTTGGTGGCGAAGACCCGCACCGCCTCCTCCTCGGCGGCCTGCCACAGCCGCATCCGCAGGTCCGCGCCGAGGTGGATGAGGATCCGGGTACGCCACGCCCAGCGCACCGTGTCGGTCAGCCAGCGGTCGGCCGGGCGGCCCGAGTCGGACACCCCGAACCGGCCTGCGATGGCCGCCTCGTACCGGGTCGGGCCGGTCGGTACGGCGTCCGCCTCGCCCGCCTCCTCCGACTCCATCGTCAGGTCGAGCACGCCCTCCTTCTCGCCCCGGAACATCGCCAGGATCCGGTGCGAGGGCAGCTTCGGGTACGGCTCGGAAAAGTCGAAGTAGTCGGCGAACTTGGCGCCGGCCGCCTCCTGACCCTCGCGTACCCGGGAAACCAGCCGGCCCCGCGACCACATCTGCTCGCGCAGCGTGCCGATCAGGTCGGCGTCCTCCGCGAAGGTCTCGATGAGGATGGCCCGCGCGCCCTCCAGCGCGGCGGCGGCGTCGGCGACGCCCTTGTCCGCGTCGACGAACCCGGCGGCGGTGGCCCGCGGGTCCTGGCTCGGGTCGGCCAGCAGCGTCTCGGCCAGCGGCGCCAACCCGGCCTCGCGGGCGATCTGCGCGCGGGTCCGCCGCTTCGGCTTGTACGGGAGGTAGATGTCCTCCAGCCGGGACTTCGAGTCGGCGGCCATGATCTGCGCTTCCAGCGCCTCGTCCAACTTGCCCTGGCCGCGGATCGACTCCAGCACCGCGGCCCGCCGCTCGTCCAGCTCGCGCAGGTAGCGCAGCCGCTCCTCCAGGGTACGCAGCTGGGTGTCGTCGAGCAGGCCGGTGGCCTCCTTGCGGTAGCGGGCGATGAACGGCACTGTGGCGCCGCCGTCGAGCAGCTCCACTGCCGCCCGCACCTGACGCTCGGCCACGCCGAGCTCGTCGGCGATCCGCTGATGAACAGACTGGGTCACGATCTCGATCCGCCTTCGACTCGATCCGCCTTCAAGAGCGGGTACGCCTGCATTCTGCCGGGCGGGCCGGGGCGCTGTCGCCGCGCCCGTCCGGGGCGGCAGACCGAACCGCCGGGCCTGGCCGGGGTGACCGGCGGCGGTCCCGTCGGGCCTGCGCTAGCGTGGCGATCATGGAATCTGCTGCGGAGCCGCGCGCCCGGCGGCTCTTCGGCGGCAGCGCCCGAGCCCTCGGCGACCTCACGGCCAACCCGTTCCGCGCCGACCGGGACCGGATCGTCGGCTCGCCGTTCTTCGCCCGCCTCGGCGGCGTCACCCAGGTGATCAGCCCGGTCGGCTCCGGGCTGCTGGTGCACAACCGGCTCACCCACAGCCTCAAGGTCGCCCAGGTGGCCCGGGCGGTCGCCGAGCGCCTGACGGCCGACGACCGGTGGCGTGACCTGCTGGACAAGCTCGGCGGCTGCGACCCCGACGTGGTGGAGGCCGCCGCGCTCGCCCACGACCTCGGCCACCCGCCGTTCGGGCACCTGGGGGAGCGGGTGCTGGACCGGCTGGCCCGCCAACGCCTCGGCCTCTCCGACGGTTTCGAGGGCAACGCGCAGTCGTACCGGATCGTCACCAGCACCGAGATCCGCGGCGCGGCCACCACCGGGTTGGACCTGACCGCGGCGGTCCGCGCGGCGATGCTGAAATACCCGTGGACCCGCCTGGACCACCCCGACCCGCACCCCCGCACCATGGACCCCCCGCCGCGCGGCGCCACCCCGCCGCCGGACGACCCGGAGAGCGGCTCGTCGAAGTTCGGCGCGTACCGGACCGAGCTGGACGACCTGCGGCAGGCCCGGGCGCCGTTCGCCGGTCGCATCCCGGACTGGCAGCAGACCGTGGAGGCGTCCGTGATGGACACCGCCGACGACATCGCGTACGCCATCCACGACGTGGAGGACTTCTACCGGGTCGGGGTGCTCCAGCAGGGTTCGGTCTCCGCGGAGTTGATGGCCTGGCAGCGCGAGAGCGGACAGCTCCGGGCGATCACCGATGCGGCGCTGGCCACGGCGGCCCGGCGACCCGGGGCGGCGATCGAGCGGCTCCGCCGGCAACTGCACCGCAAGGACGCCTGGATCGCCGACGACGACGCGTTCGCCGCCGCCGTCGAGCACGTCCGCGAGGAGTTGGTGGACGGGCTGCTGGCGATGCCGTTCGACGGCTCGATCGAGGCCGAGCAGTACGTGGCCCGGTTCTCCGCCCGCTGGTCCACCCGCTTCGTCGAGGCCATCACGGTCACCGAACAGCCGTCGGTGCGCTCCGGGCACGTGCTACTGGGCTGCGCGCAGTGGCACGAGGTGCAGGTGCTCAAGTTCGTCCACCACCGGTTCGTGCTGGCCCGCCCGGATCTCGCCCTGCACCAGCGCGGCCAGGCCCGGCTGCTGGGCACCCTGGTCGAGGCGCTCTGGGAGTGGCTGCTCGACCCGGAGGAGGAGTCCCGGCTGCCCCGCCGACTGCACGACCTGGTCGAGTTGGCCGAGGCGGAGCTGCACCCACGAACCCCGGACCGGATCGGTCGCGCCCGGGGGCGAGCCATCGTGGACTTCGTCGCGCAGCTCACCGACGGTCAGGCGGTGGCCATGCTGGACGCGCTCTCCGGTCGGTCCGGTGCGCTCTGGACCGACGCGTTCGTGCTCTGACCCGGCTCAGCTCTGGCCTGACCCGGACGATGCCTGCGTCAGCCCGACGTCAGGCGACGGCCTGCCACCAACCGTCGACGGCGGGCGGCTCGTCGACCACCACCCGCTCGCCCGGCCGGGGCACGGCGAGCCGCACGTCGCGGGCCTTCGCCTCGGCCCACAGCCGGTCGACCGGCTCGGACCAGTCGTGCAGGGCCAGGTTGAACGTCGCCCAGTGCACCGGCACGAACAGCCCGCCGCGCAGGTCGAGGTGGGCGTTGACCGCCTCCTCCGGGAACATGTGGATCGTCGGCCAGGCCCTGTCGTACGCGCCGATCTGCATCAGCGTCACGTCGAACGGCCCGTGCTCGGCGCCGATCTCGGCGTACCCGTCGAAGTAACCGGAGTCGCCGGTGTAGAAGATCTTGCGGCGCGCCCCGGCCACCACCCACGAGCTCCAGAGCGTGCCGTCGCGGCGCAGCCCGCGTCCGGAGAAGTGCTGGGCGGCGGTGGCGGTGATCTCCAAACCGGCGACCCGGTGCGACTCGGACCAGTCCAGCTCGATGATCCGCTCGGCGGGTACGCCCCAGCGGTCCAGGTGCGCGCCCACGCCGAGCGGCACCAGGAACGGCGCGGACTGCCCGGCGAGCAGCGCCCGCACGGTGGCCATGTCGAGGTGGTCGTAGTGGTCGTGCGAGATCAGGATGGCGTCCAGCGGGGGCAACTCGTCGATGCCCACTGGTGGCTCGTGCAGCCGGCGCGGGCCGACCAGACCGGACGGGGAGCACCTGTCGCTCCACACCGGGTCGAGCAGCACCCGCCGACCCTCGATCTCGATCAGTGTCGAGGCGTGGCCGTACCAGACGATGTTGAGCTCGTCGGCGGCCTCCGGCCCGCCGGTGCGCCCTGGCCGCACGGACGCGCTCGGGCGCAGCAGCGGCACCGGCGCGGTGGGACGCCGCTTCTGCTTGCCGAAGATCAGCTCGCGGACCAGGTTGCGCCCCGGCTCGGCGATCATCGTGCGGGTGCCGGCCCGGTTGTGGAAGGTGCCCTCGCGGAACTGCGGCGAGCGGGCCGCCCGTTCGGCCCGCGCCCCGCTGAGCCGGCCACCCAGCGCCGCCGGCACATCCCGGGCGACCCAGGCCAGGCCGGCCAGCGCGGCCAGGCCGGCCGCGCCCCGCATCCGCCGCCCGAGCGACCGTTCGACGTCCGTGTTCTGCCCTCGTGCCATTGCCGTCCCTCCGACGTGTCCGCCCTACACGGTAGTCACCCGGACCGACCCGTGCCTCGGTGGTCGCCACGCCGGGTCGGTCGCCGGCAGCGGTGACCGACCCGGGACGAGCTCAGCGGGTGCCCTAGCCGCCGTTGCTGGGGCGTCGGGCGGTGACCCGGAACGTCTTGCCGACCCCGGCGATCCGGTCCACCGCGGCCAGGAACCTGGGGCCCATGGCGGCCCGCGCCTGCACCGCCGGGTGGGTCGCGCCGAAGTCCTCAGGGTTGGCCTGCCCGTCGGCGAAGAGCGCGTAGGTGAGCACCGCCGCGCCGGAGCGGTCGAAGATCACACCGGCCTCGTGCCGGGCGTCGGCGAACCAACCGGCCTTGGTGGCGATCCGGGCCCGCTCGTCGGAGGACATGGTGCGCCGGATGCCGTCGGTGAACGCCACCGGGGAGCGCAGGATGCCCAACAGGTACGTCGTCGAGGCGGGGGAGAGCAGCGTGCCGGCGACCAGGGCGCGCAGCAGGTCGTGCGTCTCCCGGGGGGTGCTGGTGCCGAGGAAGAACCGGTTCGGGTTGGCCACCGGCTGGACCTGGGTGTTCGGGAAGCCCTTGGCGACCAGGATGGAGTTGATCTCGGCGGCCGGGGCGACCAGCCCGCACAGCCGCACCGCCGTGTCGTCCGAGACGGTCAGCAGGTTGGCCAGCACGTGCCCGATGGTCACCAGGCTCGGGTACGCGCCGTCCAGGCTGAAGATGCCGTCACCGCCCGGTACGACGATCGCCGCGCTCACCTCGACCTGCTGGTCCAGGGTGAGCAGCCCCCGGTCGACCTTGTCCAGCACCGCCGTGGCGACGGCGATCTTGTTGACGCTGTACGCCTCGATCCGCCGGTCCGCGTCAGCCTCCACAGCGACCACCGGCGCGCCGGCCGGGTCGGCGACGCTGACGTACGCCTGCCAGTTGCCGCCGGCCTCGGCGCTGTGCCTGGCGTAGACGGAGGCGACCCGACGGGCGGCCCGAGCGGGGGTGGTCGGCGACGTCTCGGTGACGTCGGCGGCGCTAGCCGGGGCGGCGGCGCCCAGCACCGTGCCGGCGGTGGCCACAGTGCCCAAGCCGAGCGCCGTTCTGCGGTTCAGTCGCATGGTCAATCGTCTCCCCGATCGTGGTGCGCCAGAGCGCTTGCTGGCCCACCACACTAGGCGAGTTGATCGATGCATGAGGCCCCCGAACATGTCCCGATCAGTTCCGAACAGGTCAGCTGAACCGTCGGCGCAGTGCGGCGCCCACCGCACCGACCGGCCCGAACACGAGTTGCCGCAGGTCGGGTAGGTGACCACCGCGGACCGCCTCGCCGGCGGGGTGCGGAGCGAAGACCGAGCCGTCGTGCGCGGCGACTGACCGTCCACTCAGGCCGGCCGCCCGCATCAACGGGCCGACGAGGGCGTCATAGACCCCCGGCAGGAGCGTGAAGCCGGCTCGCAGCACCACGTTGAGCCGGCCCACGGTGACCTCCCGGCGGGGTGAGTCCACACAGTCCACGATGGCCCGGGCCACCCGCTGCGGTCCGGCGATCGGCGGCGGAGGTCGCCCGATCCGGCCCAGATAGTTGGCCGCCTGCTGGTACACCGGAGTGTCCACGCTGCCCGGGTTGACCAGACACAACCGGATCTCCGGGCTGTCGCGCAACTCCTGCTGCACCGTCCGGACCAGACCCTGCAACCCCCACTTGCTCGCCACGTACGCGCTCATGTACGGCGCGGTGATGTGCCCCAGGACCGAACCGGTGAGGATCACGGTGCCGGCCCCGGCGGCCCGGAAGTGCCGCAGCGCCACCCGCACCGAGCCTGCGGCGCCGAGCAGATCGGTGCGCACCACCTGGTCGAAGACCCGTTCCGGCAGCTCGTCGAAGCGTCCGTAGGCCATCACCGCCGCCGTGTGCACCCACACGTCGACGCGGCCGAAGCGGTCGATCGCCGCCTCCACGAGCGCGTCCAGCGCGTCCGGCTCGGTCACGTCGGTAGGCACGGTCAGCACGTCGACGTCCGCGCACTCCGCGCGTACCTCGGCCAGGGTCGTGGTGGCGCGAGCGGCGAGGACCAGGCGGTCGCCGCGCTCGGCGAACGCCCGGGCCGTCGCCCGGCCGATCCCGCTGCTCGCGCCAACGATCACGACCACCCGGCTCACGGCACCGGCTGCGTTCGTGACTGCGGGGCTCGCAACCCCGGCTCACTCCTCGCACTCACGGTTCGAGCACGACCTTGATGCAGCCGTCCTCCTTCTTCTGGAACATCTCGTACGCCTGCGGCGCCCGGGCCAGCGGCAACCGGTGGGTACGCAGGTCCTCCACGCCCAGTGGGTCGTCGTCGCCGGAGAGCAGCGGCAGGATCTCGTCGGTCCACCGGCGCACGTGACACTGACCCATCCGCAGCTGGACGCCCCGGTCGAACATCTCCATCAGCGGCATCGGGTCCGCCTCGCCGCCGTACACCCCGGAGATCGACACGGTGCCACCACGGCGGACCCCCTTGACCGCGGCGTGCAGGACGGACAGCCGGTCCACACCCGCCCGGTCGGTCATCGTCTGGGCCAGCTTGTCCGGCAACAGCCCGGCGGCGGTCTGGGCCAACTTCCCCGCCGGCGACCCGTGTGCCTCCATCCCGACCGCGTCGATCACCGCGTCCGGGCCGCGCCCGTCGACCAGGTCGATCAGCGCGCCCGGCACGTCAGACAGCTCGTTGACGTCGAGCACCTCGATGCCGTGCCGGCGGGCCAGCTCCAGCCGCTCGGGCACCAGGTCCAGCCCGATCACCCGGCCCGCGCCGAGGTGGCGGCCGATCCGCGCGCAGAACTGCCCGACCGGACCCAACCCGAAGACGGCGAGGGTGCCGCCCGGCGGGGTGTCCGCGTACTTCACCGCCTGCCAGGCGGTGGGCAGAATGTCGGACAGGTAGAGGTAGCGCTCGTCGGCGCCGGTCTGCGGGATCTTGATCGGCCCGAAGTGGGCCTGCGGTACGCGCAGATACTCGGCCTGCCCGCCCGGCACCGACCCGTAGAGCGAGGTGTAGCCGAACAGGGACGCTCCCTTGCCCTCGCTGGTGACCTGGGTGGTCTCGCACTGCGCGTAGAGCTGGCGTGAACACATCCAGCACCTGCCGCAGGCGATGTTGAACGGCACCACCACCCGATCGCCCGGCTTGAGCCCGGTCACCTCCGACCCGACCTCCTCGACGATGCCCATCGGCTCGTGGCCCAGGACGTCACCCGGCTTCAGGTACGGCCCGAGCACCTCGTACAGGTGCAGGTCGGACCCGCAGATCGCAGTCGAGGTGATCTTCACGATCGCGTCGGTCGGCTCCTCGATCCGAGGGTCCGGAACCTCCTCGACCCGTACGTCTCGCTTGCCCTGCCAGGTGAGCGCCTTCATGTCCCTCGTCCCTTCTCACTGCCGTCTCGGAAGACTGCTACCCGGGCTCGGGCGCTTGAACCGGCCGCCTGTCTCTGGGCGTGCGGTTTGGCGGTTCGGATCCAGCTGATCCACTCGCGTTCCTTGAAGTCGCGGTATCCGAGGCCCGGAAACGGGCCGACTTCCTGAAACCCGAGTGGATCATGCAACGCCAGACCGCCGAACGACAGACCGCCGTGCCCAGGAAGGGACACGGCGGTCTGTCGTGGTGCGGTGAACGTCAGGAACCGGGGGTGTTGTTGGCTCCCTTGGCCGTGGCGGTGAGGTAGTCGCGGTTGAGCCGGCCGATGGTGTTCAGCGGGATGCCCTTCGGGCACGCCGGGGTGCATTCGCCGGCGTTGGTGCAGCCGCCGAAGCCGGCCTCGTCGTGCGCGTCGACCATGCCGATCACCCGGGTGTAGCGCTCCGGCTGGCCCTGCGGCAGCAGCGAGAGCTGGGTGAGCTTGGCGGCGGTGAAGAGCATGCCGGAGCCGTTCGGGCAGGCCGCCACGCAGGCGCCGCAGCCGATGCAGGCCGCCGACTCGAAGGCGGCGTCGGCGTTGGCCTTGGCCACCGGGGTGGAGTGGGCTTCCGGCGCGCTGCCGGTCGGCGCGGTGACGTAGCCGCCAGCCGCGATGATCTTGTCGAAGGCGCTCCGGTTGACGACCAGGTCCTTGACGACCGGGAAGGCGCTGGCCCGCCACGGCTCGATGTCGATCGTCTCGCCGTCGGAGAACTGCCGCATGTGCAGCTGGCACGCGGTGGTGCCGCGCTGCGGCCCGTGCGCGTCCCCGTTGATCATCAGGCCGCACATGCCGCAGATGCCCTCGCGGCAGTCGTGGTCGAACGCCACCGGGTCCTCGCCCGCGAGGATCAGCCGCTCGTTGAGCACGTCGAGCATCTCCAGGAACGACATGTCCGGGGACACGTCGTCGACCGGGTAGGTCACCATCCGACCCTTGTCCTCAGGGCCCTTCTGGCGCCAGATGCGCAGGGTCAGGTTCACTTGTAGCTCCGCTGCGTGGGGTGGACGTATTCGAACTTCAGGTCTTCCTTGTGCAGCACCGAGGGCTCGCCGTCGGCGGTGAACTCCCAGGCCGCCACGTACGCGAACCGGTCGTCGTCGCGCTGCGCCTCACCGTCGGAGGTCTGGTGCTCGGCCCGGAAGTGGCCGCCGCAGGACTCCTCACGGTGCAGGGCGTCGATGCACATCAGCTCGGCCAGTTCGAAGAAGTCGGCCACCCGGCCGGCCTTCTCCAGCGACTGGTTGAGTTCCTCGCCGGTGCCGGACACCTTGACCCGCTGCCAGAACTGCTCGCGCAGGGCGCGGATCTCGTCGATCGCCTTGCGCAGCCCGGCCTCGCTGCGCTCCATGCCGCAGTGCTCCCACATGATCTGGCCCAGCTCCCGGTGGAACGAGTCCACGGTCCGGTCGCCGTTCACCGCGAGCAGCCGCTGGACGCGGTCCTCGACGTCGGTGCGCGCCTCGACCGCCGCCGGGTGGCTGGCGTCGACCTTCTCCAGCGGACCGGAGGCCAGGTAGTTGGCGATGGTGGTGGGCAGCACGAAGTAGCCGTCGGCGAGGCCCTGCATCAGCGCCGAGGCGCCGAGCCGGTTCGCGCCGTGGTCGGAGAAGTTCGCCTCACCGATCACGAACAGGCCGGGGATGTTCGACTGGAGGTCGTAGTCGACCCACAGGCCACCCATCGTGTAGTGCACGGCGGGGTAGATGCGCATCGGCACCTCGTACGGGTCCTCGCCGGTGATCCGCTCGTACATCTCGAAGAGGTTGCCGTACTTGGCCTCGATGGCCTTGCGGCCCAGCCGGCCGATCGCGTCGGCGAAGTCGAGGTAGACGCCGAGCTTGGTCGGCCCGACGCCCCGGCCCTCGTCGCACACGTTCTTCGCGGCGCGGGAGGCGATGTCGCGGGGGACCAGGTT
This sequence comes from Micromonospora sp. NPDC005171, assembly GCF_040608575.1. Taxonomy (NCBI): domain Bacteria; kingdom Bacillati; phylum Actinomycetota; class Actinomycetes; order Micromonosporales; family Micromonosporaceae; genus Micromonospora; species Micromonospora sp. NPDC005171. Next base: position 143,641 of record NZ_JBEXIM010000010.1, on the reverse strand, counting down.
GCCGAAGGAGGGGTAGATCCGCTCCAGGTAGTAGTCCCGCTCGTCCTCCGGGATGTCCTTCGGGCTGCGGTCGTCACCCTTGGTCTTCGGCACCCAGACCCGGCCGTCGTTGCGCAGCGACTCGCTCATCAGGGTCAGCTTCGACTGGTGGTCACCGGAGACTGGGATGCAGGTCGGGTGGATCTGCGTGTAGCACGGGTTGGCGAAGTACGCGCCCTTGCGGTGCGCGCGCCAGGTGGCGGTGACGTTGCAGCCCTTGGCGTTGGTGGAGAGGTAGAAGACGTTGCCGTAGCCGCCGGAGGCGAGCACCACGGCGTCGGCCATCTCGGTGCTGATCTCGCCGGTGACCAGGTCCCGGACCACGATGCCCCGGGCCTTGCCGTCCACCAGGACCAGCTCCAGCATCTCGTGCCGGGCGTTCATCTCCACGTTGCCCAGGCCGATCTGCCGCTCCAGGGCCTGGTACGCGCCGAGCAGCAGCTGCTGGCCCGTCTGGCCCCGGGCGTAGAAGGTGCGCTGCACCTGGGCGCCACCGAAGGAGCGGGTGTCCAGCAGGCCGCCGTACTCGCGGGCGAACGGCACGCCCTGGGCGACGCACTGGTCGATGATGTTGACCGACACCTCGGCGAGCCGGTGCACGTTCGACTCGCGGGAGCGGAAGTCGCCACCCTTGACGGTGTCGTAGAAGAGCCGGTGCACGGAGTCGCCGTCGTTGCGGTAGTTCTTCGCCGCGTTGATGCCGCCCTGTGCCGCGATGGAGTGCGCCCGGCGTGGGCTGTCCTGGTAGCAGTAGGACTTGACGTGGTAGCCCTGCTCGGCCAGGGTCGCCGCGGCGGAGCCGCCGGCCAGGCCGGTGCCGACCACGATCACCGTCATCTTGCGACGGTTGGCGGGGTTGACCAGCTTGGCCTCGAAGCGCCGGGTCTCCCAACGCTTCTCGACCGGGCCGGCGGGAGCCTTGGTGTCGGCGATCGGGTCGCCCTCGGTGAAGAGTTCCATGTCAGGACACCAATCCGGTGAGTACGGCGAACGGGACCATCAGGTACCCGGCGCAGAGCAGCACGGCGAAGATCAGAGCCGCGGTACGCGCCCTCCGCTCGCCGCGCGGCGTCTGCTGGCCGAGGCTGCGGAACGCGCTGAACGCGCCGTGGCGCAGGTGGAAGCCCACCGCGAGGATGGCCAGCGTGTAGAAGAGCGTGACGTACCAGCGCTCCGGGGCGAAGTCGGCGACGACGTTGCCGTACGGCTTGCTCTCGTTGCCGACCGGGTTCAGCGTCCCCGTGGTCAGGTCCAGCAGGTGGTAGATCACGAAGAGCAGGATGATCACGCCACCCCAGCGCATCGTGCGGGCCGCGTAGCTGCCGTTGACCTTCTTGCGGTGGGCGTACTTGACCGGTCGGGCGGCGCGGGCCCGCCGGGCCAGCACCGTGGCGGCCACGATGTGGGCGACGACCGCCACCACCAGCACGGTGCGCAGGATCCACAGGAACCAGACGCCGGGCAGCAGTGGCTTACCGATGTCGCGCAGCCAGTGCGCGTAGTGGTCGAACGAGGTTTCCCCCGTGAACACCTTCAGGTTGCCGAGCATGTGGGCGATGAGGAACAGCGCCAGCAGGATGCCCGTCACCGCCATGACGGCCTTGAGGCCGACGTTCGAGCGGATGGGCGACCGAGTTTTCGTGATTACCACAGGACCGACGCTAGGAGCACTTCGATCAGTCGTCCAATGCATCAAACTCGCAGTGTTGATAGCCGTAGGCTATTTAGATGCAGCTCCATCAGCTCCGGTACTTCGTCGCGGTGGCCGAAGTACGACATTTCACCCAAGCCGCCGACATCGTGGGCATCACCCAGCCTTCTCTCAGTAAGCAAATTCACGCGCTGGAGGCCGACCTCGGGGCACCGCTGTTCGAACGGGTAAGGGGCAACATCGCGCTCACCGCGGCGGGCGAGGTGCTGCTGCCGTTGGCCACCCGGATCCTCGCCGACGTGGAGACCGCGACCCGGGAGGTCCAGGAGTTGGTCGGGCTGCGCCGGGGCCGGGTCCGGCTCGGGGCCACCCCCAGCCTGGCCACCTCGCTCGCCCCGCCGGTGCTGCGCCGGTTCCGCGACGCGCACCCCACCATCGACCTGCGCGTCGAGGAGGGCGGTTCCCAGGACCTGGTGCGTGACCTGCTCCGCGGCGACCTCGACCTGGCCCTGATCATCATGCCGGCGCAGGGGGCGGACCCGGGGCTGCGGGTCGACCCGATCCTGCGGGAGAGCCTGGTGGTGGCCTCGGTGGGGGAGGTGGCGACCGCGTCGGCGACCGGGGAGCTGCGCATCACCGACCTGCGGGACCAGCCGATGGTGATGTTCCGGGAGGGGTACGACCTGCGTGACGCGACCATCCAGGCGTGCCGGGAGGCGGGCTTCGAACCGACCTTCGCGGTGGACGGCGGCGAGATGGACGCGGTGCTCAGCTTCGTCGAGGCGGGGCTCGGCATCGCGCTCGTGCCCGGCATCGTGCTGGCTCGCCGGCCGGGGGTGCGGATCACCCCCCTCGCCCCGCCCGGGGTGCGGCGGACCATCGCGGTGGCCCGCCGACGCGACGTCGTACCCACCCACGCCGGTCGGGAGCTTCGGCGCATCCTGCTCGACTACATCCAGTCGGCGATCGACCTCGGCGAACTGCCCCCCGGCGTCGAGCCACTGACCTGACCCGGCCGGGGCCGCTGCCGCGAAGCGGCCGGCAGCGGCCCGTCCGCCGGGCTCAGCGGCCCTCGGCGTCGTCCATCGCGCGGTAGATCCGCTGCTCCGAGACGGGGTACGGGGTGCCCAACGCCTGGGCGAAGACGTTCACCCGCAGCTCCTCGATCATCCAACGGATCTGCCGGACGGCCGTCTCCTGCCGGCGAGCCGGCGCCAGGTTGGCGAGCAGGTCGGCGTACTCCTTCTGCACCACAGCGATCCGGTCCTGCTGCTGACGGTCCCGCTGCGGGTTGCCGCCCAACCGGTCCAGGCGACGCTCGATGGCGGTGAGGTAGCGCAGCAGGTCGGGCAGCCGCGCGTAGCCGGTCTCGGTGATGAAACCGGCGTGCACCAGCCCGGCGAGCTGGCTGCGGATGTCGGCCAACGCCGCCACCACGGCCAGGTTGCGGGTCGCGCCGAGCCGCTGCTCCACGGCGTACGCGGCGGCGAGGACCTTGCGGACCCGGTCCATCACCTCGACCACTGTGTCGACCAGGTCGGCGCGGACCTTCTCGCGCAGGGCCGCGAAACCGTCGGCGTCCCACGCCGGCCCGCCCGCCACACCGATCAGGCGGTCGATGGCCGCGCCAGCCGCGTCCTCGATCAGCTCCTGCACGCCGCCGTGCGGGTTGCGGCTCAACGCCAGCTTCGCCTCGTTGTCCAGCCGCCCCTGCAGAAACCGCGCCGGGGAGGACACGGTGAGCCGCAGCAGCCGGCGGGTGCCGGCCCAGTGCGCCGCCTCGGCCTCGGCGGGGGAGTCGAACACCTTCACCCCGACCGTGGCGCCCTCGTCGACGAGCGCCGGGTACGCGGTCACCGCGTAACCGGCGCGGACCTGCTCGATGGTCCGGGGCAGGGTGCCGAAGCTCCACTCGCGCAGCCCGGTGCGGGCCACCTCCGGCGCGGCGGCCGCCACCACCTGGCGGACCTCCTGGCGGAGCTGGCGTTGCAGGGCCGGCAGGTCCTTGCCCTCGGCGACCGGCTTCTCGTCGTCGCCGAGGACCCGGAAGGTCACCCGCAGGTGTGCCGGGAGCTTGCCCGGCTCCCAGGCGTCGCGGGGCACTGTCACCCCGGTCATCCGGCGCAGCTGTCGGGTGAGCGCGTCCAGCAGCGACTCCTCGCCGGGCGTGATCGCCGCCAGAGCGGCCCGCGCGTAGTCCGGCACCGGGACGAAGTTGCGGCGGATCGCCTTGGGCAGCGAGCGGATCAGCGCGATCACCGTCTCCTCGCGCAGCCCCGGCACCTGCCAGTCGAAGCTCTCCGCCGGCACCTGGTTGAGCAGCGGCAACGGGATGTCCACCGTGACGCCGTCGTCCGGCGTGCCCGGCTCGAACCGGTAGGTCAGCGGCAGGCTCACCCCGTCGGCCCGCCACTCGTCCGGGTAGTCGTCCTCGTCCACCCCCGGTCGGCCGTCATTGACCAGCAGGTCGCGGGTGAAGGTGAGCAGGTCGGGTTGCTCGCGGCGGGTCTTCTTCCACCAGCTGTCGAAGTGCCGGCCGGAGGACACGTCGGCCGGGATCCGCTGGTCGTAGAAGCCGAAGATGGTCTCGTCGTCGACCAGGATGTCCCGGCGGCGGGCCCGGCTCTCCAACTCCTCGATCTCGGCGAGCAGCCGCTTGTTGTCCGCCCAGAACTGGTGGTGGGTCTGCCAGTCGCCCTCGACGAGGGCGTGCCGGATGAACAGCTCCCGGCTCAGCGTCGGGTCGATCCGGCCGAAGTTGACCTTGCGAGAGCTGACCAGCGGGACGCCGTACAGGGTGACCTTCTCGTAGGCCATCACCGCGGCCTGCTTCTTCTCCCAGTGCGGTTCGCTGTAGCTGCGCTTGACCAGGTGCTGCGCCAGCGGTTCGACCCACTCCGGCTCGACCCGGCCGGCGATGCGCCCCCACAGCCGGGAGGTCTCCACCAGCTCGGCGGCCATCACCCAGCGCGGCGGCTTCTTGAACAACGCCGACCCGGGGAAGAGCCCGAACTTCGCGCCCCGCGCCCCCAGGTACTCGTGTTTCTGGGCGTCCTTGAGGCCGATGTGTGACAGCAGGCCGGGCAACAGCGACTGGTGCACCTTCGGGGTGTCGATCTCCTCCGGCAGGTCCGTGCCACCCCGGCGGCCCCGGCCGGCGTCCGCGTCGTCCGAGGTGTCACGCGCCGCCCGCCCACCCCGCCGGTCGCCCTCGGCCGGGGTACGCAGCACCTGCCGCAGTTGGCTGACGATGTCCTGCCACTCGCGGATCCGCAGGTAGTTCAGGTACTCCGCCTTGCACATCCGGCGGAACGCGCTGGAGGAGAGCTCCCGCTGCTGCTCGCGCAGGTAGCGCCACAGGTTGAGGTAGGCGACGAAGTCCGACTCCTTGTCGGCGAACCGGGCGTGCGCCTGGTCCGCCTGGGCCTGCTTCTCCGCCGGCCGCTCCCGTGGGTCCTGGATGGAGAGCGCGGCGGCGATCACCAGCACCTCGGTGGCGCAGCCGTTGCGTTCGCCCTCGACCACCATCCGGGCCAGCCGCGGGTCGACGGGCAACTGGGCCAGCCGCCGGCCGAGCGCGGTGAGCCGTTTCGCCGGGTCGGCCTCGGTCGGATCCAACGCGCCCAGCTCGTGCAGCAGGTTCACGCCGTCGGTGATGTTGCGCTTGTCCGGTGGGTCGATGAACGGGAACGCGGCGAGGTCGCCGAGCCCGATCGCTGTCATCTGGAGGATCACCGACGCCAGGTTGGTCCGCAGGATCTCCGGGTCGGTGAACTCGGGCCGGGAGAGGAAGTCCTGCTCGTCGTAGAGGCGGATGCAGATGCCGTCGGACGTACGGCCGCAGCGCCCCTTGCGCTGGTTGGCCGAGGCCTGGGAGACCGGCTCGATCGGCAGCCGCTGCACCTTGAGCCGACTGGAGTAGCGGGAGATGCGGGCGGTGCCCGGGTCCACCACGTACTTGATCCCGGGCACTGTCAGCGAGGTCTCCGCGACGTTCGTGGCGAGCACCACCCGGCGCGAGGTGTGCGCGGCGAAGACCCGGTGCTGCTCGGCCGAGGACAGCCGCGCGTACAGCGGCAGGATCTCGGTGCCGAGTAGCGAGCGCTTCTTCTGCACCAGCTTGCCCAGCGCGTCGGCGGTGTCCCGGATCTCCCGCTCGCCGCTGAGGAAGACCAGGATGTCGCCGGGGCCCTCGGCGGCCAGCTCCTCGACGGCGTCGCCGATCGCCTGGATCTGGTCGCGGACGTTCTCCTCGTCGCCGTCGCCGTCGCCGTCCTCCTCGCCCTCGGCCAGCTCGACGAGGGGTCGGTAGCGCACCTCCACCGGGTAGGTGCGCCCGGACACCTCGACCACCGGCGCGGGCACGCCGTCGGGCTCGTCGGCCGTCGGTGGGCCGGCGAAGTGCCGGGCGAACCGGTCGGTCTCGATGGTCGCCGAGGTGATGATCACCTTGAGGTCGGGTCGTCGGGGCAGCAGCTCCCGCAGGTACCCGAGGATGAAGTCGATGTTGAGGCTGCGCTCGTGCGCCTCGTCGATGATCAGCGTGTCGTACTGGCGCAGCATCCGGTCGGTCTGCAACTCGGCCAGCAGGATGCCGTCGGTCATCAGCTTCACCAGGCTGCGCTCGCTGACCTGGTCGGTGAAGCGCACCTTGTAGCCGACCACGTCGCCCAGCTCGGTGCCCAGCTCGTCGGCGATCCGGTCGGCCACCGTGCGGGCGGCCAACCGTCGGGGCTGGGTGTGCCCGATCAGGCCGTGCACCCCACGCCCCAGCTCCAGGCAGATCTTGGGGATCTGGGTGGTCTTGCCGGAGCCGGTCTCGCCCGCCACGATCACCACCTGGTGATCGCGGATGGCGTTGGCGATGTCGTCCTTGCGCTCACTGACCGGCAGACCCACCGGGTACGTGATCACCGGCACCGCCGCCTGACGGGCGGCGAGCCGCTGCTCGGCCCGGACCAGGTCGGCGGTGATCTCGGTCAGCGCCGCCTCCCGACGCTGCGGATCGCGCAGCTTGCGGGCACCGTCCAGCCGCCGCTGGAGCCGGCGCTGGTCGCGGAACATCAGAGGTGTGAGGCGGCGGTGCAGCTCGCGAACGGGGTCGGACGCGACGGAGGCGGTTGGATTCTGCATGTCGTGCCCAAGGATAGGCAGCCCGGCGGCGCACCGCCCCTGGGTTACCGAGCGGCCGGCTCTCCGACGGCCACCTCCGGTCCCTCGACGGCCACGACCTGGCCCTAGAGTTGGCGGCCGACGTCGAGCGCTGGGGGAGCCGGATGGAGATGCGCGACACCGACCGCGCGTTGGTGCAGGCGGCCACGGCGGTCTCCAAGCTGCGCTGCCGCAGCCAGCACCACACTGTCGCGTCGGCGGCCCGGACCGCGGACGGGCGGGTCTTCACCGGCGTGAACGTCCAGCACGCCACCGGGGGGGCCTGCGCCGAACTTGTCGTGATCGGCACGGCCGCCACCCAGGGCGTCACCGCGCTGGAGACGATCGTCACGGTCGCCGACCGTGGCCGCGAGGTCGTCGCGCCCTGTGACCGGTGCCGGCAGGTGCTGCGGGACTACTTCCCGCAACTGCGGGTGATCGTCGGCCCGATGGACGCCCTGCGGGTGGTCCCGCTCGGTGAGTTGTCGGCGGAGGCTGGCAGCGGCTCGGCCGGCTGACCAGTCAGTCCCCGGAGGCCGCCTCCAGCATCGACTGCGGCACCGGCACGCTCTCGAACCGCAGGTTGCCCTCGGGGAGCAACCACGTCGTGACCCGCGCGACCAGGCGACCGGCCCGCACGGCGGGGTCGTTGGCGAAGAGCGCGCGTGCCTCGTCCGGGGCGATGGACAGCACCACGAAGCCCCGCAGCTGCTCGTCGTCGGGGTGCAGGAACGGCCCGGCCGCGAGCACCAGCCCCTGCTGCACGAGGCCCGCCTGATGGGCCAGGTGCGCGTCCCGCAACCTGTCGATCGCGTCCTGCGGCAGCTGCGGCGGATCCGACGGTCGGGTCAGCAGGACGACCGTGTGCTGGTCGAATCGCATGCCCCCACCCTATGAGGTGAATGTGCCTCTTCCGGGTGTCATCGGCCATCTGTCCGCCCTGGGGTCGTCCGCGAAACTCATTCTCATATCGAGGGTTTCGGAGCGATCGGGAGGTGCGGCATGGTCACCAGACGTCGGCTGCTCGCGGCCGGTGCCACCGGCGGCGCGGCGGCGCTCGTCCCGGCGGGCTGGGCGGCATCGAGCCGGGCGCTCGCCGCGGCGGCGTCGTTGGACGCCCGTGACATCCCGAAGTACGTCACGCCGCTGCGGATCCCCCCGGCCATGCCGGCGGTGGCGACCGATGCCGAGCGCGACACGTACGAGATCGCGGTGCGACAGTTCCGCCAGCAGATCCTGCCGCCGTCGTGGCCGCGTACCACCGTGTGGGGTTACGGCTCCACCGCCCATCCCGGCAGCTTCGGCTACCCGGCGCGCACCATCATGGCGCGGGTGGGCCGCCCGGTACGGGTGACCTGGGTCAACCAGCTCGTCGACGACCGGGGCGACTACCTGCCGCACCTGCTGCCGGTGGACCCCACACTGCACTGGGCCAACCCGGCCGGTGGCATCGAGAACCGGGACCGTCATGGGCGGTGGGACGGCCGCCCGCAGGGGTACCGCGGGCCGGTGCCCCAGGTGGTGCATCTGCACGGTGCGCACAGCTCCCAGGAGAGCGATGGGCACTCCGAGGCGTGGTACCTGCCGGTGGCCCGCGACCTGCCGCCCGACTTCGCCGTGTCCGGCAGCGCGTACCGCGAGTTCCGGTCCCGGTTCGCCGAGCGCTCCGGCCTGCGCTGGGCGCCGGGCTCGGCAACCTTCGAGTACGCGAACGACCAGCGGCCGTGCACCCTCTGGTACCACGACCACGCGCTCGGGCTCACCCGGGAGAACGTCTACGCCGGGCCGGCCGGGTTCTACCTGCTCGGTGGTGGGGACGAGCTGTCGGAGGAAGCGCTGCCCGGCCCGGCGCCGACCCACGATGATCCGCCGAACGCCTCGTACCACGACATCCCGCTGATGATCCAGGACCGCAGCTTCACCGCCGACGGCGACCTGCAATACCCGAAGCGGTACTCCTCCAGCGGCGACGGGCCGCCGGTGTCGGTGCCCGGGTTCTCCGGCTCCACCATCGTTGTCAACGGCCGCACCTGGCCCACGCTGACCGTGCGGCGCCGGCGCTACCGGTTCCGGCTGCTCAACGGCTGCAACAGCCGCTTTCTGCTGCTCAGCGTGGCCACGAACCCCACCGCCCGGCCGGCCCGGCCGGTGCTGCCGGTCTGGCAGATCGGCAGCGACGGCGGCTTCCTGCCGGAGCCGGTGCCGCACGAACGCGTGTCACTCGGCCCGGCCCAGCGGGTCGACGCGATCGTCGACTTCACCGACGTTCCGGCCGGCACCGAGCTGTACCTCGTGAACGAAGGGCCGGACGGGATGTACGGCGGCGGTCGCCCCGGGGTGGACTTCCCGCCGGCCGACCCGCAGACCACCGGGCAGGTGCTGCGGTTCGTGGTCACCGACGCGGCCGGCGCTGACCCGAGCGTCCCACCGGAGCAGCTACGGCTGCCGTCACACCCTCGGCTCGGAGCGGCCCAACGGGTACGCCGGTTGTCGCTCAACGAGCGGAGGTCCGGCGGGTCGACGGTCATGCTTCTCGGCGTCCTCGACGAGCGTGGCCGGGGTCTGCCGTTGCGCTGGAGCGACCCGGTGACCGAGCAGCCCGTCCTTGGCGACACCGAGGTCTGGGAGGTGCGCAACTTCACCCGGCACGTGCACCCGGTCCACCTGCACCAGGTCCAGTTCGAGCTGCTCGGCCGGGGGCACTCGGGGAGGGCGCAGCCGGGCCCGGGGGAGCGGGGGCGGATGGACACGGTGCTCGCGTACCCGTGGGAGGTGACCCGGATCAAGGCGCACTTCGACCTGCCGGGTCGGTACGCCTGGCACTGCCACCTGCTGGAGCACGAGGACAACGAGATGATGCGCCCGCTGAACGTGCTGCCGCGCGGTGGCGCGGCGGCCGGGGACGGTGGCTCGTCGGGCGGGGCGGTCGACCCAGGGGCGGCATCGACAGACGCCGGTTAGGCCACTTTCTGCAGCTCGGCTAAGGTTAGGCGAACCTAAGCGTGAACGTGCAGGAGACTCGTGACGACCCTCGCCACCCGGCCTACCCCGGCCCGCAACCGGTCCGGCACCCGCACCGGCCGCCGGGTGGCCGTCACCGTCGCGGCCGCGCTGGTGCTGTTGCTCACCGTGCTGGCCAGCTTCGCGCTCGGCAGCCGACAACTCGGCGTCGACCAGGTCTGGCACGCGCTCGTCGCACCCGACGGCGGCGACGCCAGCACCATCGTCCGTGAGCTGCGGATGCCACGGACCGCGCTCGGCCTCGCGGTCGGGCTCGCGCTCGCCGTGGCGGGAGTGCTGTTCCAGGCGCTCACCCGCAACCCCCTCGCCGAGCCGCGCATCCTGGGCATCAGCGCGGGCGCGTCGTTCGGGGTGGTGCTCGCGATCTCCGTCTTCGGCGTCGGCACGCTCGCCGGGTACGTCTGGTTCGGCATCGCCGGAGCCCTGATCGCCGGGCTGCTGGTCTTCGCCATCGCCACCCGCGCCCGCGAGGGCGCCAGCCCGGTCACCCTCGCGCTGGTCGGCGCGGCGCTCGACGCCAGCCTGGCCTCCGGGGTGTACGCGCTGCTCAGCATCGACGCCCGCACCTTCGAGGAGTACCGCTTCTGGGTGGTCGGCGGGCTGGCCGGCCGGGACCTGTCGGTCGCCGCGCAGGTGCTGCCGTTCGTCCTCGCCGGGTTGGTGCTGGCTGCCCTGGCGGCCCGGGGGCTGGACGCGCTGGCCCTCGGCGACGATGTGGCCCGCGGTCTCGGCCACCGGATCGGCCTGGTCCGCCTCGGTGGTGGCCTCGCCGCCGTGTTGCTGACCGGCGCGGCGGTGGCCGCCGCCGGACCTGTCGCGTTCGTCGGGCTTGCCGTTCCGCACCTGGCGCGCGCCCTGGTCGGCGCGGACCACCGCTGGACCCTCGCCGTCTCCGCCCTGCTCGGGCCGGCGCTGCTGCTCGCCGCCGACATCGTCGGTCGGCTCGTCGCCCCGCCCGGCGAGATCCCGGCCGGGATCGTCACCGCGCTGATCGGCGCGCCACTGCTGGCCGTGCTGGTCCGCCGCGCCCGGGTGGTGACCGCGTGACCACCACCCACCGTCCCTCCGTCCCCGCCGACCCGTCCGGCCCGTCGGGCTCGGCCGGTCGCGCTGGCGCGACTCGCTCCGCTGGCTTGTCGGCCGTCGTGGCCTCCGGCTCGGCTGGTGCCGACGGTGCCCGCCTGCCCGGGCGGTCGCTGCTGCGGGTCGGCCCGGTCAGCCTGCTGATCCGCCGTCGCGCGGTGCTGGTGGCCGCCGCGCTGACAGTGCTGCTCCTGCTGGCCGTCGTGCTCAGCCTCTCGCTGGGCACCCCGTACGTCGCCCCGGCCGACGTGCTGCGCTCCCTCTCCGGTGCCGGCACGCCGTACGACCTCGTGGTTTTTGATCTTCGGCTGCCGCGGGTCGTGCTGGCTGCCGTGGCCGGCGCCGCCTTCGGCGTGGCCGGCACGCTGATCCAGAGCGTGGCCCGCAACCCGCTCGCCAGCCCGGACGTCATCGGCATCACCCAGGGCGCCGGCCTCGCCGCGACCGTGGCCCTGACCAGCGGAATGGCCGCGGTCCTGGTGGCGCCCACCGCCCTGGTGGGCGGCCTGCTCGCGGCAGTGTTGCTGTTCTCCCTCGGCGCCCGGCACGGGCTGGCCGCGCAGCGGTTCGTGCTCGCCGGGGTGGCGGTCGCGTTCGGCTTCCGGGCGCTCACCGAGGTGGTCATGCTCACCGCCGACCCGATCGACGGGCTGCGCGCGCAGATCTGGCTGATCGGCACCCTGGCCGGCAAGGGCTGGACCGAGGCCGCCTGGATCGCCGGCACCCTGCTGGTGCTGCTGCCGGTGCTGGCCTGGGCCGGCTGGGCGCTGAACAGCACCGCCCTGGACGACGACACCGCCCGGGGCGTCGGGCTGCGCCCGGTGGCCCGCCGGATCGGCCTCGCCGGCACCGGCGTGCTCGTCGCCGCCATGGTCACCGCCCAGGTCGGCGCCGTCGACTTCGTGGCGCTGGTCGCCCCGCAGGTGGCCCGTCGACTGGTACGCGCCGAACGACCACCGCTGGTCTGCGCGGCGCTGCTCGGCGCCCTCCTGCTGGTGCTGGCCGACCTGGCCGGCCGGCGGCTGTTCGCACCCACCCAACTACCCGCCGGTGTGCTGACCGCCGCGATCGGCGGCCCGTACCTGATCTTCCTGCTGCTGCGCGGCCGACGGCGGTCGTCGTGACGCCTCAAGGAGTCGTGTGATGCTCTCCACCCGCGACCTGGTCGCCGGCTACGACGAGCGGACGGTGCTCGACGGGCTCGACCTCGACCTGCCCACCGACGCGTTCACCGTGATCGTCGGGCCCAACGCGTGCGGCAAGTCGACCCTGCTGCGCACCATGGCCCGGCTGCTCACCCCACGGCGGGGCACGGTGCTGCTGGACGGCACCGCGATCCGCGACCTGCCGACCCGGGAGGTCGCCCGCCGCCTCGGGGTCCTGCCGCAGAGCCCGCTGGTGCCCGAGGGCGTCACGGTGGCGGACCTGGTCGGGCGCGGACGACAGCCCTACCAGCGGTGGTGGCGGCAGTGGTCGGCGGAGGACGGCGCCGCGGTGGACCAGGCGATGGCCCTCGCCGACGTCACCGACCTGGCCGACCGGCCGGTGGACAGCCTCTCCGGCGGTCAACGGCAACGGGTGTGGATCGCCATGACCCTCGCCCAGGACACCGACGCCCTGCTGCTGGACGAGCCGACCACCTTCCTCGACCTGGCCCACCAGGTGGAGGTGTTGGACCTCCTGCACCGGCTGCGCTCCGAGCGCGGCCGGACCGTGGTCGCCGTGCTGCACGACCTGAACCAGGCCGCCCGCTACGCCGACCACCTGGTCGCCATGCGCGCCGGCGCCGTGGTCGCCGCCGGACCGCCCCGGGAGATCCTCACCGCCGACCTGGTCCGCGACGTCTTCGGCCTGGCCTGCGTGGTAGTGCCCTGCCCGGTGACCGGCGCACCGCTGGTGGTCCCCGCGTACACCGGCGGCAACTCTCCGACTCCCGCTGCTGCGGAAGACCCCGATTCGTCGACGGCGTCCGTACCGGACGCCCGACCCGCCACCGGCGACGCGGCCAACCCGCTCGCCGGCTCGCACCCCTCGAAAGGACTCTGATGCGTCGTCTCGTCGCCGCTCTCGCCGCGGCCGTCGCCCTCGGTGCCGGCCTCACCGCCTGCGGTGAGAGCGACCCCGTCGCCGGCACCACCACCGGGGAGACCCGGGAGATCACCCACGCCATGGGCACCACCAAGGTTCCGGCCGAGCCCAAGCGCGTCGTCGTGCTCGACACCGACAAGATCGACACGGCGCTCTCGCTGGGCATCACGCCCGTCGGCGCGGCCACCGCCGGTGAGGCGAAGAGCTGGCCGACGTACTTCGGCGCGGACAAGCTCGCCGGCATCAAGGAGGTCGGGGTGCTCACCGAGCCCGACCTGGAGGCGATCAACGCACTGAAGCCGGACCTCATCCTCGGCAGCAAGTTCCGCCAGGAGAAGTTCTACGACGAACTGGCCGCCATCGCGCCGACCGTCTTCACCGACAAGGTGGGCATCACCTGGAAGGAGAACCTCCTCCTCGACGGCAAGGCACTCGGCCGCGAGCAGCAGGCCAAGGACCTGCTCGCCGCGTACGAGAAGCGGGCCAAGGACTTCGGCGCGACCCTCGGCGACGCCGCCAACCGCAAGGTCTCCATCGTGCGGTTCCTGCCCGGCAACATCCGGGTGTACGGCCCGGACTCGTTCTCCGGCATCGTCATCGGCGACACCGGACTGGGCCGCCCCGAGCGGCAGCTGCTCGCCAACAAAGAGGACAAGCGCTTCGACCTGGTCAGCCCCGAGCGGCTCAACGAGGTCGACGGTGACGTCATCTTCGTGACCGCGTACGGCGACAAGGCCGCCGCCGAGCAGACCAAGGTCGCCGGCGGGACGCTCTGGAAGGGCCTCGGCGCGGTCAAGGCCGGCAAGGCGTACCCCGTCTCCGACGAGGTCTGGATGACCGGCATCGGCGTCGGCGCCGCCAACAAGATCCTCGACGACCTGGCCAAGTACCTCCCCGCCAGCTGAGACGTCACCACCACACCCACCCGCGCACCCGGGCACCTCGCGCGCCCGGGCACCTCGCGCACCCCGCGCGCCGGTCATGATCGTGCTCGATCCATGAAGTAGTGGCCTCCCTCGACGGGGAGGCCACTACTTCCATGTTCGAGCGCGATCACTGTCATCGAGGAGCGGTGCCCGAGCGGGCCCGCAAGGCGGCCCGGACCTCGGCGAGGAACCCGTCGAAGTCCTCCCGGAGGCGTTTGGCGGTCAGGTGGAGCACGATCCAGTCGCCGCCGAGCAGTCGGTTGAGGCGTTGCCGGTCCCGATGGAACTGCTCGGGGTCGTCGTGCCATAGTCCGTCGTACTCCACCGCGACCTTGAACTGCGGCCAGGCCAGGTCCAACCGGGCCACGAACCGGCCCTGCTCGGCCACGACCCACTGCGTCTCCGGTTTCGGCAGGCCGGCGAGCACCAGCCGCACCCGGGTACGGGACTCCTGAGGGGACTCGGCGCCCGCGTCGGCCAGGTCGACCGCGCGTAGCAGCGACCGCCAGCCGCGTCGTCCGGCCCGGCTCAGCGCGTACTCGCGCAGGGCTGGCGCGGTCGTCAGCCGGCTCGCCAGCATGCCGTCGATGACGACCACCGCCTCGATCACGTCGAGCCAGCGGGCCAGGTCCCAACAGGTACGCGCCGGGCTGGTCACCCTGACCCCGGCCCGGTCCACGGTGTCGCCGGAGTCGATCTCCGCGTGGTGGACCCGGATGCCGGCGCTCGGGCCGATCCGGGTGGTGGCGGGAACGAGGACGTCGACCGGCTCGTCCGCGTTCGGCTGTGTGCAGCCGTAGAGGCCGGCGGCAGCACGCCCCGCGATGGCGGCACCGCGCGGGACCAACCAGCGCCCGATGGCGGCGCACCTGATGGTGTGGGTGACTGTGACCTGGGCATCGGCGTAGACGTCCCGGAAGAGCGGCCGCCACGCCGAGCTGCGGAGGTCATTGCGGGTTAGTAGGCCCCGCGAGACGGCGGTCGAGCCACGGAAGACCCGACCTCGCAACTGCGGCGGCCGACGAGGAGCTTTCGGCATGGCTTCAGGCTGGTCGAATCCCGTGGCGTCACGCTGCCCCTGTGGATAACTACCGTCAGCACACCGGCGTCAGCGTGTGCGGTTCTCCCCATGATCGCGCTCGAACATGGATGTAGTGGCCTCCCCGAGAAGCGGAGACCACTACATCCTGGATCGAGCGCGATCTTGCCGGGTGGGAGGGCTGAGGGTGGGGTTGGGTCAGGCGGCGGTGGACCAGATGGCGCGGAAGGCGGCGGCTTCGCCGGAGAGCCATCGTTCGATCTGCTCGGGCTTGGCGTCGCTGGGCATGCGGTGGGCCTGACCTCGGCGGACGTCGACCAGGACGGGCTCGGCGTGCGGGAGAACCGCGTCCATGTGTCGGGCCATCAGGTGCAGGGTGGCGAGAACCGACTCCTCACTCGGTGAGGCCTCGTCGAAGTGCAGGCGGACCGCTTCGGCGCGGCCGTCGGCGTGGCGTACCCCGAAATGGGGGTTGATCTTGACGGGCAGGTCGCCCAGCATGGCCAGGGCGTCGCGGGTCTGGGCGAGATCGACGGCGGCCGGCTCGCCGAGGGAGTGCAGCCAGGCCGTGGCGCCGGGGACGAGCGCCTGGTAGAGCGGGCGCCACCGTGGCTTGACGATGTCGGCCACCCCGGCCAGGTGGGTGCCGCCGGTGTGGAAGGCGATGTCGGCCTTGAGCGCTTTGACGAACTGGCCGTGCGGGTTGAAGCCGGATCGGCTGGCGCGCTGCTTGCGCAGCCCGCCGACGAAGGTCGCCTTGGTGGGGCCGGTGCGGTCGACGTAGCGGGTGAAACCGAGCAGTGTGGCGTAGGGGGTGAGCGGCGTGGAGGTGGGCGCGGTCACGGGCGTCCTCCCAGGTCAGGATCTCTATTAGTACATACATTCTAATCGACGGGTCTGACATTGCCCAGAGAAGTTGAGGGGTGGACCGCTGTCCCGTCCGCCGATAGGTGGCCAGTCCGATCGAGTTGGCCAGCGGCCCGGTCTCCGTCCGTTCGTAGGTGTCCAGCGGCACCGTCCCGGAGATGGGCGCGCTTGAGAGAAGACGAACAGGCGCGCATCGAACCGTGATCATGACTCTCGGCTGGATTACGGGCGGGACAGCTCGTCCTCGACGAATGTGGGCTTGGCCAGCTTGAACGCCGGGATGGCCGCCACGAGGGCGACGGCGAGCAGAAACAGCAGCGGAAGGGTCCACCCGCCGCTCACGTCGTGCAGCAGCCCGACGAGCAGCGGACCGAGCGCGCCGAGCGCGTACGCGACCCCCTGGGCAAAGCCGCTCAGCGCGACGGTGCCGCCGTGGGTTCGGGTGCGTACGTTGATGAGCACGAGGCTGACCGGGAACAGGATCGAACCCGAGCCGATAAGCAGCACCCAGAGCAGTGTGAGGGTCGTGGGCGCGAGCAGTAGGCCGAGATAGCCGAGCGCGAAGCTGGCGATACCGACGGCGATCAGCCGGCCGGCACCCTGCAGCCGCGTGACGAGCAGGGGCGCAACGAGCGCGATGGGCGCACTGATGATGCCGGTGACGGCGAGCAGCACACCAGCTTCGGTCGGCGTCGAGCCGGCGATGTCGCCGAGGATCTCGGGCAGCCACGCGAAGCACGCGTAGGTAAGGATCGTGCTGGTCGAGAACACGGCGGTGATCGATAACGCCGTGCGGGACCGCCACAGTCGCGTGACGAGGGTGGTGGGCGAGGACTCGACGGTGTCGGCATCCGAGAGTCGGCGGCGGCGCTCCCGCGCGATGGTGACGAGCCACGGAACGAGCGCGACCACCGGGCTCACCGCCCAGATGCCGAGCGAGAACCGCCACCCGACCTGCTCGGCGACCGGGGCGGCGACCGCGGCGGGCAGGGCCGTGCTCACGCCCAGGATGCAGACGTAGACGGCGGTCAGGAGCGCTACCCGGTCGGGGAAGTAGCGCCGCACGACCGGCGGCAGCAGCACATTTCCGATGCCCGTTCCGGCGAGCGCGACGACACTGCCGACGAGCAGCACCGCGTAGCCCGGGGCGGCCGCGCGCACGAGATGGCCGACGGTCATGAGCAGCAGCGCCAGCACGATGCCGCCGTCGAGGCCGATGCCGCGGGCGACGCGTGGCGCGACGAACCCCGATACCGCCAGCAGGATCGGTGGCAACGTGCCGAGCAGCCCGGCGCCGATGTTCGATATCGGGATGTCCGCCCGGATGTCGTCGAGGATCGGTGACATCACCGCAACCGTCTGGCGCAGGGTCAGCGCGACGAGCACGATGCCCAGCAGCGCGGCCGCGCGTCCCGCCCATAAGGTAAGGGGCCGCTCCGCTGTCATTCCCTTACTTTAGTGTTCCAGTCGGCATCGTGATCATCACGATCCGGTGAGCGCCTGGAAGGCGGAGTGGCTGTACAGTTCCGCGCCGCGGCGCGAGGAGTTCCGGCGGCGTGGTCGCCGGCGCGGTCCTGTTGCTGGTCGTGGGCGTCACCCTGGTGGTCGTGGCTCGTCGCCGTCGGCTCTGGTTCACCGTCTGACATCCGCCGGCTCACCCGACTGACCGGAGGGACAGTCGGCGGGCGTACGGGCCACTACCCGAGCGGCCGGCGGCGGCCAATCCCGCCTCCGGGGACGGCACCTCAGAGCTGGCCGACGTCCGTGATCCGAACCACCGCCGCGCCAACCTCGTCCGAGGCCGCCAGGTCGATCTCGGCGCTGATGCCCCAGTCGTGGTCGCCGTTGGGGTCGTCGAAGCTCTGCCGGACGGTCCACCGCTCCCGTCCCTGCTCGATCATGAGCAGTGCCGGACCCCGGGCGTCCGGCCCGACGCCGATCGAGTCGTACTCCTCGAAGTACGGCGCGAGCGCGTCCGCCCACGCGTCGTAGTCCCAGCCGTCCTCGGCGTCCAACTCGGCGAGCAGGTCCCAGCGGCGCAGCGCGGCCAACTCGACCCGGCGGAACAGCGCGTTGCGCACCAGCACCCGGAACGCCCGCGCGTTGCGCGTCACCGCCGGGGGTCGATCCGTCAGGGCGGCGTGCGCCTGGGCCACCTCGGCCACGTCCGACGGGTTGCGGAGCCGCTCCCACTCGTCGATCAGGCTGGAGTCGACCTGGCGGACCAGCTCGCCCAGCCACTCGATGAGGTCGATCAGCTCCTCGGTCTTGGCGTCCTCGGGCACGGTCTGGCGCAGCGTCTTGTACGCGTCGGCCAGGTAGCGCAGGACGAGCCCCTCCGAGCGGGTCAGCCCGTAGAACTGCACGTACTCGGTGAAGGTCATGGCCCGCTCGTACATGTCGCGAACCACGGCCTTGGGGGAGAGCTGGTGGTCGGCGACCCACGGGTGGCCCTGCCGGTACATCTCATACGCGGCCTCCAGCAGCTCGGCCAGGGGCTTCGGGTGGGTGACCTCGTCGAGCAGTTCGAGGCGCGCCTCGTACTCGATGCCTTCGGCCTTCATGGCGGCGACCGCCTCGCCGCGCGCCTTGAACTGCTGCGCGGAGAGGATCTGCCGGGGGTCGTCGAGGATCGACTCGATCACGCTCAGCACGTCGAGCGCGTACGACGGGGACTCGGCGTCGAGCAGCTCGATGGTGGCCAGGGCCAGGGGGGAGAGCGGCTGGTTGAGGGCGAAGTCGAGCTGGAGGTCGACGGTGAGCCGGATCCGCCGGCCGGTCTCGTCCGGCTCGGGCAGTTCCTCGACGACCCCGCCGGCCCGCAGCGCCCGGTAGATGGCGATCGCCCGGCGGATGTGCCGGCGCTGCGCGGCGGGCTCCTCGTGGTTGTCGGTGAGCAGGTGCCGCATGGCGGTGAACGCGTCCCCGGGCCGGCCGATGACGTTGAGCAGCATCGAGTGGCTGACCTGGAAGCTGGAGGTCAACGGCTCCGGCTCGGCGTCGACGAGTCGGTCGAAGGTGGGCTGGCCCCAGCCGATCGAGCCCTCCGGCGGCTTCTTGCGGACCACCTTGCGCCGCTTCTTCGGGTCGTCGCCGGCCTTGGCGAGGGCCTTCTCGTTGTCGATGACGTGCTCGGGAGCCTGCACCACGACCCGGCCGATGGTGTCGTAGCCGGCCCGGCCGGCCCGCCCGGCGATCTGGTGGAACTCCCGGTTCTTCAGCAGCCGGGTGCGCACCCCGTCGTACTTGGACAGGCCGGTGAACAGCACGGTGCGGATCGGCACGTTGATGCCGACGCCGAGGGTGTCGGTGCCGCAGATGACCTTGAGTAGGCCGGCCTGGGCGAGGGTCTCCACCAGGCGGCGGTACTTCGGCAGCATGCCGGCGTGGTGCACGCCGATGCCGTGCCGGACCAGCCGGGAGAGCGTCTTGCCGAAGCCGGCGGTGAACCGGAAACCACCGATCGCCTCGGCGATCATGTCCTTCTCGGCGCGGGTGCAGACGTTGACGCTGGTCAGCGCCTGAGCGCGTTCCAGTGCGGCGGCCTGGGTGAAGTGCACCACGTACACCGGGGCCTGCTTGGTCTCCAGCAGCTCCTCGAGTGTCTCGTGCAGCGGCGTCATCGCGTACGAGAAGATGAGCGGGACCGGCCGCTCCGCCGTGCGCACGACGGCGGTGGGCCGCCCGGTGCGCCGGGTCAGGTCGTCGACGAAGCGGGTGGTGTCCCCCAGGGTGGCCGACATCAGGATGAACTGGGCCTGCGGCAGCTCGATGATCGGCACCTGCCACGCCCAGCCCCGGTCGGGCTCGGCGTAGAAGTGGAACTCGTCCATGATCACCTGGCCGACGTCGGCCTTCGTGCCCTCGCGCAGCGCCAGGTTCGCCAGGATCTCCGCCGTGCAGCAGATGATCGGGGCGTCGGCGTTGACGCTGGCGTCGCCGGTGAGCATGCCGACGTTCTCGGCGCCGAAGACCTCGCAGAGCGCGAAGAACTTCTCCGACACCAGGGCCTTGATCGGCGCGGTGTAGAAGGTCGTCCGGCTGTCGGCGAGGGCCGCGAAGTGCGCGGCGATCGCCACCAGGCTCTTACCCGAGCCGGTGGGCGTGTTCATGATCAGGTTGGCGCCGGAGACGATCTCGATGACCGCCTCTTCCTGATGGGGGTAGAGGTCGAGGCCGCGCTCCTTCGCCCAGCCGGCGAACGCGTCGAAGAGGGTGTCGGGGTCGGCGCTTGTCGGCAGCGCGGCGGTGAGCGTCATAGCCTGTCCATGGTGCCTGGATCATGCCCCGGTACGCCAACCCGGCCCGCACCGGACCCCCGTCCGGGCGCCCGGAACGTGTTGCCGCGTTCCGATCCGGGCGTTTCGACGGTCACCGTCGGCGGTACAGCAGGTCGGCGACCGGCCGACCGGCCGTGATCGCCCGCCGTTCGAACTTCGTCACCGGGCGGTACGCCGGACGCGGCGCGAAGCCGCCGTACGCGTCCACCAGCTCCGGGTCCGCGTCGAGGGTCTCCCGCATCGCCTCGGCGTACTCCGCCCAGTCGGTCGCGCAGTGCAGCACGCCGCCGGCCCGCAGCCGGGACCGCAGCAGCGCCACGTGCGCCGGCTGGATGATCCGCCGCTTGTGGTGGCGGGACTTCGGCCACGGGTCCGGGAAGAAGACGTGCACAGCGTCCAGCACGCCCTCGGGCAGGCCGTTGACCAGGGACAACGCGTCGCCCTGCGCCACCCGCACGTTGCGCAGGCCACCGCGCTCCACCAGGTCGAGCAGGTTGGCGATTCCCGGCGTGTGCACCTCGACCGCCAGATAATCTCGATCAGGGTCGGCGGCAGCCATCGCAGCGGTGCTGTCGCCCATGCCCGAGCCGATCTCCAGCACGACGGGCGCCCGGCGACCGAACAGGTCGGCCAGGTCGACGGGCACCACAGGTCCGTCCGGCACATCCAGGCCGTACGCGGGCCAGAGCCGGCTCAGCGCGTCGGTCTGCCGGTCGCTCATTCGACCCCGGCGGGGGTGAAACGTGCGGATCATCCGGCTCACGGGCGGGACGGCGGGGTCATGGTCGGTGGCGGTCACAGCGACCCGAGCGTACGCGACGCCGCCGGCGGATCGGATGTGATGTGCGACCAGAAATGAGAGGATCCAACTGGTACGGCAGGTCGGGCGCTCCATTGCCCGACCCGACCGCACGGCGTCGAGAGGGGGCATCGTGACAGTGACCCGCGGCGTTGTGACCCTGTCGCTGGCGGCCGTGTTCGCCGGCCCGCTGCTGGCCGCCGCACCCGCCCTCGCGGCACCCCAGCGAGCCGTCGCCGTTTCTGCGGTGTCCGAGCGTGGAGTCGCCGTCGCGCCCCAGCCTGCCGCCGCCGCTCTCGCCGTGTCCGAACGCGCTGCCGGTGCTGCGCCCTGGCCGCAGCCGGAAGGGCCGCCCGGCGGCGCGCCCCAACCGGCGCCGTCGTTGGACATCTTCGTCGAGGTGAGCCCCAGCACCGTGCAGCCGGGCTACCTGGTCGGCATCCGGGCCAGTTGTCGGGACAACTCGGTGGGCGCCACGGTCGTCTCGGACGCCTTCGGGGCGGTCGGCGTGCAGCCGCAGCGCGGGGTGCTCACCGCCGCGCCGATGGTGCGCGAACGCACCCGCCCCGGCAACTACCGGGTCAAGCTGGAGTGCCGCGATGGGGAGACCGCCTCGACCATGCTCCAGGTGGTCAAGAAGATCCCCAACCAGCCCAGCCGGGGTCCGGCAACAGGCTTCGGGGGGAGCAGCGGCGGGATGACCGGCAAGCTGCTGCTGCCCGGCGGCGCGGCGCTGACCATCGCCGGCCTGATCGTCGCCGTGATGGCGCTGCGCCGTCCCCGAGCCGCCACCCGGCGCTGAGCCCGCCATGGAGATCTTCCGCCCCACGCCGCCGCCGGCCGGTTCACGCCAGCCGTTCGCCGGCCGTCCCGCCTCGCCGCCCGATGATGTTCGGCTGCCTCTGGACGACGGCTGGCCGGGCTCGGACCGTCCGTCGGATCCCCAGCGGGCGCCGGAGTCTGAGCGCCCGTCGGTGGCGGCACGTCCGCCGACCGTCGTCGCCCCCCGGCGTAGTCGTCCGACCGGCCGCAGTCCCTGGTCCGTACCGTTGGCCGTGGTGTTGGTGTTGGCCGGGGTCTTCGCCACCGGGGCCGGGCTGGGCCGTTCGGTCGGGCCGTTCGACCTGGCACCGACCGGCGGTGACCAGCCGGCCCGCAGTGAGTCGGTCGGGTTGTCGGCCAGTCGCCCGGTGCGCCTCTCGGTACCGGCGATCAAGGTGGCGGCGCCGGTCGCACCCGTCGGGCAGGCGCGGGACGGCTCGATCGCCGTACCGCCGTTGGAGAAGCACAACGAGACCGGTTGGTACGACCGTGGGCCCACCCCCGGTGAGCCTGGCCCGGCGGTGATCGTCGGGCATGTGGACACGAAGACCGGCCCGTCGGTCTTCTACGACCTGGGAAAGCTGCACCCCGGGGACCTGATCGAGGTGGCCCGGGCGGACGAGTCGGTGGTGGTGTTCCGGGTCGACACCGTCGAGCACTTCCCGAAGGACCAGTTGCCCGCCGAACGGATCTACGGCCATGACGGGCCGCCCGGGCTGCGGTTGATCACCTGCGGCGGGCAGTTCATCGGGGGCCGCACCGGCTACGCCGACAACGTCATCGCCTTCGCCACCCTCCAGTCCTCCCGCAAGTCCTGAGACCGAACCCGGCCGGCGGCCGGGCCCGCCCGCCCGCTTGGGTCGCCCGCCCGCTCGGGTCGCCCGCCTCCCGGGCCGCCGGCTTGGACTGCCACCGCCCTGGACTGCCACCGCCCTGGTCGCCCGCTTCCGTTTGATCGACTCGGGATCATTGAAGTCGTGGTGTCAGGCCGACCTGGACACCGCGGTTTCGCTGAAGCCGAGTGGATCAACCCGCCGACGCTCGCAGGTGGCCACGGCGTCAGCTGAGGAAGGCCAGGAGCTGGCGGGTGGTCTCGTCAGGGGCTTCCTCCGGAATGAAGTGCCCGACCGGGACCGGCTCGCCGCGTACGTCGTCGGCCCATTCCCGCCAGATCGCGAGCGGGTCGTCGTAGAGCTTCGCGACCTGGCCGCGTTGGCTCCAGAGGAACAGCACCGGGCAGGTGATCTTCCGGTTCCCGCGATCCGCCTCGTCCTGCTGGTAGTCCAGCGTCGCGGCAGCACGGAACTCCTCGCAGATCGCGTGCACCGTGGCGGGATCGCTGAACTGCTTGACGTACGCTGCCCGCACCTCGGGCGGGAAGGCGTCCTTCACCTCCGGCCAGGTGTCGAGCATGAAGTCGACGAGCACCGCCGGCGCCGCGTCGATGAACTGCTCGGGCACCGGCGCCGGCGCCGCCAGGAAGGACCAGACCCAGTAGGAGAGGCTGAACGTCCTGTCCGCGCGGTTGTAGACGTCCCCGATGGGCACCACGTCCATCACGGCCAGCCGGGTGACGGCGTCCGGTTCGTCCAGCGCGAGACGGTACGCGCAGCGAGCCCCCCGATCGTGGCCGACGAGTCGGAACTGCTCGTGGCCCAGACTCCGCATCACCGCGACCTGGTCGCGCGCGATGGCTCGCATGCCGTACGGCTCGTGGTTTGCGGTGCTGGGAGGTTTGCCGCTGTCGCCCCAGCCCCGCAGGTCGGTGGCGACGACCGTGTAGTGCTCGGCGAGCCGTGGCGCGACCTGGTGCCACATGAGGTGCGTCTCGGGGATGCCGTGCAGCAGCAGAACGGGCGGCCCGCTTCCGCCGCGGCGTCCGTGGATCGTCGCGCCGGGCGTCTCGATGTCGAATTCCTCGAATCCGTCGAACACGGCCGGGATCCCCCGTGACTCCCTGGATCGCCGGTGCCGACGTGACGCCGGGAACGGCAATGGTGACTGACGGCCTGGCAGCCTCGACCCTGCCAGCCCACTACGACGGACGCTATCAGCGCGAACCGCCACCCGACCGGGGTTCCGCCCAGCGGAGGGTCCTGGATCCGTTATCCACTCGGGATCATGACGTCGCGGTTCCGGCCGCTCGGGACACCCCTATCTCGGCGAACCACAGTGGATCAGGCAGGGCGGGCGGTCAGGGCTGGGGGACGTGCAGCGCCACCTCGAACTCCAGCAGGCTGGCGGCGGTGGAGACCGGGGGACGGGGCTTGTCGCCGGGGGCGGTGGCGTGGGCGGCGCGCGACGGGCCGGCGGCCCATGCCTGGTACGCCTCCTCGCTCTCCCACTTCGTGTAGACGAAGTAGCGGGTCTCGCCAGCCACCGGGCGGAGCAGTTCGAAGCCGAGGAAACCGGGGGAGTTCTCCACCGCGCCGGCCCGGGCGGCGAACCGCTTCTCCAGCTCCGCGCCGCCACCGGGCGGGACCTCGATTGCGTTGATCTTCACGACTGCCATCTGCCCACCCTAGCCAGTGGGCGCGGCACCAGGACGGCAGCCCACCACACCAGAACGGCGGAGCGGGCTCAGAACGTCTCGACCGCCGGGACCAGGTCCGCGTCGACAACGATCGGCGCGTGGTCGGAGGGGCCCTTGCCCTTGCGGGCCTCGCGGTCGACGTACGCGGAGCGGACCGCCCGGGCGAACGGCGCGGACGCGTACACCAGGTCGATTCTCATGCCCTTGTTCTGGTGGAACATGCCGGCCCGGTAGTCCCAGTAGGTGAAGGGGTGCGGGCCCTTCATCGGGGTGGGCACCACGTCGCTGAGGCCCAGGTCGCGCAGCGCCGCGAGGGCTGCCCGCTCGGCCGGGGTGACGTGCGTGGAGTGGGTGAAGACCGCCGGGTCCCAGACGTCGGCGTCGGTCGGGGCGACGTTGAAGTCGCCGCAGACCGTCAGCGGCAACCCGCCGGCCAGCTCGACGTCCAGCGCGTCGCGCAGCGCCGCGAACCAGGCCAGCTTGTACGCGTAGTGCGGGTCGTCCGGCGTCCGGCCGTTGGGCACGTACACCGACCAGACCCGCACCCCGTCGCAGGTGGCGGAGATGGCCCGGGCTTCGGGCTCGGGAAAGCCGGGTTCACCGGCGAACCCGACCCGGACGTCGCCCAGCCCGACCCGGGACAGGATGGCGACCCCGTTCCACCGGCCGTCGCTGTGGCTGGCCACGGTGTAGCCCAGCTCGCCTACCTCGGTCGCCGGGAAGGCGCCGTCCGGGCATTTGGTCTCCTGCAGGCAGACGACGTCCGGCCCGGTGTCGGCCAGCCACTCCAGCAGCCGGGGTAGGCGGGCCTTCACCGAGTTGACGTTCCAGGTCGCCAGGCGCATGCCTCCAGCCTGCCGCATCCGCCGCCGCGATGCCCGGTCAGCTACCCGGGGTGTCGCCGGGACGGGTCTGTTCGGCCAGGAAGCGTTCCAGTTCCGCGCCCAGTTCGTCGGCGGTGGGCAGCGGGCCGGCGTCCGGGGCGAGCAGGCTCTTCTCGCCGCGACCCCGGGCGAACGCGTCGTACTGCTCCTCCAGGGCCTGGACCAGGGCTGCGGCGTCCTCGGTCTGCGCGACCTGCCGGTCGATCTCCACCCGGACCACCTCGGCGGCCGAGCGCAGCCCGTCGCCGGGCAGCAGCAGCCCGGTGCTGCGCGACACCGAGGTAAGCAGCACCTCGGCGGCGGCCGGGTACTCGGTCTGCGCCACGTAGTGCGGCACGTGGGCGGCGAAGCCCAGCGCGTCGCGGCCCTGCTCGCCGAGGCGGAACTCCAGCAGGTGACCGACACTGCCGGGCACCTGGACGCGTTGCAGCCAGGGCTCGTAGCCGGCGATCAGTTCGGGGCGGGTGGCGTGCGCGGTCACCCCGGTCGGCCGGGTGTGCGGGACCGCCATCGGGATCGAGTTGAGCCCTACTGTGAGCCGGACGTCCAGCCGGGCGGCGAGCCCGGCGACGGCGGCCACGAAACGCTCCCACTGCAGGTCCGGTTCGGGGCCGGTGAGCAGCAGGAACGGGGTCTCGTCGTCGTCGTGCAGCAGGTGCAGCTCCAGCTTGGGCGCGTCGACGCTCTCCCAGTGGTCCTCGACGAAGGTCATCACCGGTCGTCGCGATCGGTAGTCGAAGAGCTGGTCGACGTCGAAGGTGGCGATCGGCCGACCCTCCAGCGAGGTGAGTAGCTGCTCACGCGCCAGTCGGCTGGCGTTTCCGGCGTCCACGAACCCGGTGAGGGCCTGGATCAGGACCGGCTGCCCGAGGTCGGGCAGATCGTCGGTGAGCTGGTAGAGCTCGTGTGGGTCGAGCACCGGTGCGGACCTCCCTGAAATGTGCCTGCGGGGCGCCGTCGCGACGGAGGGCACCCGTTCGGGCAACGTACCCGCCATCCTGGTGCATTCCTGCGCCGGGCGATCCGTTGGCCTGGGGGCGGGCATGACCGGACTAATCGTCTGTTTACGCCACCGGGCCGAGCCTCTTGGCCGATCGGCCGAGGCGCGGTTCGGCCCAAAGGCCGAGTTTGTCGATCATGTCAGGCTCGGAGGTCGGATGTCCGGCCCTGTCCCGGGCCGTGCCGACCCGCGTGCGCCGCCAGCTTCATCCGGTTCGCGAGGTTCCTTCCCCGGGCGGGTCGACCCGCCCAGGTCGTCCACCAGTACCTGCCGAATCTGTGGCGAGCACCACGTGATCACCGTGCGTGATCGGGGTTTGCACCTGCCTAGCCTCGGTTGATGCGTGACGACGGCACCCTCGACGACCCGTACGCCCCGAGCAGCCCCACTGCCGATACGGAGGATGGCACCTCAACCGAACGGACAACCGCCGCGAGCCGGCTCCGGGCGTACGCCCGGGACCTGACCGGTCGACGCCGGGCACAGGTGGCGCTGGCCACCGGCGTGGTGTGCTGCCTCGGCCTGACCGCCGTCGTCCAGGTTCGCAACGAGGACGCCGACGCGGCGACCCGGAGCGGATCGCTCTCCAGCTCCGAGCTCGCGCAGCGCGCCGAGCAGCAGCGCGCCTCCCGTTCCCTCGACCGCACGGCTGCCCCGAGCACCTCCGCCGCCCCGTCCGCCACGGCGAGCGCCGCCGACCCGGACACCAGCGCGCCAGCCCGCAAGGTCGCCCCGGCTCGCCCGACCGACCCGGCACCCGTCGCCGGGCTGGACGAGGACCAGATGGAGAACGCCGAGGCGATCGTCCGCACCGGCCGCAAGATGGGGGTGCCGCGCCGGGGTCTGGTGATCGCGGTGGCCACCGCCATGCAGGAGAGCAATCTCTACAACGTGGCCAGCGGCGTGCTGCCCGAGTCGCAGGACTATCCGCACCAGGGCGTCGGCTGGGACCATGACTCGGTCGGGTTGTTCCAGCAGCGTTCCAGCAGCGGCTGGGGCCCGGTGGGGCGGCTGATGGACCCCGAGTTCGCCACCCGGCAGTTCCTCAGCGCGCTGGAGCAGGTGCCCGGCTGGCAGCGGATGCGGCTCACCGACGCCGCCCAGGCGGTGCAGGTCTCCGCGTACCCCGAGCACTACCAGCAGCACGAGTGGCGGGCCACCAGGGTCGTTGACGCCATCGTGCCGGCGGGGCGGTAACCTACCGCCCACTATGGACGGTCAGGGTTGAGGCTGTCGCATCCCGGGTACATGTGTTGCGGGTTCGGGGTACACATGACTGAGGGATCATCGACAGGAGGACGCCATGTCACTGATGCAGCGAATCACCACGTTCCTGAGATCGCCGAAGGGTCAGCAGTTGGTCGAGCGAGGTCGCCGAGAGATGGCCAAGCCGGGCAACCAGCAGAAGCTGAAGGGGCTGGCGGCCCGGCTGTCCAACCGCCGCCGCTGACCGCCCCATCGGCCGCCCTGTCCACCGTTCCCACACCTGGGGAGACCTGGTGACCGACACCCCGCCCGCCGGCGGTCAGCCCGCCGTCCCTACTCCGCAGCCGTCCGTCGACCTGCCGGCCGGGCCGGTGGACGCCCCCGAGGGTCCGCCGGCCCGGCTCTGGGACCGGATGCGAGACGACCCGCAGTACGCGCCGGAGCACCTTGCCCTGGAGGCGGTGCGCCGCCTCGGGCCGGAAGCCGTGCAGTGGGCCAGCCGGGCCCGGGCCGAGCAGCCCGGGGTCTCCGCCGATGCCCTGGCCGACCAGGCGGCCCGCAAGTTCGTCAACCTGGCCCGGCTCTCCGGCGCGGTCTCCGGCGCGGCCGGGCTGCCCGGCGCCGTGATCGACGTGGGCGTGCTGGCCTGGACCCAGGCACGGATGGTGCTGCACATCGCCGCCGCGTACGACGTCGATCCCCTGCACAGTGACCGGGCTACCGACCTGCTGGTGCTCCAGCGGGTGCACAAGGTCGCCGAGAGCGCCCGGCTGGCGCTCGGTGTGGCCGCCGGCCGGGAACGCGCCGACGCGCTCTTCGGTCTTGGCGGTCAGCGTCCGCTCGGTCGGGTCATGCTGCAACTCGGCGTCCGGCTGGCCCAGATGGCCGGCGTCCGGGCCGCGAAGCGGATGGTCGCCAAGATCGTCCCCGGTGCGGCAATCGTGCTCGGCACCTGGGCCAACTCGTCGGCTACGAAGGATCTCGCCCAGCGATCCCGGGCCCTCTACAGCTCCCGCGGCGGCGCCGTCCCGGAGCCGCGCCAGCCCTGACGGCCCACCGGTCAGTTGGCCAGGCCGGACGAGCGCCAGGTCACCTCGGCGATGCGGCCCTGGCCGGTGGCGTTCGGGTGGAACCAGTCCAGCGGGTTGAGCAGGTCCAGGGTGAACCGGACCTTGTGCAACGCGCCGCCGTCGTGCCGGCACCGTGCTCCGTACGCCCGGCAGGCCGCCTTCAACTCGGCGTTGTACGCGTCGATCCGGTCCCGGACGGCGGCCCGGCGCGCCCGGTCGGCGGGCGCCGTCGAGGTCGCGTCGGCCAGCAGGGCCGGGCAGATGCCCCGCCGCCACGCGCGGGTCGCCCGGGCGTCGTCGTGGCCGACCTCCCAGAGCCGGTACAGGTCGGGGATGCTCACCACCAGCACCCGGGCCTTCGGCCGGCCGGTGCGCAACACCCGCAGACCCCTGTCGACGTCGGCCCGGAACCGCGCCACCGGTGTCATCGCGTCCACCCCGCCCCGGCAGACGTCGTTGGCGCCGATCAGCACTGTGACGTAGTCGGCGCGATCGCGTACCGCCGCCTGGGCCTGACCCTCCAGGGCGTCCGCGCGGGCGCCGGGACGGGCATGGTTGTACCTCCGGTCGCGGATCGCCGCATCCTGGTCGAGCAGCCGCCGGTAGTGGCTCTGCACCCGCAGCCCGTCGCCGGTCGACCAGGAGTTGCGCTCGCAGGAGGTGAGCACCAGGCAGGAGGCGAAACCGGTGCTGATCGAGTCGCCGAGGGCGGCGATGCCGCCGGGCCCGCTCGACGGCGGGGCGCTCGTGGTGGGGCGGGGTTCCGCGGAGTTGCCGCCCTCGCAGGCCAGCGCGACAAGCGCCGCGAGACAGGCCAGGGCGGCGACCCAGCGTCGAGGCATGACGTCTCCCGTTCCCGCAGCGCAGAGCGACAGCGCGGTAACTCTATGCGCTGGATGTGGTTCGCCGGGAAGTTGCTGTCGGGTATGCGGCAGAGCGCCGATGCGGGAGCCGTCGGGGTGCTATGAGCGCCGCCAGGGCGCCGGCTGGCCGTGCAGCCACCAGTGCAACGCGCGGGTGATCCGGGGCAGCACCAGATAGACCATCAGCGGGGTCAGGCAGAGCGTCATCAGCAGCACCCGGGCCGCCAGCGGCACCGCGTCGAGGAAGTGACTCGTCAGCAGGGTGGCGGTCAGGCTCAGGGGGAAGAACGCCAGCCAGATGGTCACCGCCTGCTTCCACCGGGGCGGCGACGCCGGCGGGACCGGCTCCACCGGGTCCACCGAGTGCTCCAGCGGCCTGTCGAACCAGCCCTCGATCCCGGTACGCCGCTCGACCCGGTTGTGCTCGACGATGCCCTGCGCCGAGCTCAGCCACCAGTGCCGCTGCGGCGACTCCTCCCACCGGCGCAGCGTCTCGGCGTCGGCGAAGCGGTAGAGCATGTGCCACTCCGGCGAACCGGGGCCGCTCTGCACCCACCCGGCGCCGAGGAACCCGGGGAACGCCTCGGCCAGCGCGGTGCCGGCCCGCATCCAGGCCACCATCTCACTGGCCCGGCCGGGGTCGACGCGGCGGGCGATGGAGACGGTCACCGGCACGGCGAGGGTCATTGACATGCGCCCATCCTGCGGTCGCCGAGGCCGTGGCGCGAACGGATGTGCCGGAGCACACCGGCGCGCCCGGGGGTGGAAGCGCGCCGTACCGGTTAACCCGGCCGATCGGGGGTAGATCGGGTGGTATGACGAGATCGCAGCCCCGGCGTGCCCGTGGCACGGTCGGCCACGCGAACAGCGCGTTGAACCTTCGGCTCACCCTCGCCAGCTTCGGGCTGGTGATCATGGTGATCTTCGCGGTGCTGGCGTTCTGGGCCGGCATCGCCTGGCTCGGCGTCGTCTGCGCGATCTTCGCGGTGGTCGCCGTGGTCGACCTGGTCGTGATCCAGCGCCGCCGCGCCGCCCGCCGTCGCGAGGAGCCGGGCGTACGACACTCGTTGTTCGAGTGACAGGAGGACGAGATGCCCCACATCGCCACCACCAACCCCGCCACCGGACAGGTGCTCAAGACCTATGAGGCGATGTCCACCGAGCAACTCGACGACGCCATTGAGCGCGCCGACCTCGCGTTCGAGCAGCTGCGGGAGACGACAGTCGACCAGCGCGCCCAGTGGATGAACGCTGCGGCCGACCTGCTGGACGCCGAGCGCGACGAGATCGCCCGGATCATGACCACGGAGATGGGCAAGACGTACGTAGCGGCGCAGGCCGAGGTGACCAAATGCGCCACCGCCGCCCGCTTCTACGCCGACAAGGCACCGGCGTTCCTTGCCGACGAGCCGGCCGACGCCGACGCCGTGAAGGCGACCCGGGCGTTCATCCGCTACCAGCCGATCGGCGTGGTGCTCGCTGTGATGCCGTGGAACTTCCCGCTCTGGCAGGTGATGCGCTTCGCCGCCCCGGCGCTGATGGCCGGCAACACCGGCCTGCTCAAGCACGCCTCGAACGTGCCGCAGACCGCGCTGCTGCTGGAGGACGTGTTCCGGCGAGCCGGCTTCCCCGAGGGCGCATTCACCACGGCGCTGGTCGACTCGGAGGCCGTCGACCACATCCTCAGCGACCCTCGGGTCCGCGCCGCGACGCTCACCGGCAGCGAGCCCGCCGGCCGGTCCATCGCGCAGATCGCCGGGCGGGAACTGAAGAAGACAGTCCTCGAACTCGGCGGCAGCGACCCCTTCGTGGTGATGCCCTCGGCCGACGTGGACCGGGCCGCCGAGGTGGCCACCACCGCCCGCTGCCAGAACAACGGCCAGTCCTGCATCGCCGCGAAGCGGTTCATCGTGCACACCGACGTGTTCGACGCCTTCGCCGAGAAGTTCGCCGCCACCATGGGCGCGCTGCGCGTCGGCGACCCGATGGACCCGAACACCGACGTCGGGCCGCTGGCCAGCGAGCGTGGCCGCGACGAGGTGCACGCCCAGGTCCGCGACGCGGTGGACAACGGCGCGACAGTGCTCTGCGGCGGCGAGCCGCCGAGCGGCGACGGATGGTTCTACCCGCCGACAGTGGTCACCGACCTCACCCCGCAGATGCGGATGTGGTCGGAGGAGGTCTTCGGCCCGGTCGCCGGCCTGTTCCGGGTGTCGTCGTACGAGGAGGCCATCGAGGTCGCCAACGGCACCAGCTTCGGGCTCGGCTCGAACGCCTGGACCACTGACCCCGCCGAGCAGGAGCGCTTCGCCACCGACCTGGACGCCGGCAACGTCTTCATCAACGGGATGACCACCTCCTACCCGGAGTTGCCGTTCGGCGGTGTGAAGAACTCCGGTTACGGGCGGGAGCTGTCGGCGCTGGGCATGCGGGAGTTCTGCAACACCAAGACGGTCTGGGTGGGCGAGGGCGCCGCCTCGGCCGGCGCCGGCGCCCACGCCGAGTAGGTCGGGGCGCGGCACGCGTCAGCCGGCGCCGTCGTGGGTAGGAAGTGTGCCCATGACGTCGTTCGGGTTTCACGCCTCACATGAGCAGATCGGTCCACGCGCCCTGTTGGAAGCGGTGATGCACGCCGAGCGGGCCGGCTTCGACGCGGCCATGTGCTCCGACCACTTCTCCCCGTGGAGCGCCCGGCAGGGCGAGTCCGGCTTCGCCTGGTCCTGGCTGGGCTCGGCGTTGCAGGCCACCGGCATGCCGTTCGGCGTGGTCAACGCGCCCGGTCAGCGATACCACCCGGCGATCATCGCGCAGGCGATCGGCACCCTCGGCGCGATGTACCCGGGCCGGTTCTGGGCGGCCCTCGGCACCGGCGAGGCCAGCAACGAGCACATCACCGGCGACCCGTGGCCGCGCAAGGACGTACGCGCCGCCCGGCTGCGCGAGTGCGTGGACGTGATCCGCGCCCTGCTGGCCGGCGAGGAGGTCAGCCACGACGGCCTGGTCCGGGTCAATCGTGCCCGGCTCTGGACCCGCCCCGAGCAGCCGCCCGCGCTGGTCGGCGCGGCCGTCAGCGTGGCCACCGCCCGCTGGTGCGCCGAATGGGCGGACGGGCTGATCACCGTGAACGCCCCGGTGCCGCACCTGCGCGAGATGATCGACGCGTACCGGGACGCGGGCGGGCGTGGGCCGCTGCACCTCCAGGTGCACGTCTCCTGGGCGCCGGAGCAGGCCCAGGCCGAGGCGCTCGCGTACGACCAGTGGCGCAGCAACGTCTTCGCCCCACCGGTCTGCTGGGACCTGGAAACCGTCGAACACTTCGACGCGGTTTCCGCCGACGTGCCGGCACAGCGGGTCGCCGAGGTGGTGAACGTGTCGTCCGACCTGGGCCGGCACGTCGGCTGGCTGGAGGAGTACGCGCAGCTCGGCTTCGACCAGATCGCCCTGCACCACGTCGGGCAGGAGCAGCGCGGCTTCATCGACGCGTTCGGCGCGGAGGTGCTGCCGAAGCTGCGCCCGGGCGGCTGATCGAGGCCGAACAGGCGTACCCCTAGGCTCGTACCCCATGGAAAGCCTGTTTCCGGTCGTCGTCTTCCTGGCGATCGCCACCCTGGGCGCCGCGTTGGCCCGCCGACTCGGCCTGCTCGCGCCGATCGTGCTGGTCGTCCTCGGCCTGGGGCTCTCGTTCGTGCCGGGCTTCCCGCAGGTGGAACTCGACCCGGAGTTGGTGCTGGTCGGCATCCTGCCGCCGCTGCTCTACGTGGCCGCGCTGGAGACCTCGGTGCCGGCGTTCAAGAACAACATCCGGCCGATCCTGCTGCTCGCGGTCGGCCTGGTGTTGTTCACCGCGTTCGTGGTCGGGTTGGTGCTGCACCTGCTGTTGCCGCAGCTGCCGTTCGCGATCTGCCTGGCCCTCGGCGCTGTGGTCGCTCCACCGGACGCGGTGGCCGCAACGGCCGTCGCCCGCCGGGTCGGGCTGCCCCGCCGGGTCGTCACCATCCTGGAGGGCGAGAGCCTGGTCAACGACGCGACAGCGCTGGTGCTGCTGCGGGTCGCGACCATGGCCACCGTGGGCTCGGCCGTCGGCGCCGACAAGATCGCCATCGAGGTGCTGCGGTCCACCGGCGGCGGCATCCTGATCGGGGCGCTCGGGGCCCTGGTGTTCGGCTTCCTGCATCGGCGGATCACCGACCCGCTGCTGGACAACGCGCTGTCGTTGATCATCCCGTTCGCTGTGGTGTTCACCGCCGAACACCTGCACGCCTCCGGGGTGGTCGCGGTGGTCGTCACCGGTCTGGTGCTCGGACACAAGCTGACCCAGCTGTTGTCGGCGGCGTCCCGGTTGCAGATCGGCGCGTTCTGGCGGCTGGTCCGGTTCCTGCTGGAGGGCCTGGTCTTCCTGCTGGTCGGGCTGCAACTGCGGGAGGTGCTGCGGGACCTCGACGAGCCAATCGGCTCGCTCATCCTGATCACCTTCGCGGTGCTCGCCACCGTCTTCCTGACCCGGTTCGTCTGGCTCTTCCCGGCCACCTACCTCGCCCGGTTGGTCCCCCGGGTCCGCCGCCGTGACGCCCGACCGTCACCGAAGTTCCCGATCATCATCGGCTGGGCCGGCATGCGGGGCGTGGTGACCCTCGCCGCCGCGCTGGCTCTGCCGCTGACCCTGGCCGACGATGACCCGTACCCCAGAGCGTTGTTGATCTGGCTGGCCTTCGCCGTGATCGTTTTCACCCTGGTCGGCCAGGGCGCCACCCTGCCGCTTGTCGCCCGGCGGTTGAAGCTGCCACAGGACGACCCGGTGCAGGACGCGCTCTCTGCCGCCGCGGTGCAGCAGCAGGCCGGCAAGGCCGCCCAGGACCGCCTCGGCGAGCTGGCCGACAGCGCCCCGGCCGCGGTGGTGGACCGGCTGCGCCGAGCGGTGGAGGACCGCACCAACATGGCGTGGGAACGACTCGGCGGCGACGAGCGGGAGACCCCGTCGCAGGCGTACGGTCGGCTGCGACAGGAGATGATCGACGCCGAGCGGGACGTGTTCCGGGCGGCTCGGGACTCCGGTCGGATCCCTGAGGAAGTGTTGGTGCAGGCCTACCGTGACCTGGACCTGGAAGAGTCATTGCTGCGAGAGGTTGAGAAGTGAGCTGTCAGCACCTGACCGAGGCCGGTGCCGCCGAGCCCCGTACCCCCGACGAGTGCGCGGACTGCGTCGCCATTGGTGACACCTACTGGGTGCACCTGCGCACCTGCCTGAGCTGCGGGCAGGTCGGCTGCTGTGACTCGTCGCCCAACCAGCACGCGAGCAAGCACTTCGCGTCCACCGGCCACCCGGTGATCCGCTCCGCGCAGCCGGGCGAGGCTTGGCGCTGGTGCTTCGTCGACGAGGAGATCGGCTGAGAAGTCACGTCCGTAGGTGGTAGTGGTTGCGGCGGGGCAGTTGGTCGGGATCGAGCCAGGCCGGGGGGACGAATTCTGGGTGGCCGTCGCCGCCCGTGGCGTCGGCGACCTCGGCGGCGACGTGGTCGAGGATGCGGGTGCCGAGTTTGCGGAGCTGGGTGGCATCGAACTGGGCCGCCCAGTCGACGAGGACGCCGACGGCCTTGTCGGCGGCTTGCGCGCCAGCGGCGGTGTGCACGGTCTGGACCGTGTCGGCGATGACCCGGGCGTGCTCCACGTCGACCGCTCCAGCGGCCAACGCGTCACGCACTCCGGTGGGGGCGGTGTCGAGCGTCGCGGCCAGCTCTATCAGGCGACGGGCGGCACCGACCCCGAGCCGTAGCCGGTTCCGCAACCACACTGCCGTCGAGGATGCGCCCTGCGCCGTCGCGGTGCCTCGACCGTCCAGCTCCCCGACGAGGGCCAACTTGACCGCGGCCAGGCGTTGCTCGGTGCGGTGCGCGGCATCCAACGCCGCGACGAGATCGCGCTCGCTGGCAGCCCAGGCAGCCAGTTTGGAGCAGGCCGCTACCGCAGCCTCTGCCTGCTCCAACGCATCGATCACAGACAGAGATTAGAACACGTGTACGACATTCTTCGGGCTGAGTTGATAGACCGGGCAGCTGCCCCGAGAGGTGATGGGCAGGCGAGAGCCAAGCGAAGGGTTTCCTGCTGGGTCGTCGCCGGTCGGCTCAGCGGCTGATGCTGTCCACCAGACGTTCGGTGGCGAGGCAGGAGACGAGGCAGCGTTCCTTCGCGTCGCCGCTCAGTCGGGCGGTCCAGTCGGTGAGGCCGCCGTCGCCGATCTCCAGGCTGCCGCCCAGGGCGGTGATCCGCAGGGCGCACCCCGTGTAGTAGCCGCGACCGCGAGATCGCTCCGGTTCGTCCACCAGCGGCACCACATCCCCGGCGAGCGCCGGTCGGACGGTGTCGGCCAGCCGTTCCTGGACGACCCGATCGTCGAAGGTGGTGACGTGCAGCCGAGGCGCGGCGGCTGGCGCCAACTCGGCGAGCACGGCCCGCCAGTAGCTGAGGTGCCGGACCAGCAGCCGGGCCTGCGTGCCGCCCGAGCCAGTGTCTCGGGCGCTGGACACCAGGGCGAAGAGCCGGAAGTGCGCCGACGCGCCGCTGCCGAAATCCTGCGCCCGCAGCACCCGATGGGCGGCGGCCAGGTGCACCTCGCTCTGTCGGCGGCGACGCACGGCCGCTTCGATGGCGAGGGCGTTGGTGGGGTCGCTCAGCACCTCGCCGGCGCGCATCGTGGTGACGATCCTGTTCTGGCTGACCGGTGCGACCGCCGAGCAGGCGCCGACTGGTACGACCGGCGACAGCTCCACACCGGCGACGTCGGCGGGCAGCAGTTGCCACATCTGGGCCTCCACCCGCGCGAGCACGCGCGGGTCGGCACGGGCCGGGCGGACGAAGCGGTCCTCACCCCAGCGGCGTACCACCTCGGGTGGGCGCACGGCCGCCGCCCGGTCGCGGGCCAGGCCCAACAGCAGAGTACGCAGGTCCGCGCCGGACAGCCCAGCCAACGCGGTCCGCGTCCCGGCCGGCATCGCCGCCCACACCCGACGCTCCGCGCCCGCCAGTTCGTCGCCCGCCATGGCCTCACCATGGCTCACTCGGCGCGACCGATCCATCGGTTTTGCGGTGTGCCCGGTGATTCGTCCACGTCATCAGCTCGACAGTGCCAGCGGGAAGCACCCGCCGCCCCGAGAGGTCAACACACCGCCAGCTACTCATCATCACGTGATCATGGGAGCCGGTCGGGCGTCGTACCCCCGTCTATGCTCACCGACGGCGCGAGCCTGACGGGGGACTTACATGATTGACACGGTCATCTTCGACGTTGGTGGGACCATTCTCGACGAGTCTCACGAGTTCGCTGCCTGGGCCGACTGGCTCGGCGTGCCCCGCCACACGTTCTCTGCGGTCTTCGGCGCGGTGATCGCCCGGGGTCTGGACTATCAGGAGACGTTCCGGGTCTTCCGGCCCGATTTCGACCTCACGGCCGAGCTGGAGCGCCGGGCGGCTGCCGGGCAGCCGGAGTCGTTCGCCGAGGAGGACCTGTACCCGGACGCGCGAGGATGCCTGAAGTCCTTGAAGGACCAGGGCCTGTTCGTGGGCCTGGCCGGCAACCAGCCAGCTCACGCGGAGGCGACCCTGCGCGCTCTCGACCTCCCGGTGGACGTGATCGGCACGTCGCACGGGTGGAGCGTGGCGAAGCCGGCACCGGCGTTCTTCGACCGGGTCGTCGCCGCGGGTGGTGGCGTCGCGTCGTCGATCCTGTACGTCGGCGACCGGCCCGACAACGACGTGCGCCCGGCCCTGGAGGCGGGCATGAAGACATGCTTGATCCGACGCGGTCCATGGGGCCACATCCTCGACCCCGCCACTGTGGCCGAGCGGTGCCTCTTCCGGATCGACTCGCTTGACGAACTCCCCGGCCTGGTCGCGAAGCACAACGCGGCCGGCGGTTGACCCGCCTACCGCGTGAATCGTGCGGTCCCGGTGGCCGCCCGCCGAGGGCGGCCACCGGGACGTCGATCAGGTCAGCGAGCAGGCCGCTCCGTTGACCGTGACCAGGCCGGGGCTCGGGTTGGCGCCGCCGCCCGTCGTCGCGTTGAAGCCGAACGTCACGGTGCCGCCGGGTGCGATCTTGGCGTTGTACGACTCGTTGCGCGCGGTCACCGTCGCGCCGGACTGGGTGACCTTCGCCAGCCACGCCTCGCGTACCCGCTGGTCACCGGTGAACGCGAAGCGCACGCTCCAGCCGTTGACGGCGGTGGCACCCGTGTTCTGGATGGTCAGCTGCCCGGTGAACCCGGTGCCGCCCTGCCAGGCGCCGTAGTTGCTGTAGCGCGCCGTGCAGGTGGTGGCCGGCACCGCGCCGGCGTCACCCTGGTCGGCCAGGAACGAGGAGATCCAGGCCAGCGCCGAGTTCCAGTTGATCGCCACCTCGTTCGTCGAGTACGAGTTGATGTCGTCGACGTAGCAGAACATCGGCTCGCAGCCGGCCAGCAGTTGCGCCACGAACGGGTCCTGGAGGGCCGCGTTCGGGCCACCGGCGAGGGAGCCGGCGGGCGGTCGGGGCAGGTTCGGGTCGAGCTGGTGGCCGAAGATGCGGCTGTGCTGGTTCTGCGCGGCGTGCTCACCCCACCCGGTGACGTAGGAGATGTTCAGGGCGTTGCGACCGAGGATGTAGTCCATGGCCTGCACGGCACCGTCGCGGTAGACGGGGTTGCGGGTCAGGTCGAACGCGGTGGCCAGCACCACGGCGTTGTTGATGACGTTGCTGTTGCCGCCCCAGAAGTAGCTGTTGGCGTCACCTGGCATCGGCAGCCCGTACGCCTGCCGGCGCAGCTCGGCGAGGTACGTGTCGGCCGCGGCGGTGACCGAGGCGCGGACCCGGGCCAGATCGGCGGCGGGCAGCCCGTTCGGCACGGTGGCCAGGTCGAGGCGGCCCAGCGCGGCCACGCTCTGCCAGCCGAAGCCCCGTGCGTCGAACACGTTCCCGGTGTGGTGCGGTGAGGCGGTCAGATCGGCCAGGTAGTTCTGCGCCCCGGTGGTCAGGTACAGCTCGGCCGCCGCCCAGTAGAACTCGTCGGTGACGTTGCTGTCGTCGTACGCGCCGCCGCCGGTGCCGTCGGTGGGGCTGGCGTACACGGCCGGGTGGGCCTTGGCCGCGGCGTAGGCCGTCTTCGCGGCGGTGCCGCAGCGGGTCGCGAACGCCGCGTCGTAGGGGGCGAAGAGCCGGGCACACTGGGCGGCGGTGGCGGCCATGTTGAGGGTGGCCGCTGTCGACGGTGGGTGCAGCTCACGCGGCTGCGGGTCGTCCTGCGGGGCGAGCGGCAGCCCGGTCCAGTTCTGATCGTGGATCTTGTGGTGGACCATGCCGGCGAGCGGCTTACCGGCGGGCACCTGCATGCGCAGCAGGAACTCCAGCTCCCAGCGGGCCTCGTCGAGGATGTCCGGCACGGCGTTGCCGCGCTCGGGCACCCGCAGCGTGCTGTCGGCGAGTTCGGCGCCGCCGTTGGCGGTGGCCGCCGTCTTGGTCCGCTCGAAGGTGTTCAACAGCTGGTAGGTGGCGATGCCGCCGTTGACCACGTACTTGCCGTGGTCGCCGGCGTCGTACCAGCCGCCGCGCACGTCGAGGGAGTAGTCGCAGACACCCGGCTGGCAGGGCACGTTGGTGTCGCCCTTGTTGGGTGCGACGCCGAGGTGGCCGGCGGGTCGGGCGTACTCGTCGCCGATCAGGTCGCCGTCGATGGCGATGCCGCTGCGCTGGGCGTAGAAGAACTGCAACGAGTCGGAGCGCAGCTGGTCGTAGAGGCTGCCGGAGATGTCGAACGGGTGGCTGGTCTCACCGTCCACGGTGAGCGTGAGCCCGGTGCCGGGGGTGCGGTAGCTGGAGAAGTCGACAGTCTGCACGTTCTGCCCGGAGGCGGCGTCGACACCGCGAGCGGTGGTGGTGCCACTGGCCACGACAGCGCCGGTGCCGCTGCGCAGCTGCCAGGGCAGCGCCGCGGTGGCCTCGGTGACGACAGTGGCGTTCTTCGGGCCACCGGGCAGGTAGCCGACCTGGTTGACGCGTACCCGTGGCCCGGTGTCCGGCTCGTACGGCTCGGGCGGCTCGCCGCCGCGCAGCGACACGTCGTCGAGGCAGATGGTCTGCGCCTGGGCGGAACCGCCGACCTGGAAGATCAGCTGGGCGTTGGGGTTGTCGTCCGGGACGGTGAAGGTCTGCTCGACCCGCTGGAGGGTGCCGGTCGCGGTGGCGTCCACGGCCGCGTACGTGGTGTACGGGGCGCTGCCGAGCTGCAACACGGCCTTGACCGCAGCGCCGGGAGTGGCAGAGACCGCGAAGCCCAGTGTGTATTCGGCGCCGGCGATCAGCGGCACGCCGTCCTGGCCGATGCCGGCGTCCCACGGGTTGGCCAGCCCGCCCGCGACGGTGGTGCAGAGCTGGCCGTCAGTGACCGCCAGAGCGCCGGTGCCGAAGGAGAACCAGGGGCTCACCCCGGCGCTGAAGTCGCCGTTGTCGATCTGCTCGGGGGCGTCCGGTGGTGGGTCGGCGTGGGCCGCGCCGGCGCCCGCGCCGGTGAGGGCCAGAGTGGTCGCCGCAGCCAACAGGAGGCGGCGTCGGGATGGCGTCACGGGGAGTCCTTCCGGGACGGAAAGTGGGACGTTGGTGGTGGCATGGTGGTACGGCGAACACCTGGGAGCGCTCCCAGGTATCGGCTCGATGTTTCCAGTGCCGGCACGCCATGTCAATTGATCCGGTTGGATGGGTTCCGGCGTCCCACGAGGGCGGTCAGCCCGACCGGCGCCCCCGACCCGCCGCCACCCGGACGTGAGATTGGCCGCGCCACGCGCCGTCGTCCTGATCTCCTAGAGACAACTGCGCCCTTCTCCTGGCAGGCTGCCTCCCATGACCCTGAAGCTGCGTTCCGTGGGAACGAGCGACCGTGGGCTGATCCGCAGCGGAAATCAGGACGCCCTGCACGCCGGCACCTGGCTCGTCGCCGTCGCCGACGGCATGGGCGGTATGGCCGCCGGCGACCTGGCCAGCGCCCTCACCATCGACGCGGTCGCGCCGCTCGACGTGGAGACACCCGAGGACGCCCTGGTGGCCGCGCTCGAGGGTGGCATCGCGCTGGCCACCTCCCGGATCCGACAGGCGGTCGCCGAGGATCCCGAGCGTCAGGGCATGGGCACCACGCTGACCGCACTGCTCTTCGCCCGTACCGGCAGCTGCCTGGCGCTTGCGCACGTCGGCGACTCCCGGGCCTACCTGTTCCGCGAGGGTGTGCTCAAGCAGGTCACCCGGGACGACACCTTCGTGCAGATGCTTGTGGATCAGGGCGTGATCACCGCGGACCAGGCCAGCAGCCACCCGCGCCGCGCCGTGGTCACCCAGGCGTTGCAGGGTGACGAGGTCTCCCCGTCGTACGCGACGATGGTGCCCCGGGCCGGCGACCGGTGGCTGCTGTGCAGCGACGGCCTCTCCAACGTGGTCCGCCCGGACACCCTCACCGAGGTGCTCGGCGGCTATCCGGACCGGGACGCCTGCGCCGCCAAGCTGATCGACCTGGCCCTGCACGCCGGCGCGCCGGACAACGTCACAGTCGTGGTGGCCGACGTCGTCGAGGAGTAGGGGCCGGCGCTCAGCGTCGACGTGGCGTGGCGCGCCGGGTGGGCGTCGCCGTTCCCGGGTCCTCCGGCCACGGATGCCGGGGATAGCGCCCGCGCAGCTCGGAGCGGACCTGCGGGTAGCCGGTACGCCAGAACGACGCCAGGTCGGCGGTGACCGCCACCGGCCGGCCGGCGGGGGAGAGCAGGTGCAGCAGCACCGGCACCCGACCGTCGGCGATGCGGGGGGCCGCCGGCCAGCCGAACGTCTCCTGGAGCTTCACGGCGAGCACCGGCGCGGCCGGGTCGCCGTAGTCCAGCCGGATTCGCGAACCGCTCGGCACCTCGATCCGCTCCGGGGCCAGCTCGTCGAGGCGGGCGGCCTGTGCCCAGGGCAGCAGCCGGCGCAGCGCCGACGACACGTCCACGCGTGCCAGGTCGGCCCGGCGGCGCGCGGCGGCCAGCTCCGTGCCCAGCCAGCTCGGCGCGGCGTCGAGCAACGAGTCGTCGCCGACCTCCGGCCACGGATCACCCAGGTGGTGCCGGAGGAACGCGAGCCGCTCGCGCAGCGCCCGCGCCGCGGGCGTCCACGTCAGCAGCCCCAGCCCGTCCTGACGTAGGCCGGTCAGCAACGCGGCGGCCACCTCCGCGCGGTCCGGCCGGTCCAGCCGCCGTTGGACCAGCTCGATCGCGCCCAGCCGGGTCACCTCCCGGGCCACCACGTCCCCGTCGGACCAGCCGATCTCGCGACCGGTGTGCAGCAACGGGCCGGCCGCCTCCCGGGCCGTCGCCTCGTCCACCGGGGAGGCCCGGCGGATCCGGGCCGACGGCGCGCCCGGGGTGCGGTCCGCGACAGCCACCGCCAGCCAGTCGGACCCGGCCAGCCCCGAGCCGGCCGCCAGCTCCGCGGCGGTCCCGCCGGTCATCAGGTACGCCGAACCGCCCGGCCGCCGCACCCGGGCCAACCGTTCCGGGTACGCCAGCCCGACCAGCAGCCCGGCGGCGAGATCGTCGCTCAGCCCCGCCGAGCCGGCGCGGCCCTTCGGTGGGGCGCCGGTCGGCAGCGCGGCGCGCAGTCGGCGTACCTCGGTGCGCCAGCGGGCGCTCGCGCCCGCGTCCACGCCGGTGCGCAGTCGGCGCCACCCGGCGACCAGATCGTCACCGGGGCCGGCGGCGCTCTCCTCGGCGAGCAGGGCGACCACCTCGGCGGCTCGGTCGGCACCGACCCGGCCGGCGCCGTCGAGCAACGCCCGGGCCAGCCGTGGGTGCGCCCCGGCGGCGGCGATCGAGCGCCCCCGCGCCGTGATCCGACCGTCGGCGTCGACAGCGCCCAGGGTCTGCAGGGTGTCCCGGGCCACCGTCATCGCGGCGGCAGGCGGCGCGTCGGGCAACGCGAGCCCGACACCGTCAGGTGCGCCCCAGGCGGCCAGTTCCAGCGCGAAGCCGGTCAGGTCGGCGGTGGCGATCTCCGGCTCGGCGCGGGCGGGCAGCCGCTCGTGGGTCGCCGCCGACCAGCAGCGATAGACGTACCCGGGGGCCTCCCGGCCGGCCCGGCCAGCCCGCTGGGTGGCAGCGGCGCGGGAGACCGGCACGGTGACCAGCGCGCCCAGCCCTCGGGCCAGGTCGATCCGGGGCACCCGGGAGAGCCCGGCGTCCACCACGATCCGCACGCCCGGCACGGTCAGGCTGGTCTCGGCCAACGCGGTCGCCAGCACCACCCGCCGCCGGTCCGCGCGACGCAGCGCGGCGTCCTGCTCCGTGCCGCGTTGACGACCGTGCAGCGGCAGCAGCGCCACGGTGTCCCGCAGGTCGTTCAGCCGGCCGGTGACCGCCGCGATCTCGCCGGCCCCGGGCAGGAAGACCAGGATGTCGCCGTCGTGCTCACGCAGCGCCCGCCGGACTGTGCCGGCCACGTGGTCGAGCAGGGCCCGGTCCACCGGCCCGGCCCCGGGTGGGGCGATGGGGCGTGCCGGGGGCACCCAGATCCGCTGCACCGGATGCAACGCCGAGTCGGCCCGTACCACCGGGGCCGGGGTGGGCCCGCCCAGCAGCGCGGCGAACCGGTCGGTGTCCGGGGTCGCCGACATCGCCAGCAGCCACAGGTCCGGCCGGAGGGTGGCGCGTGCCTCCACTGTGAAGGCCAGCGCGAGGTCGGCGTCGAGTTGGCGTTCGTGGCACTCGTCCAGCAGCACGGCACCCGTGCCGGGCAGCTCGGGGTCGTGGTGCAGCCGGCGGACCAGCAGGCCGGTGGTGACCACCTCGATCCGGGTGGCCGGGCCGACCCGGCGCTCACCGCGCACCGCGTAACCGACCCGCTCACCGACCCGCTCACCGAGCAGCTCAGCCATCCGTCGGGCAGCGGCACGAGCCGCCACCCGGCGGGGTTGGGCGATCACCACCCGACCGGTCA
Organism: Micromonospora sp. NPDC005171; assembly: GCF_040608575.1. Taxonomy (NCBI): domain Bacteria; kingdom Bacillati; phylum Actinomycetota; class Actinomycetes; order Micromonosporales; family Micromonosporaceae; genus Micromonospora; species Micromonospora sp. NPDC005171. The sequence goes on along the minus strand of NZ_JBEXIM010000010.1, from coordinate 100,347 downwards.
CCCGGTCGGCCACGGCCAGCGGCGCCAGTGTGGTCTTGCCAGTGCCCGGAGGGGCCACCAGCACGCCGGTGCCGGCCGCGTCGAGTGCCGCGACCAGCGCCGGCAGCACCGGACGCACCGGCAGGTCAAGGGTTACGTCGGAGAGCACGGCCCAGTCTCGCACCGGCTCGGGCGCGTCAGGAGCGACGGACCTCGCCGACGCCGAGCACGAAGGCCCGCCAGGCCGCCGCGCCGAAGGCGAGCACCGGGCCGGAGCGGTCCTTGCTGTCCCGGACGGCAACCTGACCGTCGACTGTCGCGACCTCCACGCAGTTGCCGTTGCCGCTGCTGCGCGTGCTGGTGCGCCAGTCCGCTCGGGTCAGGTCGTACGCCGTCATCCGCGGTACCTCTCGTCTGCGTCGGCGTGCCGCAGAAGCGGTCACGCAAAGTTACGAGAAGCCTGCTCAAGACGGGTCATCGACGCCGCCGGATCGAGCGCCATCCGGCACAGCTCCTCGTGCAGAAGGCTATACCCGAGCACATGATCGGCTTCTTCCAGAGCCAGTCCCATCGTGAGGTTATCCAGGTAAACCACTGACGCGTCGGCGGCGTCGGCGAAGTTGAGGATCACGTACGGGGTGCTCATGGCCGGATGGCCGCCGGCCGCGAAGGGAAGTACCTGGATTGTCACGTTGGGTAGTTGCGCGATCCGGCCCATGTGGACCAGTTGTTCGGCCATCACCGCGCCGCCGCCGACCGGGCGCAGCAGCACCGCCTCATTGATCACCACCGACAGGTCGACCGGGTCCTCGCGGCGCAGCACCTCCTGCCTGTGCAGTCGGGCGGCGATCTTGCGCTCCAGACCGTCCTCGCCGGCGGTGCGCCGGAAGATCTCCCGGGCGTACGCCTCGGTCTGCAGCAGCCCAGGCACCGACTCGGCCTCGTACGTGCGCAGCGCCGCCGCCTCGGCCTCCAGCCCGACGTAGAACTCGAACCACTCGGGGAGCACGTCGCTGTAGTTCTGCCACCAGCCGCGCTGCTGCGCCCCCCGGGCGATCTCGATCAGCGCTTCGGCATCCGAACCGGTCACCTCGTACAGCGCGAGGGCGGCTCGGACGTCGCGCGGTTTGATGCCGATCTGCGCGGTCTCGATCCGGGAGAGGTTGCTCTTCGACATGTCGAGCTGACGGGCTGCCACATCGAGAGTCATGCCCGCGCGTTCCCGGAGTTGGCGGAGCTCTCGCGCGATGCGGCGTCGCCGCACGGTCGGGCTGGCGGCGGGTCGGATGGCGGGGATGGCGGTCACCGTCCGAGTCTGCCACGACAAGATCCGCAGGTCGCAGATGCACGGAGTGCAACTTTCAAATCTGGGAGTTGCGTTGCAGTAGCTGTCGGTGCATCCTTTCCCGGTCACGATCACTGTGGACACACCTGCGCGGGAGGACCGTTGCTCATCGCCGACGAGTTCTTCCTGATCGCACACAACGACAGTCGCGGCAAGGCCAAACTGCACCCGTCGGCGACCGGCCTCGGGCTGGCTGCCGGGCTCCTCGGCGAGCTGCTCCTTTACGGACATGTCACCGTCATGGCCGGGCAGATCACCGTCATCGACCGGCGCCCACCAGCCGATGCTCTGGCACACACGGTGCTGGACCAGTTGGTCGGCGAATCCCAGCACCGCGAGCTGCGCACCTGGCTGAGCTTCCTGGCGCAGAGCGCGACGACCTCGGTGGGGGAGCGGTTGGCCCGCGCCGGGGTGCTGCGCCGCCAGGAGAGTCGCCGGCTGCTGCGCACCACTGTCAGCTACCTGCCTATCGACCTCAACGCGGTGGCCTGGCCGGCCACCCGGCTGCGGGCCCTGCTGGACCGGCCGGAGCCGCCGGGCGTGCCGGACGCCCTGCTGCTCGGCCTGGTCGTGGCCGCGGGGCTGACCCGCGAGGTGCTGTGGAGCGCCGGCCCCCGCGCGCACCACCGGCTGAACGTCCTCATCCCCGCGCTGCCGGCACCCCTGAAGGAACTCGTCGGGCACACCGAGGCCGCCGTCGGCGCCGCCGTGCTGCGTGGCATCCAATGATCCCTTCCGGTAACCCCCAACCCTCCCCTCGACAACCGGAGTAGTCGTATGCCCCCGACATCGACAGTCGACCGACCCAGCAACGTCTCCGAAGCCCTGGCCCGAGGCCGTCTCGGCATCCCCTCGGTGATCTTCTTCGTCCTCTCCGCCGCCGCGCCGCTGACAGTGGTGGCCGGCGTCGTCACCACCGGCTACGGCGTCATCGGGGTGACCGGCATCCCGCTGGCCTTCCTGCTGATCGCCGCGGTGCTCGCCTTGTTCTCGGTGGGTTACGTGGCGATGTCCCGCCGGGTGGAGAACGCCGGCGCCTTCTACGCCTACGTCTCCCGTGGCCTCGGCCGACCGGCCGGCGTCGGCGCCGCCTGGGTCGCGCTGATCGCGTACAACGCGTTGCAGGTCGGGCTGTACGGCACCATCGGCGTGGCGGCCGAGCCGGTGCTCGACCGGCTCTTCGGCGGGCACCCGCACTGGGCCGTCGTGGCCCTGGTGGCGTGGGCGTTGGTCGGCCTGCTCGGCCTGCTCCGGGTCGACCTCAACGGTATGGTCCTGGCCGCGCTGCTGGTCGCCGAGATCGTCGTGGTCCTCGTCTTCGACCTGGGGCAGCTCGGCAACCCGGCCGACGGTCAGGTCAGCTTCGCCTCGTTCTCGCCGGACAACCTCTTCGTGCCGGGGGTCGGCGCGGTGCTGGTGCTCGCCATCCTCGGTTTCGTCGGCTTCGAGTCGGCGGTGGTCTTCAGCGAGGAGAGCAAGGACCCGAAGCGGACGGTGCCGGTGGCCACCTACCTCTCGGTGGCGATCATCGCCGGGCTGTACGCGCTGTCGTCCTGGACCATGACCGTCGCCGTCGGGCAGGACCAGATCGTCGCCGAGGCCGGCGAGCAGAGCGTCGGGCTGATCTTCAACCTGGCCGCCGCGCAACTCGGCGACACCGCTGTCACCATCGGGCAGGTGCTCTTCCTGACCTCGGTGCTCGCCGCGATGATCTCGTTCCACAACACCACGGCCCGCTACACCTTCGCGCTCGGTCGGGAGCGGGTGCTGCCGGCGGTGTTCGGGCAGACCTCGGCCCGTACCGGGGCGCCGCGGGCCGCCTCGGTGGCGCAGAGCGTCCTCGGACTGCTGGTCATTCTGCTGTACGCGGTCAACGGCTGGGACCCGGTGGTCCAGCTCTTCTTCTGGGTCGGCACCACCGGCGGCTTCGGTGTCCTGTTGCTGATCGCCACCACCTCGGTGGCGGTGATCGCCTACTTCGCCCGCTCCGCCGGGGGCGAGAACCTCTGGCGACGGGCCATCGCGCCCGGCCTGGCCACCATCGCGCTCTTCGTGATCATCTGGTTGGCCGTGTCGAACTTCGCCGACCTGCTCGGCGTCGCGCCGGACTCGACGCTGCGCTGGGCGCTGCCCGCCGCGTACCCGGTGGCTGCCCTGCTGGGCATCGGCTGGGCCCTGCTGCTGCGCAGCAACCGCCCGGACACGTACGCCCGGATCGGCCTGGGCGCGGCGAGCGCCGCCGCCGTCGAGCCGGAGGCGCCGACCGCCGTGGGGGTGACCCGGTGAGCGTGGTCATCGAGCAACTCGGGCCGGAGGAGACCAGTCTGGTGGCGGGTCGGATCGCCGAGGCGTTCACCGTCCTGGACGTGACGTACTGGCTGGTCCCCGACCCGAGCAAGCGGGAGGCCGTGCTGGCCGGAAACTTCGAGATCCTGGTCGCGCACGCGATGCGGCACGGCATTGTCCACGCCACAGCGGACCGGGCCTCGGTCGCGGTCTGGTTTCCGTCGGTCGGGGAGCCGGCGCCGCCGCCGGCGAACTACGACGCCCGACTGGCCGCCGCCTGCGGCGAGTGGACCGACAGGTTCCAGCACCTCGACGAGCTGTTCGCGGCGAACCACCCGCATCCGGATCACCACCACCTCGCGTTCCTGGCGACCCGGGCCGACCGGCAGGGGCAGGGGTTGGGTAGCGCGCTGATGCGCCACCACCACGCCTGGCTGGACGCCAACGGGATGCCGGCGTACCTGGAGGCGAGCAGCCCGCGTAGCCGGGACCTGTACGCGAAGCACGGCTACCTGGCCGGCGAGCCGTTCCGGGTGCCCGACGGCACGCCGTTCTGGCCCATGTGGCGGGAGCCGGTCAGCCCCTGACCGGACCCCGCCCCTAGGCCCTACTGTCGCGCTGTCACGTCGGCGTGACAAGACGGACAGCGAGAAGGGCCGGGTCCACGGACCCGGCCCTTCTCGCGTCAACTGGTCAGTACGTGCCGTCCAGCTGGCCCCGCAGCTTGGTCAGCGCCCGGGTCAGCAGCCGCGAGACGTGCATCTGCGAGACGCCGATCTGGTCGGCGATCTGCGACTGGGTCAGGTTGCCGTAGAAGCGCAGCGTGAGGATCTTCTGCTCGCGCTCGTCGAGGGTGGCCAGCGCTGGGCCGAGGGCCACGCGCACCTCAGCCAGCTCGAACTCGCTGTCCTCGCCGCCGAGCATGTCGCCCAGCTCGGTGGCGCGCTCGCCGTCGCCGGTCGGGGTGGACAGCGACACCGCGTTGTACGCGCGGGCGCCTTCCAGGCCCTCCAGCACCTCTTCCTCGGTGAGCTTGAGGTGCGCGGCGATGTCGGCGACCGTCGGGGAGCGGCCGAGGGTCTGCAGGAGCGAGCTGTTGGCGTCGGAGATGGCCAGCCGCAGCTCCTGGAGCCGGCGGGGCACCCGGATGTCCCAGGTGCGGTCCCGGAAGTGCCGCTTGAGCTCACCGATGATGGTGGGGATCGCGTAGCCGGCGAAGTCGACACCGCGCGAGGGGTCGAACTTGTCGATGGCCTTGATCAGGCCGATCGCGGCGGTCTGCGCCAGGTCGTCGTTCGGCTCGCCGCGCCCGCTGTAGCGGTGGGCCAGGTGGTTGGCGAGCGGCAGCCAGGCCTCGATCGCCCGATCCCGCAGGGAGGCGCGCGACGGGTGGTCGGCGGGCAGCGCCGCCATCGCGTTGAGCAGATCGGCGGCGCTGTCGGTGAGAGCGCGCGGGTCGAGCTTGGTGGTGGCCTTGACGGCGGTGCTCGGCTGCTCGGTGATCGTTGGCGCGGTCATGGGTGGTCCTCCCTGCACCTCGTCCGCTGACGAAAAAGACGTGACGCTTTGGTTTAGCTTCCAGTAGGCCGTTCGGGAGTCACCTTAACCTGATCGTCTCCCGGAAATCTAGCCGAAAGGTTGATGTACTTAAGGTGTGTCACGCAACAAAACGGGCAAATGGCGCGAGATTCTGAGTGGCTGAAGGCGGGAGTTCGGGTAGCTGTGAGGATCCTTACCCGTTGTTCCGGCGGTAGCGGTCGCTGCCCGGTCGGCCGGCCGATGGGGCCGATCGGCCCACAGACCGCGTCGCCTGGTCAACAGGAAATCCGACAAGTCGCCAGGAGTGTCGACTATCCGTCCTTGTCCCGCTGGTGGGACCGGCCGTAGCGTCGCATGTACACACCCGGTTCGGAGGCACCGTGCTCGATCCAGCCGCTCCCCAGCTCGTCGTGAACAGTCGCACCCTCTACTTCAGCTGGCTGCCGGCGGACCCCGACGCGGTCGCCGCCCTGGTCCCTCCGGGGCTCTCCCCCCGCCCCGACCGGCAGGTCTTCCTCAACCAGTACGTCGTCGACGACGAGACGCAGACCTCCGGCTTCGGCGCGTACTCGCTGACCTACCTCGGCGTCTCGCTGCTGGGCGTCGACGCGCCAGGCGGCCTCAACGCGGGCGGCTGGTGGACCCATTACGTGGCCTCCAGCCGGCGGGTCCGTGAGTACGCCGGCGCCCGCGGCGCCCCAGTGCTCGTCGGGCGCACCCGGATCGACGTGCACGGCGAGGACCTGCTCTCCGAGACCGAGGTCGACGGCACGCTGCTGATCCGGGCGCGGTGTCGCGTGGGGGAGACCGGGCACGTGATCAGCAGTGGGCACCACCGCTACTTCACCCGGCGCGACGGCCAGCTGCTCAGTTCGGCCTACCCGTACGTCGCCGAGCCGGTCGCCCCCTTCGAGATCGAGTCGGTGGAGTTCCTCCAGCCCGGCCACCCGCTGTACGCGCTGCGCCCGGCCAACCCGCTGACCATCGGCTTCGGCTACTACTCACCGCGCTCGTCGTTCGCCTACCCCGGCGGGCTGAGCGTGCACGCGGTCGCCGCGCCGGAGCCGGCCCGACCGCTTCACCAGGTGCCGGCCAGCCTCGCCCGCAGCGGCCTACCGTCCGGGTCGTAAACCAGCCGGTACACCGGCAGGGCCCAGGCCCGGGTGTACCACGGCAGCCGCTCGGGGCGGTGCGGGCGCAGCCGCCCGGGCGGGCGGTCTCCCACCTGGCCGTCGTCGTACCACTGCTGCAGTGCGTCGGCTGCGGCCGTGATGGCCGCGACGGCGTCCGCCGGGTCCAGCAGGTCGGCGTCATCCGCGCCGTCCGGGTCGCGGTCCAGGTGCTCGCGCCACAGCCGCAGTCGCAGGTCCCGGGCGAAGCTCCGCGCGCCGTCGCCCCGCCCCGCGGGGTCGGTCGGCTCCCGCTGGTCCGGGGTGTCGTCGAGCACCGCGCAGGACAACTCGCTGTCGTGCGTCCAGGACCGCCGATTGAAGTTGTCGCTGCCCACGCTGGCCCAGACATCGTCGACCACACAGACCTTCGCGTGCACGTAGACCGGGTCGCCGGCGTGGTTCTCCATGTCGAACACGTGCACCCGGTCCGGTGCGGCCCGCTCGCACAACGACAGCGCCTGCTCGCGCCCGACCATGTTCGGCGGCAACGCCAGCTTGCCGTCCACGTCCGGATGGCGGGGGACGACGGCGATCAGGTGCAGGTCCGGGTTGTCCCGCAGCGCGTGCGCGAACAGGTCCGCCACCTCGGTCGACCAGAGGTACTGATCCTCCAGGTAGATGATCCGGCGGGCCCGGCGTACCGCCTTGGTGTAGCCCCGGGCCACGGTCCGTTCCCCGTCCGGTGCGAACGAGTAGCGGGGACGGACGGCGGGGTAGGTGCGGAGCACCTGGATCTGGTGCGGACCGCAGGGCGGCGGGTCGGCCGGTTGCTCGGGCAGCGGGTCGGGGCGCAGGTCCGAGCCGCGCAGCCGATCCCGCAGGTAGGCCATCGGGTTCTCCGAGTCCAGGGGCATCGGGTCGGTCCAGCGTTCCCGGAACAGGGTGTCCAACGCGCCGACCACCGGACCGCGCACCGCGAGCTGCACGTCGTGCCAGGGCGGATTGGCACCGTACCGGGGGGACATCTGCACCGGTTGCGGGTCTCCGTGGTGCGCGGCGTCGTCGCGGCGGCTGTGGCACAGGTCGATCCCGCCGGCGAAGGCGACGTCCCGCTCGGGCGCGCCCAGATGCCGCAGCACCACGAGCTTCTGATGGTGCGAGCCGCCGCGCCGGACCCGTTGGTCCAGCAGCACCTCGCCACCGGCGGCCGAGATCGTCTCGCTCAGGTCGCGGTTCTCCGCCTCGCTGTACGCCAGGACGTCGAGGTGCGAGCGCCAGATCAACCCCTTGACCACCACACCGCGTTGCGCGGCCTGCGCGAAGAGCTGGGCCACGGTCGGACCGTCGGGGCGCAGCCGCTGGTCCGGGTCACCCCGCCAGTCGGTGAAGAAGAGGTGGTCGCCGGGGCCCAGGGCCTCGACCTCGTCGACCAGCCGGTCGAAGTACGCGGCGCCGTGAATCAACGGCTCGGCGAGGTTTCCCGTGGTCCATACGGGTAACCCAGTGACCGGGTTGGCGCGTTCCTCCGCTGTGAGAAACCAGTCCTGCAACGGCACCGTCCAGCCCCCCTGGAGGTCGGCAACGTCCTCACGGTAGGACCCCCGACGCGGGTCCGCACGCCAGGCCGACAGAGCAGTGACCTGGCCAACGCCATCGGAAGCGACGCGACAACAGCCGAGGAGGCCACACAATGCCCCGCGACACGACGAATCCCGTGACCGAGAACCGCGAGCCGGCGGTGGAGAGCGAGCGGGGTGCGCTGGTAGCGGTGTTGCTGATGGTGATTCTGGGCGTCGCCGGGATTTTTGCGGTCTCTTGAGGCGGCGCCGACGCCCCCGGGGGTGAACCGGAGGCGTCGGCGCCGATCTCAGCGGTCGACAGTGGTCAGGGTCGGGTGCCCTGGCCGCCGGTGTGCGGAAGCCGCTCGGTGGGGATCACGCCGAGACGGCCGGCCTGGAAGTCCTCGAACGCCTTGAGCAGCTCGTCCCGGGTGTTCATCACGAACGGGCCGTACTGTGCCACCGGCTCCCGGATGGGCTGACCACCCATGATGTAGAGGTCCAGTGCCGGGGTGTTGCTGTCCTGCGCGGTGTCGGCGCTGAACCGCAGCGCGTCACCCGGGCCGTGCACAGCGAGCTGGCCGGTACGCACTGGTCGCCGGTCGGCGCCGACAGTGCCGCGACCGCCCAGCACGTACACCAGGGCGTTGAAGTCGGGCCGCCAGGGCAGATCGACCTGCGCGCCCGGCTGCACCGTGACGTGCGTGATGGTGATCGGGGTGAAGGTCGAGCCCGGGCCGCGGTGCCCGGCGACCTCGCCGGCGATGACCCGGATCAGCGCGCCGCCGTCGGGCGTGGTGAGCAGCGCCGACTCCCGACCCCGGATGTCCTGGTAGCGGGGCGGGTTCATCTTGGCCGAGCGGGGCAGGTTGACCCACAGCTGGGTGCCGTGGAAGAGCCCGCCGCTCATCACCAGGTGCTCCGGCGGCGCCTCGATGTGCAGCAGGCCGCTACCTGCCGTCATCCACTGGGTGTCGCCGTCGGTGATGGTGCCTCCACCGCCGTTGGAGTCCTGGTGGTCGAAGACGCCGTCGATGATGTACGTGACGGTCTCGAAGCCGCGGTGCGGGTGCCACGGGGTGCCCTTTGGCTCGCCCGGCGCGTAGTCGACCTCGCCCATCTGGTCGAGGTGGATGAACGGGTCCAGGTCGGTGGTCGACACCCCGGCGAAGGCGCGACGGACCGGGAAGCCCTCACCCTCGAAGCCGCTGGGCGCCGTGGTCACCGTGCGGACCGGGCGGATCGTGGTGGTCTCGTCGAGTCGAGGCAGGCGGGGCAGGACGAGAACGTTGTCGACGGTGATCGCGGGCATGTCGAGGGCTCCTAACGTGAGGCGGGGGTGGTCGAGCTGACCCGCGATGCCCGCAGGCGCTCGCCGAGCCGGTCGAAGACCCGGGTGAGGCAGGCGACCTCGGCATCGTCGAGGTCGTCCATCAGGTGGGTGCGCACCGACGCCAGGTGGTGAGGTGCGGCTTCCCGCAGGGCGAGCAGCCCGGCGGCGGTGAGCACCGCTTCGCTGCCGCGTCGGTCGTCCGGGCAGGGCTCCTTGCTGACCAGGCCACGACGCTGCATGGAGGAGACCTGGTACGTGAGGCGGCTGGGCGAGAAGATCAACCGGCTGGCCAGCTCGCCCATCCGTAGCCGCTGCCCGGGTGCCTCGGAGAGCAGGACCAGCACGTGGTAGTCGGGGAAGCTGAGGTCGCTGTCGACCCGCAGATCCTCTTCCAGCTGTGTGTAGAGACGCTGGCTGGCCTCGATGTAGGCGCGCCAGGCGGCCTCTCGGGTGCTGTCCAGGCTCTCGGTCATGCTCAGGACGATAGCACTGTTTCAAAATTTAACTAACAGGATTGAGCGTTGCCTGGGTCACTTCTCAGCCGTCGGGGGGCCGGATCGTGCAGCTTTGAACAAAACCTGCGGTAATCCGGCGGCGCGGAGGTGCCGCGTTGTGTCAGACTCCGGCCTCGTGGAACACGTGGAGCTGGCCGCCGCCGACCTGTTGCTGCGCCCCTGGCGGGACGAGGACGCCCCGGCGGTGCGCGACGCCCTCCGCGACCCGGCGATCGCCCAGTGGAACCCGCAGGGCGGCGGCCCGATCGACGACGAGGTCGCGCTGCTCTGGGTGCGCCGCCGGGCCGACTGGTCCACCGGCGGCCACGCCTCGATGGCGGTCACCGCGGCGGCCGACGGCAAACTGCTCGGCTCGGTGTCACTGCACAGCATCCACGACGGCGACGCGTCCATCGGCTACTGGACGGTGCCCGCGGCGCGGGGGCGTCAGGTGGCGGTGCGCGCCGTCGTCCGGCTCACCGACTGGGCGTTCGCGGATCTCGGGCTGCACCGGGTGGAGCTGTGTCACGCGGTGGCCAACCCGGCGTCCTGCCGGGTCGCCGACCGCGCCGGCTACCCGGCCGAGGGGACCCTGCGCGAGTCGTACCGGTACGGCGACGGCCGCCGCTACGACGAGCACCTGCACGCCCGCCTGGCCACCGACCGCTAGGGCGCCAACGGGGGTCAGGTCGCCTCGACCGTCACTCGGTGACCTTGCGGAGGAATGTCGCGAGGGCCGTCCGGACGCGGTCGATCCTCTCCGGCAGGGGCAGAGGCTCGGGCGCGGGGGGCCCGGCGTGCTTCTTCCCCCGCAGATACAGCGAGCAGGCCAGGTCGGAGCACAGGTACGTGCCCACGGAATCGCCCTGCCGCCCGCTCGGACCGGCCTTGGGGGCGGTCATCAACGAGACGCCTCCGCCGAGGTGCGTGGTCAGGCAGAACGAGCACATGCTGTGCCGCACGCGCCCCGTCTGGTGCGTCGCGGCCCGCAGCACCACCCCGGCCAGCTTGCCGTCGGTCTCGGCGACCAGGTAGGCCCGCTGCGGCGCGGAGGGGTCCCGCCAGCCGAGGAAGTCGAGGTCGCCCCACTGTCGCATCTCAAGATCGTTTGGTATGGCCAGCCGCTTCGCCTCGCCCCGGCTGCAATTGACGAAGGACGCGCGGATGACGGATTCGGTCAGGACCAACATAGGTAGTAGCCTAGCTCTCCTAGGCAAGCGATTATTACGGCTAGGTTTGGAGTGTGCTGCTTGGCACGTGCCGGGGTGACCATCGAGCGCCTCACGCTGGCCGCGGCCGAACTGGCCGACCAGGTGGGCGTGGAGAACGTCACGGTTGCCGCGCTCGCACGCCAGTTCGGGGTAAAGGACGCCAGCCTCTACTTCCACCTGAAGAACGCGCACGACCTGCGGGTCAGGATCGCCCTGCTGGCGCTGGCAGAGCTGGCCGACCGGGTCGCCGCCGCGCTCGCCGGCCGGGCCGGCAAGGACGCGCTGGTGGCGTTCGCCAACGCGTACCGCGGCTACGCGCGAGAGCACCCGGGCCGCTACGCCGCCATGCAGATCGACCTCGACCCGGAGACCGCCGCCGCCAGCGCGGGCGTCCGGCACGCCGAGATGACCCGGGCGATCCTGCGCGGCTACCGGCTCTCCGAGCCCGACCAGACCGACGCGGTGCGGATGATGCACAGCACCTTCCACGGGTTCGTGAGCCTGGAGAAGACCGGCGGCTTCCGGCACACCCCGCGCCCCACCGACGACTCGTGGTCGCGCACCCTGGACGCCCTCGACGCCGTCCTCACCAACTGGCCGTCGCGCTGAGGTGCCGCAGCGTCACGGCATAGGCTCGGTGCCGTGGATGATCTGGAGTTGGCCGACTGGCGGGAGCGGGTCGCCCGGCTGTACCTGTCCGACGTCGACCTGACCGGCTTCCGCGCCGGCCGCGACGAACTCTTCGCCACCCACCCGCAGAGCCCGATCCCCCCGGCGGATCGGCGCGGCTTCACCGGCGTGCGCTACTTCCCGCCCAATCCCGAAGCCGTGGTCGAGGCGCCACTGCGACCGGCCAGCGGGGAGCTGCGCATCGACACCGGCGGCCCGGACGGGGTGATCACGTACCGGCGGGTGGCGCTTGCCGAGACGTCATGGGGGCCGCTGACCCTGTGGTGGATCGAGGCGTACGGAGGTGGGCTCTTCGTGCCGCTGCGCGACGGCACCTGCGGTCAGGAGAGCTACGGCGGAGGCCGGTACCTCACCGACACGGTGAAGGGCACCTTCGGCCGGGGCGTCCAGTTGCTGCCCGGCGACCGGGTCCGGCTGGACGCCAACTACCTCTACAACCCGAGCTGCGCCTATGACGACCGCTGGGCCTGCCCGCTGGCGCCACCGGAGAACCGGGTCGAGGTCGAGATCCGCGCCGGCGAGCTGACGTACCACGACTGAACGGCCGCCCGCCCCGGCGTGCTGCCGGGACGGGCGGTCGATCGTCGCTCAGCGGGCGTTCGCCGCCGAGTTGGGCATCTGCATCCGACCGAGCAGCTGTCGCGCCTGGTCGGCGAGCTGCGCGTCGACGGTCACCGCGTACTGGCCGGCGCGCAGTGAGCTGGCCGAGGTGAAGTCGCGCTGCCCACCCGTCATGGCGTGCGCGACCGCGCCGAACACGGCACCCCAGATCGCACCGATGACCAGCCCGACCAGGATCACCGCCAGCCAGTTGCCGACGGTGAAGATGCCGAACAGCAGGCCGATGAAGAGCCCGAACCAGGCTCCGGTGCCGGCGCCGAGCAGGCCGGCTCGACCGGTGGTCATTCGCCCGAGCACCGTCTCCACCAGGGTGAGGTTGGTGCCGACGATGGCGCTGTGCTCTACCGGGAAGCGGTTGTCGGCCAGGTAGTCGACGACCCGCTGCGCGGTCGGATAGTCCGGGTACGAGCCGATCGTCACGGTCGGCGGGCCGGCCCCCGGCCCGTGGCCGTCCCCGGCCGGTGTCGACAGGCGGCCGGCCGGCCCGGATGGAAGCAGGTCGCCACCCTGTGTGCCCGGCCGCCAGGCGGCGGTCGGCCCCGAAGCTGACGTCATGAGCATCCTCCCTCGTCAGCGCCCCGGGTTCCCCTCCAGGCCGACAGGTAACGCGGTGTCCGCCGTGGCGCGGGAGGGGAATGAGCGCGGACTGCCCGGGTAGCCAGTCAGGTGGAGAGCGGACAGATCAGCGACCACGGGTTCCTCGCCGACAGCCGCAGCGCGGCGCTGGTGGACGCCTCGGGCTCGGTGAACTGGTGGTGCCCGGGCCGGTTCGACGCCCCGTCGGTCTTCGGGCGGTTGCTCGACGACAGCGCCGGACACTGGTCGATCCAGCCCGAGGGCGACTACCGCGTCGAGCGCTGCTACCTCGAGGACACGCTGGTGCTGCGGACCGTCTTCCACACCGCCCAGGGGGAGGTCGCGCTTACCGACGCGCTCGCCTTCGCACCCGGCTCGCGCGGTCACGACATCGGCCTGCACTCGCCGCAGGTGCTGGTCCGTTCGGTGGAGGGGCTGTCCGGTTCGGTGCCGATGCGGGTGCACTACCGGCCGCGGTTCGAGTACGGCCGCACCACCGCGTACCTGATCGAGCGGGAGGACATGCTGGAGGCCATCGCGGGGGCGGCCCGACTCACCCTGCGCGGCAGCGTGCGGTTGACCGCCGGCGACGGCGAGGCCACCGGGACGTTCACCGCCCGCGCCGGCACGACCGACACCTTCACCCTCGGGTACGCCCCGACCTACGACGCCCCGCTGCCCGAGCTGCCGGACGCCGATCAGACCATCGCCGACACCGTTGCCGGCTGGCGCTCCTGGTCGGCCGAACACCCGTACGACGGGCTCTACGCCGAGCAGGTGCAGCGCAGCCGGCTGGTGGTGCAGGGCATGACGTACCGGCCCAGTGGAGCGGTGGTGGCCTCGGTGACCACCTCGCTGCCGGAGAAGCTCGGCGGGGACCGGAACTACGACTACCGCTACGTCTGGGTGCGCGACTTCAGCCTCACCCTGCGGGCGCTGTGGCGGACGGCGTGCCTGGACGAGGTGCAGCGGCAGTTCGCCTGGTTGGGTCGGGCGATGGGCCGCGTCGACGACAAGCCGGTGCCCATCATGTACGGCGTGCTGGGGGAGCGGGACCTCACCGAGCACCGCCTGGAACAGCTCGGCGGCTACCGCGACAGCCCACCGGTGGTGATCGGCAACGACGCGTGGCAGCAGCGGCAGACCGACATCTTCGGCGAGGCGATGGATGCCGCCTGGTTGATGCGCGACAAGCTGGAGCCGCTGGGCCAGGAGGTGCAGCACGTGCTGCGGGTGCTCGCCGACCAGGCCGAGCGGGACTGGGCGTTGCCCGACGCGGGCATGTGGGAGGAGCGTGGTATCCAGCACCACCACGTGTCCTCGAAGGTGCAGTGCTGGGTCGCCCTGGACCGGGCGGTCCGCTTCGGTGACAAGCTCGGTGAGCCGCAGGACGTGGCCCGCTGGGCGGCCGCCCGCGACGCCGTGCGTGCGGAGGTGTTCGAGCGGGGCTGGAACGAGCGGCTCCAGTCGTACACCGGGAGTTTCGAATCCGACGACCTGGACTCCTCGGTGTTGGTGATGCCGCTGGTCGGCTTCCAGCGGGCCGACGACCCGCGGATGCGCTCGACGATCCACGCGGTGGAGCAGCGGCTCTCCCACGACGGCCTGCTGCGGCGCTGGGACGGCGACCCGGCGGGGTTTCTCATCTGCTCGTTCTGGCTGGTGTGTTGCCTGGCGCTGGCCGGGGAGCGGGACCGGGCGCACGAGTTGTTCCGGGGGTTGGCGGAGCGGGTCAACGACCTCGGCCTGTTCGCCGAGCAGATCGACCCGCTGACCGGGGAGCAGTTGGGCAACTTCCCCCAGGCGTTCTCCCACATCGGCCTGATCAACGCCGCCGGTGTGCTGACCGACGTCGAGCGGGACCCTACGCTGCGTCAGTGTGGAATGCCCCCGGCGTACTTCTCTCCGGTGCGCCCCTGACCGGACTTTTGCGGAGATCGTGACAACTTTCTATCTGGTGACGCGAAGTTCTATCGCTTTCCAGTGAAAGACGTTAATGTCCGGGACACCCTGCGGTGCTCCTCCAGTCGGCGGGAGCGGCACCGAGATCCCCCGGACAGCTGGAGGTCTCGTGTCCCGCACACCGCGCCGACGTCTCGTCAGCGCCACCACCCTGCTCACCGTCCTGGTCGCACTCTGCTTCGTGCCGCAGGCAAGCGCACGCCCGGCCGCCGCGTCCCCGGCCCGAGCCACCGCCGCCCTGGCACCGCCCGCCACCATCGGTTTCGAAAAGGTCGCCCTCGACGGCGGTCTCTCCATGGGCGAACCGATCGAACTGGCCGTCGCCCCCGACGGCAAGGTCTTCTACATCAACCGGGGCACCAGCAGCGCCGGTGGCCAGGTCCGCCTCTACAACCCGGCGACCAGGTCCACCACCGTGGCCCTGACCCTGGCGTTGGACGCCCGCTTCGAGGACGGCCTGATCGGCATCACCCTGCACCCGGGGTTCGCGAACAACCGCTGGGTCTACCTCTTCTACTCGCCGAAGGTCACCCCCCTGGTCAACCGGATCAGTCGGTTCACCTTCAACCCGTCCACCCTGCTGCTCGACCCCGGCAGCGAGGACATGCTCATCGAGTGGCCCACCGAACGCGACCTCTGCTGCCACTCGGCCGGCTCGATGAGCTGGGACACCGCCGGCAACCTGTACTTCGCCGTCGGCGACAACACCAACTCCGGCGGCGACTCCGCCGGGATGGCCCCGATCGACGAGCGGACGAACCGCAACGCGCAGTACGACGCGCAGCGCACCTCCGGCAACACCAACGACCTGCGCGGCAAGATCAACCGCATCCACCCGGAGAACGACGGCAGCTACACCGTCCCCGCCGGCAACCTCTTCCCCGCCGGCACCGCCCGGACACGACCCGAGATCTACGTGATGGGCGTGCGCAACCCGTACCGGATCTGGGTGGACCGCGCCGCCAACAACACCCTGTACTGGGGTGAGGTCGGCCCGGATGCGGGCGCCGACCTCGCCAACCGTGGCCCGGCGGCCTACGACGAGTTCAACCGGGCCAACGGGCCCGGCAACTACGGCTGGCCGTACTGCGGCGGCCCCAACGTCGCCTACAACGACTGGGACTTCGCCACCGCCACCCCGCGCGGCTGGTTCCCCTGCGGCGGCTCGACCGGCCCGGTCAACAACTCACCCCGCAACACGGGCGTCCAGCAGCTCCCGCCGACGAAACCAGCACTGGTCTGGGAGCAGCACGGCGGCAGTGAGGACTGGCCGGCGCTGGACAACCCCGGCGGGTGCGGGTCGCCCAACCACGTCGAGGTCTACCACTACGACCCGAACCTCGTCTCGGACGTGAAGTGGCCGGCCTACTACGACAACAAGTGGCTGATCTCCGAGTACTGCCGCAACTGGATCAAGGAGGTCCAGTTCGACAACGGCAACCCGTCCACCGGCGGGCCGACAGTCATCGAGCCGGTGCTCGCCGGTATGAAGCTCGTCCACCCGATCGACTGGCAGTTCGGCCCGGACGGCTCGCTCTACCTGCTGGAGTACGGCAGCGGCTACTTCTCCGGCGCGGTCGACGCCGGTCTGTACAAAATCAACTACGTCCAGGGTGGCCGGTCACCGGTGGCCAAGGCCGCCGTCAACCGGGACAACGGCCTGGCCCCGCTCGCCGTGACCTTCTCCAGCGCCGGCAGTTCGGACCCGGACGGCGACCCGCTGACCTACGCCTGGGACTTCACCAACAACGGCAGCACCGACTCGACCGCCGCGAACCCGTCCTTCACGTACTCCGCGAACGGCAGCTACAGCGCCCGGCTAACCGTCAACGACGGCACCGGCCGCAGCGCCACCACAGTGGTGTCGGTGGTGGTCGGCAACAACCGGCCGACAGTCACGCTGACCGGGCTGCCCGCCGGTGGGCTCTTCGACTGGGGGCAGGACCTGACGGTGGGCGCGTCGGCCAGCGACCCGCAGGACGGCACGCCGGCCTGCTCGGCGGTGGTCGTCCGCGCCGCGCTCGGCCATCAGGAGCACGCCCATGAGGAAGGGGAGGGGACCGGCTGCGGCGCGACCTTCAACACCGGCCCGGTGCACGCCGGCCCCGACTCGGTGCTGTTCTTCGTCCTGCGGGGCAGCTACACCGATCGCGGCGCGACCGGCGCGGCCGCGCTCACCGGCGAGCAGGAGATCAGCCTCTACCCGAAGCAGTGGCAGGCCGAGCACTTCGTCCAGCTCAACGGCCCCAAGGTGATCGACCAGGCCGCGGCCGAGGGTGGCAAGCGGCTCGGTGACGTCCAGAACGGCGAGAGCGTTCGGCACCACGCGGTGAGCCTCAAGGGGATCACCGGCGTCCGGGCCCGGGTCTCCTCCGGTGGCCCCGGGGGCACCCTCTCCTTCCGGTACGACTCACCCACCGGCACCGAGGTCGCCCGGATCGCGGTGCCGAACACCGGCGGCTGGGACAACTACACCGACCTGAGCGCCACGGTGACTAGGCCCGACGACGGCACCCACGACCTGTACCTGGTCGTCACCGGCGGCAGCGGGGCGCTGCTGGACGTGGACAGCTACACCTTCACCGGACCGGGCGTCGGCACCGGCGGGCCGCGCACCGGTGAGGTGAAGGCCCTCGGCAAGTGCGCGGACATCGCCTCCAGCCAGACCGCGAACGGCACCAAGGTGCAGACCTGGACCTGCAACGGCACCGCCGCGCAACGCTGGACCCTGCCCGGCGACGGTACGGTGCGTGGGCTCGCCAAGTGCCTGGACGTGAAGGCGAGCGGCACCACCGACGGCACCCTCGTGCAGCTCTACGACTGCAACGGCAGCGGGGCCCAGCAGTGGGCCGCCCAGCCGGACGGCAGCCTGCGCAACCCCCAGTCCGGGCGTTGCCTGGACATCCCCAACTCGGACCTCACCGACGGTCGCCAACTGCGGATCTGGACCTGCAACGGCACCGGGGCGCAACGCTGGACCCTGCCGTGACCGCCCTCTGACCGGCTCGGCACCCGTACCCCGGCGTCGGTGACGCGCGGGGTACGGGCGGCGGAGACGGAGCCTGGCCGCCCACCCACGTCCCCCGGGTGGACGGCCGGGGCTCGGGGGACAATGCCGGTATGCGGCTGGTGCTCACGGCGGACACCCACGTACCGAAGCGGGCCCGGGACCTACCCGGGCCCCTCTGGGCGGCCATCGAGGCGGCCGACGTCGTGGTGCACGCCGGCGACTGGGTGGACGAGGCGTTGCTCGACGCCATGACCGCGCGGTCGCGCCGACTGATCGGGGTGTACGGCAACAACGACGGCCCGGCCCTGCGGGCCCGGCTGCCGGAGGTGGCCCGGGTCGAGCTGGACGGCCTGCGGGTCGCGGTGGTGCACGAGACCGGGCCGCGGACCGGCCGTGAGAAGCGGTGCGCGGCCCGCTTTCCCGACGTCGACCTGCTGGTCTTCGGGCATTCGCACATTCCCTGGGACACCGAGGCGCCCGGTGGGCTGCGCCTGCTCAACCCCGGCTCACCCACCGACCGCCGCTCCCAACCCCACGCCACCTACCTCACCGCCGAGCTGAACGCCGGCACCCTCACCGAGGTCCAGCTGCACCACCTACACCGCCCCTGACCCCCGCTCCCGCTCCCGCGCCCCGCTCCCCGCTCCCCGCGCCCCGCTCCCCGCTCCCGCGATCTTGCACTCGCTGTCGACGGTTTGCGCCCTGTGCGCCGTTTTGTCGCGACACAAAGCGCAAGATCGCGCGGAGGGGGTGTGCAGCTACTGGCCTCGGCCGGTCTCGGCCTGGAGTTCGTCGATGCGCTTGGAAGCCTCGGCCTTGGTCAGGTCGTCCGGGAGGTCGGCATGGGCTTCCCGGGCCAGCGTGCTCAGGTAGGACTCCTGAGCGGCGGTCGGCGGCTCGTCGCCGGTGACCCACTCGTCCGGGTCCTTGATCGCGGCGTTCTGGTCAGGCTGCTCGGTGCGGCGGTCGGTCATCATCATCACCCTTTCCTTCGAACAGGTGTGCCAGTACCCCGATCGTTGCTGGTTCATGCCCGAACGCCGCCACCTACGATCATCGGATGACGGTGGACCGGTCGGGCGTGGTGGTGGTCGGGGCGGGCATCGCCGGGGTGGCCTGTGCTGTCGAGTTGGCCCGGGCCGGGGTGCCCGTGCAGGTCCGGGAGCGGGGGCACGTCTGCGGTGGCCGGATGGCCAGCAAGCGCTTCCAGGGCCGGCCCGCGGACATCGGCGCCGCCTACTTCACCGCCACCGACCCGGACTTCGTCGCGCTGGTGGAGCAGTGGCGCGCCGCCGGGCTGGTCCGCGAGTGGACCGACACCTTCCAGGCGTACGACAGCAGCGGGAGCCACGAGGTGTCCGGACCGATGCGTTTCGCCGCCCCCCGTGGGCTGCGCTCGTTGGTCGAGCACCTGGCCGGCGCGGTGCCGGTCACCGTCGACCGGCTGGTGCTCACAGTGGAGCCCGGCCCGGTAGTGGACGGGGAGCCGTGTGCGGCGGTCGCCCTGGCCATGCCGGGCCCGCAGGCCGCCCTGCTGCTCGACCCGGCCCTGACCGACGCCACCCGGGTCGTGCAGGCGCAACGCTGGTCGCCGTCGCTGGCCGCCGTGCTGCGCTTCCCGACCCGGCGCTGGCCGGACTTCCAAGGAGCGTTCGTCAACGAGCATCAGGTTCTCAGCCTCGTCTGCGACGACGGCGACCGGCGCGGTGACGCTGCTCCGGTGCTGGTCGCGCACACCGTGCCGGAGTTCGCGGCCGGGCACCTGGCCCAACCCACCGGAGCCGGCCCGGCCATCGAGCAGGCCGTCCGGGATCTGCTCGGGCTGCCCGAGCAGGCCGTCGACGTGCAGGTGCACCGCTGGACGTACGCGAAGCCGACAAGCGATGCCCACGGCGCCACCCACCACCTCGACGCCGACGGGATCGGCCTGGCTGGCGACGCGTTCGGCAAGCCCCGGGTGCAGAGCGCCTGGCGCTCCGGCCGGGACCTGGGCCGTGCGCTGGCCGCCCGCCTGGCCTGAGCCGCGCGTTCGGGCGTGCCGGGGTGGGCTGAGTCGCGCGTTCGGGCGTGCCCGGGTGGGCTGAGTCGCGCGTTCGGGCGTGCCGGGGTGGGCTGAGTCGCGCTAGGCGTGCCCGGCTGCCGCGACGGGCCGAGCGTCGGCGTCTCGCTCCGCCGGATCGGAGGTCCGCTCTCCCTCCCGATCCAGCAGCTGCATCACCGGGGTCGCCGTGATGCCGTGCACCACGACGGAGACGAGCACCACCAGCCCGACGGTCGCCCAGAGCAGCTCGGCCTGCGGGAAGTCGGCCTTGGTGGTGGCGTACGCGAGGTAGTAGAACGAGCCGACGCCGCGGATGCCGAAGAACGAGATGACCCAGTGCTCGGCCGGGCGTCCCGGTGCGCCGCGCAGCGACAACCAGCCGAGCAGCGGCCGCACCAGGAACACCAGCGCCAGCCCGACGGCGGCCGCCGGCCAGGTCAGCGGACCCAGCAGACCACCCACGATGGCGCCGCCGAGCAGCAGCAACAGCACCAGGGTGAGGAGCCGTTCGACCTGCTCGGCGAAGTCGTGCAGCACCGAGTGGAACTCGTGGGTTCGCTCGGCGGCCCGGATGGCCCGGGCGGCTACGAACACCGCCAGGAAACCGTACCCGCCGACCACTTCCACCAGCCCGTACGCCAGGAAGGTGGCGGCCAGCGCCAGGAAGCCCTCGGCGTGCCGGGCCAGCCGCAACTCGCTGGGCGCGCGGAAGAACAGCTTGCCGAGCAGCCAGCCGATGAGCAGGCCACCGCCGACGCCGATGCTGATCTTCCAGAGCACGTCCACGGTGAACCACTCGGCCAACCAGTCGCTCGGGGCGAGGCTGGTCGAGGCGATGGCGATGGCGGCGTAGACGAACGGGAACGCCAGCCCGTCGTTGAGGCCGGCCTCGGACGTCAGCGCGAAGCGGACCTCGTCCTCGGAGTCCTCCACGTCGGTCGGCTCGCCGACCTGCACGTCGGCGGCGAGCACCGGATCGGTGGGCGCCAGCGCGGCGCCCAACAACAGCGCGGCGGCCGGTACCAGCCCCGCCCACCACCAGCCGAGCACTGCCACCGCCGCGATGCACAGGGGCATCGCGATCGCCAGCAGCCGCCAGGTGGACGACCACCTCCGCCAACTCAACGGCCGGTCGATCTTCAGCCCGGCGCCCATCAGCGCGACGATCACGCCGATCTCGGTGAGGTGGGTGGTCAGCTCCGGGTGGGCCAGGGGGTCCGGCGACGGCAACCCGACCGGCAGCAGGAACACCAGCATGCCGAGGGCGAGAAAGGCGATCGGCATGGACAGTGGGCGCCGCTCCAACACCCGCGGGAGGATGCCCGCGAGCAGAGCGCCCAGGCCCACCAGCGCGAACGCCACATCTACCGGCTCCACGGCACCACCCTTCGGCCGCACCCGCGAGGCGCGGGCAGGTGGTGACAGTCCTTGCCCCGCAAGGGCTCCGGCTATGCGCGTCGGCGCCGGTGGACCTGAGTGATGCTCATCGGGGCCGGGTGAGCGGTGAGTCCGCCAGTTCGTTCAACAGCGCGGCCGGGTCGTCGTACACCGCCACGGCGCCCGCGCCGGCCAGCTCGCCGCGGCTGGTGCCGCCGCAGGTCAGACCCACACACGGAATGTCCAACTTGCCGGCCGCGACGACGTCCCACACCGAGTCGCCGACGAAGACCACCCGCTCGGCGGTCAACCCGGACTGTTCCAGCGCCGCCTCAAGAATGTCTGGTGCCGGCTTGCTCTCCTGCGCGTCCGCCGAGGAGGTGACCGTGTCCACCACGTCGTCGGCGTTCAGCGCCCGGCGCAGCGCACCCACCTCGTGCTCGGCGGCGGAAGTGGCGAGCACCACTCGCAGGCCCCGCTCGGCGCAGGCGCGCAACAGGTCGGCCGCCCGGGGCAGCGGCGTGAGTCGTTCCCAGTACTCGGCGTAGAGAGTGTCGTGCGCGTCGCGCAGCTTCGAATCGGCATCGCGGTCCCGCTCCGGCCCGAGGAGGTGGTCGAGGAGTTTGTCCGACCCCATCCCGATCGAGCGGTGCACCACCGCCATCGGCACCGGCTGCTCAGTCTGGCGCAATGCCTCCCACCAGCTCACCGTGTGCAGGTAGGTGGTGTCGACCAGGGTGCCGTCGACATCGAAGAGGACCCCGGCGGGTCGGTCGGTACGCATGGACGTCCTCCTACCCTTGAGCGGCTCAGGGATGCGCGGCCGGCGGTGTGAGGATCTCGAACCAGACGGTGGAGCCCCGGACCGACGGGTCGGTGCCCCAGGCGTCGCTGAGCTCCTCGATCAGGCCGAGGCCGCGCCCGCGACTGCTCAACGTGTCGGTACGGGCCCGGGTCACGGTGCCGCGGGTGCCCGAGTCCGCGACCGAGACGAGCAGCCGCTCGGCGCTGAGGTCGATCTCGACCCGGGCGGCCGTGCCGGCGTGCAGCAACGCATTGGTGGTCAGCTCGCTGGTGCAGAGCACCGCCGCCCCGATCACCGAGTCGGGCACCTGCCACTCGGTGAGCTGGCCGGTCAGCCAGTGCCGGACCCGGCTGGGCGCGGTCGGCTCGGCGGGCACCTCCATGCTCGCCGAACGGCTCGGTTTCAGCGCGTGCTCGACCGCCAGCACGGCCACGTCGTCCTCAGTGCCGCCGGGGACCGACGCGGTGGCCACCGCACAGAGCGCGCGGGGGTCGCCGCTGCCGGCCTTGGCGATGGCGTCGCTCAGGGTGGCGAGCCCGGCGCTCAGGCTCTGCCGGCGACGCTCCACCACCCCGTCGCTGAACAGCAGCAGGGTGTCACCGGGACGGAACGGGACGGTCGTGGTGCCCGGTCGACTGCCCAGCCCCAGCGGCGGCCCGGCCGGGACGTCGACGTACTCGGCGTGGAACCGACCATCCGGGTCGCCGCGGCGGATCAGCGGCGCGGGGTGACCGGCGCTGGACAGGGTCAGCTCCCGCCGCTCCGCGTCGATCATCCCGAACGCCACGGTGACGAACAGCTCGTGGGTGCCGGCCTCCGTACCGAGGCTGTTCACCAGCCGGTCCAGGCCAGCCAGAACCGCGGCTGGCGTCGGGTCGGCCAGAGCCAGGGCGCGCAGCGCGGCCCTGACCTGCCCCATCCGCGCGGCGGCCTGCACGTCGTGCCCGGCGACGTCGCCCAGCACCACGCCAAGCGAGCCGTTGGGCAGCAGGAACGCGTCGTAGAAGTCACCGCCGGCCGCGTTGCCGTCCACGCCCGGGTCGTAGCGGGCCGCGATCCGCAGCCGGGGCAGGTCCGGCAGGTGCTCCGGCAGCATGCTGCGTTGCAACAGTTGGGCCGTACCGTGCTGGGTCTCGAACCGTCGGGCCCGCTCGGCGGCCTGGCCGATCAGCTCGGCAGAGGCGGCCAGCAGCGCCCGCTCGGCAGGTGACCAGATGTGCGGGACCTGGTAGCCGACCGCCAGCCCGCCGCGGACCACCGAGGTGCCCAGCGGCAGGGCCGCCATCGCCCGGATCTTCTGGTCGTGGCGGTCCACGGCGGTGTCCCGCAGCGGTTGCCCGTCCCGGGTGAACGACCGGGCCCCGGACCGGGCCGCCTGCACCACCGGGGCCGACCAGTCCGCCGCCACCCGCCGCCAGAGCGGGGGCAGCCGCTCGTCGGCCTCGTCCAGCAACTCGCCACGGACCCGACGCACCATGCGCCAACCGCCGCCGCCCTCGTCGACGGCGAACGAGGCCTGGTCGGGGTCGAACGTGGTGATCGCGTACCGCAGCGCCACCCGGGCCACGTCGTCGAGGGTGAGCGTGCCGGCGAGCGCCGCTGCCACCTCGCTGAGGCTCTGCAACTGTTCGGTGACGTGGGTGGTCTCGGCCGCGACCGTCAACACGCCGACGATCTGCCCGGCGCTGTCGCGCACCGGCGAGTAACCACGGGTGAAGACCGCCTGCTCCACGGTCGCGGAGTGCCCACGGACCAGCGGCAGGGTGGACTCCTTCTCCAGGAAGGGTTCGCCCTCCCGGTAGCAGCGCTCGATCACGACACCGACACCGGGCAGCGCCCAGATCTCCGCGAACACCTCGGCGGCCGGGCGGCCGAGGGCGCTCGGGTGCTTGGTGCCCAGCAGTTCGGCGTAGCCGGCGTTGTAGAGCAGGACGAGATCGTCGCCGTAGGCCAGGGCCATCGGCATCGGCGAGTCGAGGATCAGCTCCACCACGGCCCGGAGGGCAACGTCCCAGTCGTCGGCTGGGCCGAGCGGGGTGTTGGCCCAGTCGTGGGCGAGCACGCCGACGGCCGGGCCGGACGCGGTGGGTGCGTCCGGGCCCGGAGTTGCTGGCGTGGGGACCCGCCCGACCGTTCCTGGCATGTTCGCAGCCTAGTCGGCCGGCCGGGAAAGGCATTCGACCACGGCGGCGGGCCGTCGCCGCGTCCGTCGCGGTGACCGTTCGGGCAGTTCAGGACCCCTGTCCGGAGGTCTGTCGCAAAAACGCCGCGCGCTGCGCGGACTGCTGGACCAGTTGCCGGGTATGCGCCCGGCGCAGTCCATGCGACAGGAGGGACATCATGCTGAAAACCCTCGCGGTCCGGCAGGCCGACATCGGCGATGCCATTGCCGACACCTGGAGGTCGGTGCTGCTCTTCATTCCGAAGGCAGTGGCCTTCATCGTCATCCTCGTGGTCGGCTGGCTCATCGCCAGAGCCGTCCTCAAAATCGTGGATACGGTGCTGGAACGGGTGCGTTTCGACCAGGCGGTCGAACGCGGCGGCATCAAACGGGCCCTGGAGAGAACGAAGTACGACGCCAGCGACATTCTGGCCAGACTGGCGTACTACGCCGTACTGCTGTTCACGCTGCAGTTCGCCTTCGGAGTCTGGGGGCCCAACGCGATCAGTGACCTGATCAGCGGCGTGGTGGCCTGGCTGCCGCGCGCGTTCATCGCGATCGTCATCGTGGTGGTGGCGGCCGCGATCGCCAACGCTGCGCGGGATCTGGTCACCGGGGCGCTGGGAGGGCTCTCGTACGGCAAGGTCCTGGGCGACCTGACGGCGATCTTCATCATCGCGCTCGGTGTGATCGCCGCCCTGAACCAGGTGGGTATCGCCACCACGGTGACCACTCCGGTGCTGATCGCGGTGCTCGCCACGGTGGCCGGCATCCTGATCGTCGGCGTCGGCGGTGGTCTCGTGAAGCCGATGCAGAACCGCTGGGACGGCTGGTTGCAACGGGCGGCCCAGGAGGCCCGGGCGGTGCAGCAGCAGCGTCAGGCCGCGTCGGCCGGGCGTAGTGACGTGGAGCGGCAGATGGCCGACCGTGGGGGTGACCGCACCCAGGCCATGCCTCAGGTGGACGAAGCCCAGCAGTACCGCTCGTAGCGGGGCGTTACGGCACGACAGGTGGGGAGGGTGTTCCGCGCGCGGCGCGGGATGCCCTCCCCGCGCGTGTCAGTCCCGCTCCAGTGCGCGAGCCAGCGCGCACACCGCGACCAGGCGGGTGAGCAGCCACTCCGGGTGGCTCCAGTCGACCGGCTCGCTGGGCGGCGTCCACCCGTGCTCCAGGGCGGCGGCGCGCACCCCCTCGGCGTAGCCGGCGAGCGCCGCGGAGGTCAGTGGGGTGCGGTCCCCGTCGAGGCTGTCCCGGACGGCCGCCGCATGCTGGTCGACGAGGGCCAGCAGCCCTGGCCGCGCGGCGGCGGCGGTGAGCCCGACAGTGCCCACGGAGACGGTGAGGGCGGCCAGGGTGGACCGCGCCGAGTCGACGGCGGTACGGGAGGCGACCCGGTTGAACGGCACACGCATGGTGACCGAGGCTAACCGACCGGTGAGCACGTCGACCTCGTCCGCTCGGTGGATGTCGACTGCACCACTGGGGCGATCGCCGCTGACCGCGGGGGTTGATCCGGCACAGACGGGGCAGCAGGAGAAGCAGCCACGGATGACGGCACACGCCGAGGAGGCACAGATGGGACAGCAGGCGGACGGACCGGATGAGCAGCACCGGCGGCCGGACGGGGTCAGCGACGCGACAGTCGCCGCGCTCGGCAAGCTCAGCGAGGCGCTGGAGTGTGTGGAGCGGGCCCGGGGGCACCTCTACTCGATGCACCAGTTGATCGGCCACGGCGACCTGATGCTCGACGACGCGGTGGAGCAGTTTCGCGCCGCCGGACATCCGCACCTCGCCGACCGGATCGGCACGGAGCTGCGCGGTCGCAACGTCATCGCCGGACGGTGGACGTTCCAGATCGTCGAGGACTTCGACGACGGCTACCACGCGCTGTTCCGGGAGTTGGACCAGCAGGCCCGCGACGAGTTGGTGGGCGGGCGGCGTCACCTCTACGAGGCGGAGATGAAGGAACGCCGTCGTAGCCCGGGCCAGCCGGGCCACGAGGCCCGGCCGGGCGGCGCAGGCTAGTCGCTTGTCGCGTCGGCCGGACGTCGCCGTGCCGCGTCGTCGGCGATGATCACGGTGGCCACCATCAGCGCGACGCAGAGGCTGAACAGCCACGACTCGTCGCTGACGAGCCAGGCGGACACGGGTGCCTGGAGCGCGGCGAGCAGGAAGCCGAGCCAGGCGAGCCGGCGCTGACGCGTGGAGAGGATTCCGGAGCCTTGATGCATCCCGAAATTCTTACGCGAACACGCCTGATTGCCGTCCTCCGATCGGCCGATTCTGGATGAGCTGTCCGCATTCTCGACCGTACGGACACGACTTCTTTGCGCAGTGGGCGATCGGGTGCCGACGGCGCTAGGGTGTGCCTGCGGCAGGATGATGCCTCGTGTCCACCCCGCCCGCGCGCCCCCGCGCCTCGCTGCTTTTGCTGGCCTACCTCGCGTTCGTCAGTCTCGGCCTGCCCGACGGCCTGCTCGGCGTCAGCTGGCCCTCGATCAGCGGCGACTTCGACGTACCGACCGAGGCGGTCGGATGGGTGCTCACCGCCGGCACGGTCGGCTATCTCACCTCCAGCGTGCTGGCCGGCTTCACGCTGGCCCGGGTCGGCGTGGGCGCCCTGCTCGCCGGCAGCACCCTGCTGGCCAGCCTGGCGCTGACCGGCTACTCGGTGAGCCCCGTGCTGGCGGTGCTGGTGGGCTGCGCGCTGCTGCTCGGGCTGGGCTCCGGCGCTGTCGACTCCGGGCTCAACGCGTACGCCGCCGGGGCCTTCGGACCCCGGCACATGAACTGGTTGCACGCCTTCTTCGGCCTCGGCGTGGCCATCGGTCCGCTGATCATGACGGGGGTGCTGAGCACCGGGCTCGCCTGGCGCTGGGGGTACGGCCTCGTGGCCGCCGCCCAGCTCGTCCTGGCCGCCGCGTTCGCGCTCACCGTGCGGGCCTGGCACCGCGACGTCCCGACCGGCACCGACGGGGGCGCCGCCGACCAGGGCGGGCCCGCAGTCACGGACGCGGGGCCGGCACCGACCGTCCGGGTCCCGGTTCGGGACACGCTGCGGCTGCCGGCGGTCTGGTCGGGGACGCTCGCCTTCGTTCTGTACGTGGCGATCGAGGTGTCCGCCGGGCTGTGGGCGTTCCTGCTGCTGACCGAGGGCCGCGGGCTCGGCGCGGCGCTGGCCGGCGGCTGCGTCTCCGCGTACTGGGGCAGCCTCTTCGTCGGCCGGGTCGTGCAGGGCCTGGTGGCCGAGCGTCTGGGGGCGGGCCTGGTGCTGCGTGTCAGCCTGGCCGGCATGGCCGT
Source organism: Micromonospora sp. NPDC005171 (assembly GCF_040608575.1). Lineage (NCBI taxonomy): Bacteria > Bacillati > Actinomycetota > Actinomycetes > Micromonosporales > Micromonosporaceae > Micromonospora > Micromonospora sp. NPDC005171. Next base: position 72,946 of record NZ_JBEXIM010000010.1, on the reverse strand, counting down.
CGGCGCGGCGCTGATCGCCGTTCCCGGGCCGGCCGTCCTGGCGGTGCTCGGCCTGGTCGTGGTCGGTTTCGCCGCCGCGCCGGTGTTTCCGCTGCTCACCCTCACCACCGCCGAGCGGGTCGGCGCGGCGCACGCGGACGGGGCCATCGGGTTGCAGATCGGTGCCGCGGGCATCGGAGCGGCGCTCGTCCCGGCCGGACTGGGCGTGCTGATCGGCAACACGTCGGTACAGGTGCTGGGCTCGGCCCTGCTGGTGCTCGCGCTGGCGCTGATCGCGCTCTACGAGTGGGGCGCGCGCCGACCCGGCGCCGGGCCGTCCGGGCGGACGGTGCCCGTCCAGCCCGGGAGCGAGGGTCAGACGTCCGGCCCGGTCCGGCCCGTGGTGGACGGGCGGTAGGCGCGCTGCGGGTCGGTGTCCTCCCGGCTGTTGCCTCGGGTCTGCCCGTCGCGGTCCGACGCGGCCGGCCCGTGCCCGAACGCGGCCTCCTCGCCGGCGTCGTTACCCGTCACGTCGTCGGCCTGCCCGTCGAGGCTGGAGCCCGACACGGCGCGCTCCAACTCCTCCAACGGAAGCCGTTCCTCGTCCCGCCACACCCTGATGTTGTCGTCGGTCATACCAGCAGCCGTACCCGGGCACGATGATCGCAAACGGGCTCGGATACGGCGATGGCCGCCGGGACACCGGCGGCCATCGCACGGCACTGCTCACTGTCACGGCTGCGGACGGTCCACCTGCCCGCGCCAGGCGCCGGTCTCCTGGCCACGCCGCTCGATGTAGGTCTTGAACCGTTCCAGGTCGCCCTTGGCACGCCGGTCGACGATGCCGAGCTTGTCGCCGGCCTGCTCGACCACACCGTGCGGCTCGAACTCCAGTTGCAGGGTGACCCGGGTCTTGTCCTGGTCCAGGCGGTGGAAGGTCACCACGCCGGCCTGCTGGGTGCCGCCGGTGGAACGCCAGGCGACCCGCTCGTCGGGCAGCTGTTCGGTGATTTCCGCGTCGAACTCGCGCTTCACACCGGCGATGTCCACGGTCCAGTGGGTCATCGTGTCGGAGAGCTGCCGGACCTCCTGCACACCCTCCATGAACTCGGGGAACTCCTCGAACTGCGTCCACTGGTCGTACGCGGTGCGTACGGGCACGGAAACGTCCACGTGTTCGGTAACGCCACTCATCGGGGAACCTCCTTCAGCCGCTGGCGGATTGCCGGATCGGGGGCGATCCTGCTCACCAGCGAGTTGTCTCGTTCTTGTTGCCCAGGGCGGCCCACACCTCGGAGACCGTCTGGTAGACGGTGCCCTCGGGCAGCCGTTCCAGCGCCGCCACGATGTCGTCCGGCGCCTCGTTCTCGCGGGCGCTGGCGATGAGCACCAGGCGGTCGCCCGGCAGCGCGCTCATCGAGATGAACCGGCCGAGCCGGCTGCGCTGCTCGACGTCCGTGGAGCTCATGCCCTGCGGGGTGCCGGTGCGCAGGTCGCCGGCCGGGGCGGTGGTCGTCTCCGGCTGGTCCTCGCCAGCCGGTTCCGGCACTCGCGACTCGTCGACCCGAGAGCCGCCGGTCCCCGGCCCCTGTACGAGGCCGCTGACCTCCTGACTCATCTGTTCGTCGATCCTCGGTCCGTGCTTGCTGTTCCCACGCTCCATGCCTTCTGCGCTACCCGGCACCCCACCCGATAAACCGGCACCGGGCCACGAACCGGCCCTCGGCCCGGCCGCGGACCGGACATTCGAGCCGGAAACGGAGGCTCAGTCGTTGGCGGGCTTGCGCGGCGGCAGCACCGGCTCCTCCGGGTTCGGGTCGCCGGCCTGCAACTGCCGCCCGCGCTGCACCTCGGCGTTGATCTGCACTCCCAGCATCAGCGCAGAGTTGGACAGGTAGAGCCAGACCAGGAACGCGATGGCCGCGCCGAGGCTGCCGTAGGTGGTGTCGTACGAGCCGAAGTTGGCCACGTAGAGGCCGAAGCCGAAGGAGGCAGCCGCCCAGGAGATCAGGGCCACCGCGCCGCCAGGGGTGAGCCAGCGGAACCGGGGCTGGCGCACGTTCGGCGCGATCCAGAACAGCAGGGACAGCAGCACCATCATGATCATGGCGAGCACCGGCCACTTCGCCACGCTCCACGTGGTGCGGGCCAGGCCGCCGGCGTTGATCAGGTCGCCGACCGCGTCGGTGACCGGCCCACTGACGATCAGGCCGAGGGCGACCACCGCGAGCAGCACCAGCGTGATCGCCGCCAGGCCGATCTGCAGCGGCCGCAGCTTCCAGACCGGCCGGCCCTCGGTCACCCCGTAGATCGCGTTCGAGGCGCGGGTGAACGCGCCGATGAAACCCGACGCGGACCACAGCGCGCCCAGCAGACCGAAGCTCAGCAGCAGCTTGGGGTTGCTCTGGTCGAGCACGACGGTCCGGATCACCCCGACCACGCCGCCCTCGTCGTTGGTCAGCACCGCCCCGGCGCCCACCTGGTTGGCCAGGTCGATCACCGTGTCCAGGGTGCGCTCCCCGTCGGAGACCAGACCGACCAGGGCCACCACCACGATGGCGGACGGGAAGAGCGCCAGGACCCCGTAGTAGGTCAGCGCGGCGGCCCAGTCGGAGCAGTTGTCGTTGACGAGGTTCTGCACACTGCGGACCAGCACCCCGCGCCAGGTCCGCCAGCTCAGCTGCCGCATCCGTCGAGGCATCCGGGTGTCAGGTGTGCCGTCGAGCGTCGTACCGGGCCCCGTGGTCGTCATGCCCGCTCCCTGCGCCCCGGCCGCCGGATGACCGGTCGTCCGGTCTGGCCTGGCCCGGCGGTACCCGGATGCGGAAACTAACAAACCCACCCGGTGTCCGGCCGGCCCCGCTAGGGTTTGCCGCCGCATCACCGGGGAACGGTCGCTGTGACCCTGTCGACACGGAGGAGGACGAGATGCCCGGGCGCGAGGACCTGCCCAGCACGCTGCGGCGCTCCCCGGAGAAGGCGCAGCGCACCTGGGAGAAAACGCACGACTCGGCGGTCGAGACCTACGGCGAGGGGGAGCGGTCGCACCGCACCGCATTCGCCGCCGTGAAGCATCAGTTCGAGAAGGTGGGCGACCACTGGGAGCCGAAGGGCCGCAAGGGCCCCAGCGACCAGCAGGCCGCCGGTGGCGGGCCGGAACGACGGGCACCCACCGCGGGTGGGGTGGACGCCAACGCCACAAAGGACCACCTGATGTCGGTGGCCCGCAAACTCGACGTACCCGGCCGGTCCAGCATGACCAAGCCGGAGCTGGTCACGGCCATCGAGAAGGCCAACGACCGCGCCACCCGCAAGGCCCGCGGCGACTGACGGCCGCCGCACCACAGCACGACAGACGCGGTACGGGCGGACGCACCACCCCTGCGTCCGCCCGCACCGTTCACCAGTGCCCGCCGCCCGGCGCCTCGATGTGCACCGCCTTGGTGGCGGTGAACTCGTCCAGCAGCTCCGGGCCGTACCCGAAACCCTGACCACTGGCCCGGCGCGGATGCGCGGCACCGCCCGGCGCACCCCCGAACACCGCGTTGACCTTGACGGTGCCCACCGGCAACTCCCGCCAGGCCCGCTGCGCGTGACTCATCGACCGGGTCAACACCGTGGCGGCCAGCCCGTACGGGGAGTCCGCCGCGCAGCGCAGCGCCTCGTCGAACGAGTCGACGACCACCACCGGGGCGACCGGCCCGAAGGTCTCCTCGCGGACCAGCGGCATGTCGTGGCGGCAGTCAGTGACGACAGTGGCCGGGTAGAACGCTCCCGGCCCGTTCGGCACCTCGCCGCCCACCCGCACCCGGGCGCCGTCCGCTACCGCTGCCGCCACCTGCCCGTGCACGTGGTCTCGGTGCCGCCGGTCGACGAGCGGGCCCAGCTCGGTGCCCGGGTCCCGGCCCGGCCCGACCCGCAGCGCTTCGGCGCGTCGTACCAGCGCGGCCACGAAGTCGTCGGCCACCTCCCGGTGCACGTAGAGCCGCTCCACCGCCACGCAGATCTGCCCGGCGTTGGCGAACGCGCCGAGCGCGGCCTGCTCCGCCGCCCACGCGGGGTCCACGCCCGCGTCCACGATCAACGGGTCGCTGCCGCCGTTCTCCAGGAGCACCTTCGCGCCGGTGCGGGCCGCGGCGGCGGCGATCGCCCGCCCGGTCGCGGTGGCGCCCACGTGCGCCACCACGTCGACCTCCTGCGCCGCCAGCGCCGCGCCCACCTCCGGGCCGCCGGTCAGCAGCGACAACACCCCGGCCGGCAGCGCCTGGTCCAGTGCCCGGGCCAGCAGCCACCCCGTCGCCGGTGTGCGTTCGCTCGGCTTGTAGAGCACCACGTTCCCGGTCACCACTGCCGCGCCGAGCAGCCCACAGGAGACCGCCACCGGATCGTTCCACGGGGTGATCGCCGCGACCACCCCGCGCGGCTGCGGGGTCAGGAAGTCCAGCGCGTCGGTTTCGCCGTTCAGCGTGCGCCCGCCGCGCAGCGGCGCCAGTTCCGCATACTGTCGCAGGGTGCCGATCCCCGCCTCGACGCCGCCGCGGGCGTCCGCCAAGGGCTTGCCCATCTCCGCGGTGACCGCCGCCGCCAACTCCTCGGTGACCGCCTCCACCGCGTCCGCGGCCCGGTGCAGCGCCGCCGCCCGTTCCGCCGGCGCGGTCGCCGCCCACTGGGCCGCCGCGTTGCGGGCCGCCTGGGTCGCCTTGCCCACCTCGTCGGCCGTGGCCACCGGCACCGTGCTCACCAGCGCGTCGTCCGCCGGATCACGCACGACCAGCTCGCCGCCGTCGCCGCCCGCACCCCACACCCCGCCCACCAGCTGCGCAACCGTGTACATGCGGTGCCGGATGCCCGGGCCTCGGCGAGGCAAACGCGTTTCGCCCGGTTGCGCGCCGGGTAGGCGGATCCGATGACAACCACCGCCGCACAGAGCGCGGACGCCGTCATCGTCGGCGCCGGCCACAACGGCCTGGTCGCGGCCAACTTGCTGGCGGACGCCGGCTGGGACGTGGTGGTGCTGGAGGCGACCGCGACGCCCGGCGGCGCGGTCCGCTCCGCCGAGGTCACCGCGCCCGGCTACCTGAGCGACCTCTACAGCTCGTTCTACCCCCTCGGGTACGCCTCGCCGGTGCTGGGCGGCCTCGACCTGGGTCGGCACGGCTTGTCCTGGCGGCACTCGCCGGACGTGCTGGCGCACCTGCTGCCCGACGGTCGGGCTGCGGTGATCAATCGGGACCCGGACGTCACGGCCGCGTCGCTGGAGCAGTTCGCCCCCGGGGACGGCAAGCGCTGGCTCAACGCGTACAGCGACTGGCTCGACGTGGCCGAGCCGATGTTGGAGGCGATCACCTCGCCGTTCCCGCCGGTCCGCGCAGGGGTTGGTCTGCTGCGTCGGTTGCGTGTCGCAGGCGCGCTACGACTCGCGCGCCGGCTCGTGGTGCCGGTCCGCAAACTGGGCGACGAACTCTTCGACGGTCCCGGCGGGCCGGCCCTGCTGGCCGGCTGCGCCCTGCACACCGACCTTTCGCCGGAGGAGGCCGGCTCCGGGGTGTACGGCTGGCTGCTGGCCATGCTCGGCCAGCAGGTCGGCTGGCCGGTGCCCGAAGGCGGCGCGCAGCGGATCACCAACGCGCTGGTGGATCGGCTACAGGCGCGCGGCGGGGCGATCGTCTACGGCGCCCGGGCCGACCGGGTGCTCACCGCCCGGGGCCGGGCGATGGGGGTCCGGACCGTCGGCGGCGCGCTGTGGCGGGCCCGCCGGGCCGTGCTCGCCGACGTCCCGGCGCCGGCGCTCTACCTCGACCTGGTCGGAGCGGCGGCACTGCCGTCCCGGTTGGTGGAGGACCTGGCGCACTTCCGGTGGGACGGTTCCACGCTGAAGGTGGACTGGGCGCTCTCCGCGCCGGTGCCGTGGACCAACAGGCAGCTGCCCGGCGCCGGCACCGTGCACCTCGGCGCGGACCTCAACGGGCTCACCCACTACGCCAGCGAGCTGGCCCGCGGCGAGCTGCCCCGCGAGCCGTTCCTGCTGGTCGGGCAGATGTCGGTGGCGGACCCGAGCCACTCCCCGCCGGGCACCGAGTCGCTCTGGTCGTACACCCATCTGCCGTTCCGGCGGAACTGGCGGGCCGAGGAGGTCGCCGGGCACGTGCAGCGGATGGAGGACGTGCTGGAGGCGGCGGCCCCGGGTTTCCGGAAGCTGGTTGTCGGCCGGCACGTGGCCGGGCCGGCCGACCTGGAGAAGGGCAACCCGAGCCTGGTCGGTGGCGCGGTCGGCGGCGGGACCGCCGCCGCGTACCAGCAGCTCTTCCTGCGCCCGATTCCCGGTCTGGGCCGGGCGGACACCCCGGTGGACCGGCTCTTCCTGGCCAGCTCGTCGGCGCACCCCGGCGGCGGTGTGCACGGCGCACCGGGTGCGAACGCGGCCCGTGCGGCGCTGGCCCGCGACCGCGCGCTCACCGGCCGCGCCTACGCCGCAGCCATCGCCACAGCCCACCGAACCATCTACTCCGACTGACCCCACCGAGCCGTCGAGAGCCGCGGTGATCAAGAGGTTCGCGTCAGACGTGCCGGCGCTGGCGACGCAAACCTCTCGATCACCCGGTCGGGATGGGCGGGGATCAGCGGGTGATGTTGCGGTGCTTGCTGCGCAGGCGGAACGGCATCAGGGCGCTCTCCACCTTGGTCGCGGTGGTCATCTTGGAGATGCCGTCGCGCCGCTCCTCGAAGCGGATCGGCACCTCCAGGATGGTGTGCCCCAGCTTGGTGGCGAGGTAGTGCATCTCCACCTGGAAGCTGTAGCCGTTGGACTGCACCCGCTCCAGGTCGATGTCGCGCAGGGCGTCGGCCCGCCAGATCTTGAAGCCGGCGGTGAGGTCCCGGATGCGCACCCGCAGCAGGGTGTGCACGTAGAGGTTCGCCCAGCCACTGAGCGCCCGGCGGTAGAGCGGCCAGTTCTCGTCCAGCTCGCCGCCGGGCACGTACCGGGAACCGATCACCACGCTGGCCTGGGTGGAGAGCAGCGCGCCCAGCATCCCCGGCAGCGCCTCCGGCGGGTGCGAGAGGTCGGCGTCCATCTGCGCCACGTACTCGGCGCCGCCCTCGATGGCCCGACTCATCCCGTCCACGTACGCCCGGCCGAGGCCCTCCTTGCCGGCGCGGTGCACGACCTCGATCCGGTCGGGGTGCTCGATGGCCAGCTTGTCCGCCACCTCCCCGGTGCCGTCGGGGGAGTTGTCGTCGGCGACGAGGATGCGCAGCCCCGGCAGCGGCAGCGCGAGCAGCCGCTCGACAAGCGCCGGGAGGTTGCCCGCCTCGTTGTAAGTGGGCACGACGACGGTCAGGCGTGCGTCCCGCCACGGCGACGGCAACTGCACCGGCTTGATCATGTCGGTCATCCTCGGTTTGCGGACAAGGGTCATGGAAAGGGTATCCAGTTGCCGCATTCGCTCAGAGGGAGGCACCCCTCCCCGGCGTTGCGGGCCGTCGGCGCCCACCGTGTGCGGGCGTCGAATCCCTGGTCAGGGGCTTGCGCTGGGTCCGGTCCGGGCTGCTCAGCGGCGACGGCGGGCGACAGCGGTGAGGGTAAGCGCCGCGACGGCGAGCGCGACACCGGAGAGCGCCGGCTTGTGCGTGCCCACCCAGAGCGCCGCGGAACGGTCGCGTGCCTGTTCGAGGAACACGCCCGCGGTGCCCCGGTCCGTATCCGCATCGCGAGGATGGTCGAGATTGTCCCGCCAGGTCGCCGGATCGATCTCCTCGCCGGTCTGCTGGCTGTCGTAGCCGTCCCGGGCCAGCTTCCGGTCCAGCAGGCCGGGGAACAGGGCGTCGGCCAGCCGGGCCTGCCAGGTCGGGCCGCCCACGTTCAACTCCCTGGTGCCGCGATCGGCGGCCCAGACGATGGCCCGGGCGGCCAGCTCCGGCGTGAAGATCGGCGGCACCGGCTGCGGATGCCGGGGCAGCCGGGTACGGACCCAGGAGAACTGCGGCGTGTTGACCGCGGGCAGCTGCACCATCGACAACTTCACCCCCGGGCAGTCGTGCAGCAGCTCGGCGCGCAGCGAGTCGTTGAACCCCTGGACGGCGTGCTTGCTCGCGCAGTACGCCGACTGCAGCGGGATCCCCCGGTAGGCCAACGCCGAGCCCACCTGCACGATCGTGCCCCGCCCGTGCGCCCGCATGTGCCGCAGCGCGGCGAGGGTGCCATGCACCGTACCCAGGTAGGTGACCTCGGTGACCCGGTGGAACTCACGAGCCGGAATCTCCCAGGCCGGCGCGAACACCGATGCCATCGCGTTGTTGACCCACACGTCGATGCCGCCCCAGCGGTGCACCACGTCGTCGGCGGCCTGCTGCACCGCGCCCGCGTCGGCCACGTCGACCCGGTACACGCGCACATCGGTGGCGCCGCGCATCCGGCACTCCCGCTCGGCGGCGACCAGACCCGCCTCGCCCCGAGCCAGCAGCGCCAACCGGGCACCGCGCTCCGCGTACGCGTGGGCGACGGCCCGGCCGACGCCGGCGCTCGCGCCGGTCACCACCACGGTCCGGGTCACAGTCACCCCTTCTGTCGGGTGGCGATGTCGGAGAGCCGGGCCAGCGTCTCCCGGTTGCGCCGGTGCAGCACGAGATCGTTGACCTTGTTGTGAATCCAGCGCAGCGGGCCGGCGGCGAAGTCCTCCCCGATGCGTACCCGGGTGGCGCCGTCGCCGACCGGTTGCAGGGTGAAGGCCACGATCGCCTCGCCCGCCGGCCAGAGCCCGGCCTTGAGCACGAGCCGGTGCGGCGGTTCGCAGACCAGCACCGTCGAGGCGTCCTGCAGGGAGAACGGCCAGGGCCCGGCGCGGTGGTGCAGTTGGCTGCCCACCCGGGGCCAGGCGTCGTCCACGTCCCGCACGTGCGCCGTGCCGACCACCCAGTCGCTGTACGTCCATCCGTCCGCGAGCACGTCGAACACCTGCTGCGGGGAAGCGTCGATCACTTTCTCCACAATCGCCACCGGGATCCCATACCCGGAGGACGGCACGGGCTAACGGCTGACCGGGTTAGCTTCTCCGGGGCGGCGGGTAAGGCCGACCCGGGGCATCGCCGGCGGCGCTGGCCCAGCGCCTCGACAGCGACGTTTACTCCTCGGGGCGCAGGGAACCCGCCGGCTGTGCGACAGGACCAGGAGGATCCGTATCAGCGCAGGTCAGCCCAGGTGTACGCCGCTGCTGACCGCGCCGGTTCCGGGTCTGTCGCAAGCCCCCGACAGGTGCTCTACGACGCGGTGCTGCTGGACCGCGACGGCACCCTGATCGAGGACGTGCCGTACAACGGCGACCCGGAGAAGGTGCGGCCGGTGCCGGGCGCGCGGGCGGCGCTGGACCGTCTGCGCGCGGCCGGGCTGCGGCTGGCGGTCGTCACGAACCAGTCGGGCCTGGCCCGGGGTTACTTCACCGGTGAGCAGATGCGGGCGGTGCACGCCCGCGTCGAGGAGCTGTTGGGCCGGTTCGACGCCTGGCTGGTCTGCCCGCACGACGACGCCGACGGCTGTGACTGCCGCAAGCCGGCGCCCGGCCTGGTGTACGCCGCCGCCCGCGAGTTGGGCACCACCGCGTCCCGGTGCGTGCTGGTCGGCGACATCGGCCGGGACGTCGGCGCCGCGCTGGCCGCCGGGGCCGCCGGGGTGCTGGTGCCCACCCCGGTGACCCGGCCGGAGGAGATCGCCGCCGCCGGGTGGGTGGCCACCGATCTGCCGGCGGCGGTAGCGGAGATCCTGCGCCGACAACAGGCAGTGCAGCCCTCGACCCCGCCCACCGCACCGGTACGGACGGCGCTTGTGGTCCGCTCGGATTCGGCGGGTGACGTGCTGGTCACCGGCCCGGCGATTCGGGCCGTCGCGGCCGGCGCGGAGCGGGTGGTGCTCTTGTGCGGGCCGCGCGGCCGGGCCGCCGCCAACCTGTTGCCCGGCGTCGACGAGATCATCGAGCATCCGCTGCCGTGGATCGACCCCACGCCGGGGCCGGTCGACCCGGAGGCCATGCGGAGCCTGACCGCGCGCCTGGGCGCGGTCGGCGTGGACCAGGCGGTGGTGTTCACCTCGTTCCACCAGTCCGCCCTGCCGTTGGCGCTGCTGTTGCGGATGGCGGGGATCGACCGGATCGCGGCGATCAGCGACGACTATCCGGGCTCCCTCCTGGACATCCGGCACCGGGTGCCGGGCGGCGTTCCCGAACCCGAACGTGCCCTCTCCCTGGCCGCCGCCGCCGGCCACCGACTGCCCGACGGCGACGAACCCGTCCTCCGGCTCCGCCGCGACGCCGTGCCGCCGCGCCCGGCCGGTCTCGGCGATCCGGGGTACGTGGTGCTGCACCCCGGGTCGGCCGCGTCGAGCCGGGCCTGCCCGCCCGAGGTGGCGACCCGGATCGTCGGGGCGCTGACCGACGCGGGGCACCGGGTGCTGGTCACCGGCGGCCGGGACGAGCGCGCGGTCACCGCCCGGGTCGCCGCGGCCGGCGGCACCGACCTGGGCGGCAGCACCGACCTGGCCGGGCTGGCGGCGATCGTCGCGGACGCCGGCGCGGTCGTGGTCGGCAACACCGGGCCCGCGCACCTGGCGGCCGCTGCCGGAGTGCCGGTCGTGAGTCTCTTCGCGCCGACCGTCCCGTTCGGCCAGTGGGGGCCCTACCGGGTGCCCACTGTCCGGCTCGGCGACGCCGCAGCGCCCTGCCGGGACACCCGGGCGGCCAGCTGCCCGGTCCCCGGGCATCCCTGCCTCAGCGGGGTCGACCCGGACGAGGTGGTCGACGCGCTCCGGACGCTCGCCGTCAGCGGTGGTGGCAGCCAATGAACATCCTGCTCTGGCACGTGCACGGCTCCTGGACCACGTCGTTCGTGCACGGCAGCCACCGCTACCTGATTCCCACCACACCCGACCGTGGCCCGTACGGCCTCGGCCGGGCCCGCACCTACCCGTGGCCGGACAGCGCGGTCGAGGTCAGCCCGGAGGAGCTGCCGGACGCCGACGTCGACGTGGTCATCCTGCAACGCCCTGAGGAGATCGACCGGGCCGAGGAGTGGCTTCGCCGTCGCCCCGGCCGCGACCTTCCCGCGATCTACGTCGAACACAACACCCCCAAGGGCGACGTGCCCAACACCCGCCACCCGATGGCCGACCGCGACGACCTGCTCATCGCCCACGTCACCGGGTTCAACCAGATATTCTGGGACACCGGCGCCACCCGCACCACAGTCGTCGATCACGGCATCGTCGCCCCCTCCGCGTCCTACAGCGGCGAGTTGGACCGACTCGCCGTGGTGATCAACGAGCCGGTCCGGCGAGGTCGGGTCACCGGCACCGACCTGCTGCCCCAGTTCGCCGAGATCGCACCGCTCGACGTGTTCGGCATGGGCGTCGCCGGTCTGGCCGACCACCTCGGGCTGCCGGCCGACCGGCTCACCAGCCACGACGACGTGCCCCAGGACCGGATGCACGCCGAGCTGGCCCGGCGGCGGGCGTACCTGCACCTGTGCCGATGGACCTCCCTCGGGCTCAGCCTCATCGAGGCGATGGCGATCGGCATGCCCGTCGTCGCGCTCGCCACCACCGAGGCGGTGGTGGCGGTGCCCCCGGAGGCGGGGGCGCTCGCCACCCGGACCGACACCCTGCTCGACGCCGCCCGCCGGTTCATCACCGAACCGGCGACCGCGCGTCAGGCCGGAGCGGCGGCGCGAACCGCCGCGCGCGACAGGTACGGCCTCGACCGTTTCCTCGCTGACTGGGACCGGCTGCTGGAGGAGGAAGTATGCGGATCGCGATGATCTCGGAGCACGCCAGCCCGCTCGCCGTCCTCGGAGGGGAGGATGCCGGCGGCCAGAACACGCACGTCGCGGAGCTGTCCGCCGCGCTCGCCGCCGCCGGGCACGAGGTGCGGGTCTACACCCGCCGGGACGCGCCCGACCTGCCGGTGACCGTCCGCAGCCCGGACGGGTACGACGTGGTGCACGTGCCGGCCGGCCCGGCCGAGCCGGTGGCCAAGGACGCGCTGCTGCCACACATGCGGGAGTTCAGCAACTGGTTGATCGAGCGCTGGCGCGGCGGCGACTGGGTGCCCGAGGTGATCCACGCGCACTTCTGGATGAGCGGTCTGGCCGGGCTGACCGCCGGCCGGCAGACCGGGGTGCCGGTGGTGCAGACGTACCACGCGCTGGGCACTGTGAAGCGCCGCTACCAGGGTGTGCAGGACACCAGCCCGGCCCGACGGGTCTCCTACGAGCGGGAGCTGGGCCGCTCGGTGGACCGGGTCGTCGCGCAGTGCCGCGACGAGGTGGGCGAGCTGGTCCGGATGGGGGTGCCCCGGTCCCGGATGACAGTGGTGCCCTCCGGGGTCAACCTCACCACCTTCGCCCCGCTCGGGCCGGCCGCCGACCGGGAACCGGGACGGGCCCGCATCCTCACAGTGGGTCGGCTGGTCGAACGCAAGGGCTTCCAGACCGTGATCCGCGCGATGGCACTGGTCCCGGACGCCGAGTGCCTGGTCGTCGGCGGCCCACCCGAGGGGCTGTTGGAGACCGACCCGTACGCCCGCCGGCTGCGGGCCCTCGCGGAGTCGTGCGGGGTGGCAGACCGGGTGCACCTGGTCGGCGCGGTGCCCCGGGAGGAGATGGGCCGCTGGTACCGCTCGGCGGACCTGCTGGTCGCGGCGCCCTGGTACGAGCCGTTCGGGTTGACCCCGCTGGAGGCGATGGCCTGTGGGGTGCCCGTCGTCGGCACGGCGGTGGGTGGCATCCGGGACACAGTGCTCGACGGGACGACAGGTGACCTCGTGCCGGCCCGGGACCCCCACGCGTTGGCCACCGCGATCCAGGGGTTGCTCGACGACCGGATCAGGCGCTTCTCGTACGCGACGGCGGCCCGGGAGCGGGCCCGGGCGCGGTACTCGTGGGCGGTCACCGCCGAGCGGCTGGTCGAGGTCTACAGCGAGGTGGCCGCCGTGCGTCGGCCCACCCGGGTGGTGGCTTGATGCCGACGGGCAGCCTGCTCGACACCCACCTGACGAATCTCGCCGCGGCGCTGGTGCCGTACCGGCGGTGTGAGCGACAGCTGGCGCGCTGGGGTGCGGACCTGGCCCACCGGCTGGCCGCCGGGGGTCGCCTGCTGGTCGCCGGCAACGGCGGCAGCGCCGCCGAAGCCCAGCACCTCACCGCCGAGTTGGTCGGCAAGCTGCACGACGACCGTCAGCCGCTGTCAGCGATCGCCCTGCACGCCGAGACGAGCGCGCTCACCGCCATCGCCAACGACTACGGCTACGGCGACGTGTACGCCCGCCAGGTGCGCGCCCACGGCCGCCCGGGCGACATCCTGCTGCTGCTGAGCACCAGCGGAACCAGCCCCAACCTGGTCGCCGCCGCGCAGGCCGCCCGCGACGTCGGGGTGACCACCTGGGCGCTCACCGGCGTCGCCCCCAATCCGCTCGCCGACGCCTGCGACGACGTGCTGGCCGTCGCGTCCCCGGACACCCAGGTCGTCCAGGAGCTGCACCTGGTGACCAGTCATCTGCTCTGCGAGTACCTCGAACAGGAGTTGCCCGCCGCGCTGGGGGCAGTCGCCGATCCGGTGGTCGTCCACCCCGGGTCGGCGGAGCCGGCACCGGTGCGTACCGGGGTCGAGGTGGTGCTCGGCGGCGGGACCGGACAGCAGGTCGACGCGTGAGGATGAGGAGGCAAGCGTGAGGGGACCTGTGGTGGTGCTCGGGGACACCCTGCTCGACCGGGACGTGGAAGGTGTGGTGAACCGGCTCTGCCCGGATTCCCCGGTGCCGGTGCTCGACGAGACCGCGGCCACCGACCGACCCGGGGGCGCCGGGCTGGCGGCGGTGTTCGCCGCCGCGCAGGGCGCCGAGGTGGTGTTGGTGACCGCGCTCGCCGACGACGCCGGCGGGGCCCGGCTGTCCGCTCTGCTGGCCGCCGCCGGCGTGCAGGTGTTTCCACTTGCCCTCTCCGGCGCCACGCCGGAGAAGATCCGGCTGCGGGCCCGGGGGCGGGTGCTGCTGCGCCACGACCGGGGCGGCACGTCCGGGGAGCCGGGCCAGCCCTCCGACGAGGTGCTCCGGGTGATCGGCGCGGCCTCGGCGGTGCTGGTCAGCGACTACGGCAGGGGAGTGGCCCGGCAGCCCGCGCTGCGCGACGCGTTGGCCACCACCCGCGCGCCGGTGGTGTGGGACCCGCACCCGCGCGGCCCGGCGGCGGTGCCCGGCGTACACCTGGCCACCCCGAACGAGTCCGAGGTGCGCGAGTTGGTCCCCGCGCTGCCCGGGGCCTCCCGCCTGGCCACCGCGTCCCGCGGCGCCCAGGGGCTACGGCGGCGCTGGCGGGCCGGCGCGGTCGCGGTGACGCTGGGCGGTGACGGAGCGCTGCTCTGCCACGCCGGGTCGACGCCGCTCGTGGTGCCGACACCGGGTAGTGCCGAGGGGGACACCTGCGGTGCCGGTGACCGGTTCGCGGCGGCGGCCAGCCTCGCGCTGGCCCAGGGCGCGCTGGTCTCGGAGGCGGTGCAGGTGGCGGTCGCCGAGGCGTCCGCGTACGTGGCGGGTGGGGGAGTGGCGACGGCGCTGCCTCCGTCGGCGCCCGCGGTGCGCGCGGGGAGCGGGTTGGGGTCGCGAACCGCACAGGCGCGCACGCGAGGCGGCGCGGTGACCGCGGGGGTGGCCGACCGGGTGGGGGTCGCGGCCGTCGCCACGCTCCTGGCCGAGGTGCGCGCCGCGGGTGGCACAGTGGTGGCGACCGGCGGCTGCTTCGACCTGCTGCACGCCGGGCACGTGGCCACCCTGGAGGCGGCCCGTCAGCTCGGCGACTGCCTGATCGTCTGCCTGAACTCCGACGGCAGCGTGGCGGGGTTGAAGGGGCCGGACCGGCCGGTGCAGTCCGAAGCTGACCGCGGTCGGTTGCTGGCCGCCCTGGGCTGCGTCGACGCGGTCCTCATCTTCGACGAGCCGACCCCGGAGGCGGCCCTGTCCTGGGTACGCCCCGACGTCTGGGTCAAGGGCGGCGACTACGCCACCGGCGGTGGGGACGCGAGCGCCACCCTGCCGGAGGCGGAGGTCCTACGCCGCTGGGGTGGGAACACGGTGGTGGTGCCCTACCTGGACGGTCGTTCCACCACCGACCTGATCGTCCGCACGCTCGCGGAGCGGCCCCGATGACCGCCACGCGGCCCGAGGCCGGGCCCACCGTCCTGGTCACCGGCGGCGCCAGCGGGCTCGGCGCCGCGGTGGTCGCGGCTGTCGCCGCGTCCGGTGGCCGACCGCTCGTGCTGGACCGGCAGCCGCCGGTCGACGGGGTGTCCTGGACCGAGTGCGACCTGGCCGACACGCGAGCCGCCGAGGTGGCCACCCAGCACATCGCCGAGCAGGCCGGTGGCCTGGACGCGGTGGTCACCGCCGCCGGGACGGACGTGCCGGGCCGGCTCGCCGACGTGCCGGGGGAGACCTGGGACCGCATCGTCGCCGTCGACCTGCTGGCGACCGCGGCGGTGATCCGGGCCGCGCTGCCGTTCCTGCTGACCTCCCGGGGCCGCATCGTCACGGTCGCCTCCACCCTGGGCGTCAAGGCGGTCAGCGACGCCACCGCCTACTGCGCGGCGAAGTTCGGGGTGGTGGGTTTCACCCGAGCCCTCGCCGCCGAGCTGGCCGGTCAGGTCGGCGTCACCCTGCTCATTCCGGGCGGGATGCGCACCGCGTTCTTCGACGAGCGTGACCCGCAGTACAAGCCGGGGCCGGACGCGATCCTCAACGAGCCCGCCGACACCGCCGCCGCGATCATGTTCGCGCTCAACCAGCCGCCCGGTTGCGCGGTGCGCGAGATGGTGGTCTGCGCCGAGCAGGAGACCTCGTACCCGTGATCCTCGTGCTGCGCGCCCTCGGCGTCGGCGACCTGGTGACCGCGGTGCCCGCGCTGCGGGCGCTGCGGGCCGCGTACCCGTCGCGGGAGCTGGCGCTCGCCGCGCCCGGCTGGCTGGCCCCCCTTGTCGACCTGGTCGGTGGCGTCGACCGGCTGGTGGATACCACCGGGCTGGATCGACCCCTCCGGGTGGGGACGGCCCCGCGGGTCGCGGTGAACCTGCACGGGCGCGGCCCGCAGTCGCACCGGCTGCTCGCGGCCACCCGGCCCGGTCGGCTGCTCGCCTTCGCCAGCCCGGACGCCGGCTTCGCCGACGGCCCGCGCTGGGCCGTCGACGAGCACGAGGTGGATCGGTGGTGCCGGCTGCTGTCCTGGTACGACATCCCGGCCGACCGCGCTGACCTCAGCCTGCGTCGGCCCGCCTCGGCGGGGCTGCCCAGCGGTGTCACACTGCTGCACCCGGGCAGCAAGATCCCGGCCAAGCGGTGGCCCGCCGAGCGGTTCGCGGCGCTGGCCCGGGCGCTGACCGGCCAGGGGCACCGGGTGCTGCTCACCGGGTCGGCCGACGAACGGGCGTTGGCCTCCCGGGTGGCCGAGGCGGCGGGTCTGAGCTCGCACGCCGTCCTCGCCGGCCGGACCGACCTCGGCGCGCTCGCCGCGCTGGTGGCCGACGCCCGGCTGGTGGTCAGCGGGGACACCGGGGTCGCCCACCTGGCCACCGGGTACGGCACCCCGTCGGTCGTCCTCTTCGGGCCGGTGCCACCGGCGCACTGGGGGCCACCACCGGACCGGCCACGGCACCGGGTGCTCTGGGCCGGCGAGGCGGATTGGCCCGGGTGGGACGGGGTAGGAAGCCACCCGACGATGGCGGCTCTGCGCCTTGACGAGGTGCTGACCGCCGTGGCCGAGGTGGAGAGGGTGGTGCGGGTCTCCGGTGCGGTTGCGGCGTAGCGACCCGGGTCGACCGGGGTACGGACGGCGTCGGCGCGGACGGGGTTGGCTGTTCGTCGACCCGTCCGGGGCTCCGGTGCGGGATCCGGATGTCCTGGCCCGGCTGCGGGAGTTGGTCATCCCGCCGGCCTGGCAGGACGTGTGGATCGCGCCGCACCCGAACGGGCACATCCAGGCGATCGGGATCGACGCCGCGGGTCGCAAGCAGTACGTCTACCACCCGCGGTGGCGGGAGAAGCAGGACGAGGCGAAGTTCGACCACATGCTGGAGGTGGCCCGGCGGCTGCCGACGCTGCGCGAACGGGTGGGGCGCGACCTGGACGGCCGTGGACTGGGCCGGGACCGGGTGCTGGCGACTGTGGCCCGACTGCTGGACATGGGGATGTTCCGGGTCGGCAGCGACCAGTACGCGAACGGCGACGACCCGACGTACGGGGTGTCCACCCTGCGCCCCGAGCATGCCCGGTCCCGACGCGGCTGCGTGGTGTTCGTGTTTCCCGCGAAGGGGGGCATCGAGCAGGTACGCAGGATCGAGGACCCGGAGCTGTGCCAGGTGCTTGTCAATCTGCGCCGTCGTCGGCGACGGGCGGAACGGCTGTTCGGCTACTGGGACGGTCGGGAGTGGCGCGACGTGCGCAGCGACGAGGTCAACGGCTACCTGCGCGACGCCAGCGGTGGGGAGATGACCGCGAAGGACTTCCGCACCTGGCACGCCACGGTGCTCGCGGCCACCGAGCTGGCCACCGTCGGCCCGGCCCGCTCGGTGACCGCCCGGCGCAGGGCGGTGGTCGCCGTGATGCGTGAGGTGGCGGATCTGCTGGGCAACACGCCGACGGTGGCTCGGGCGTCGTACGTGGACCCTCGGGTGGTCGACCTCTACCACGACGGGGTGGTGGCGTCGGTGGATCCGCAGGCGCCTCGTGAGGAGGCGGAGCGGGTCGTCCTGAAGCTGCTGGAGGGGGCCTGACCGGCCCCGTCGGCGGTCCTGGGGGGGAAACGCGACGGGACCGGAGCCTCGGGCGTGAGCGGGGTGCCACCGGGCGGCCGCCCGCCGCTCGCGCGGCGGGCGCCTCGCCACGGCCCCCGTTGGCGGCCTACCAGGCGATGGCCGGCCGCGTTGGTGTCAGTCTGCCGGCAGCGAGTTGACGGTGGATGCCTGGCGGTTGACGATCCGCGCCAAATCCGAGCCACTGTCGCGGTGTTCTTGCGGGGTGGTCCCGTACGCGGTCCGGAATGCCCGGCTGAAGTGGGCCTTGTCGGTGAATCCCCACCGCGCCGCGACGGTCTGCACGGTGTGGTTGCGCAGCGCCGGGTCGGTCAGGTCGCGCCGGCACCGGGCCAACCGCAGATCCCGGATGTACGACGCCACAGTGGTGTCCTCGGCCTCGAACAACCGGTGCAGGGACCGCACCGAGATGTGGTGCGCGTCGGCGACGACCTGCGGGCCGAGCGTCGCGTCGCCGAGGTGGCGGTGGATGTACGACTGCACCTGGGTGAGCAGCGCCCGGCGGCGGACCTCGGTGGGTACGGCGTCCTCGGCGACGAGATGCCGGCCGAGCATGGTGGTGGCCAGGTCGAGCCCCACCGCGCCGAGCCGGCTGGCGTCGGCGGCATGGTACTGCTCGGGGTGTCCGGTCACCTGGAGCAGGAACTGCGCCAGCAGCGCCCCGATCCCCTCGCTGCCGGACATCCGGCCGCCGTAGAGCGCGGCCATTCGCTGCGGCGGTAGCGGCAGCGCGGCGTGCGGGATCAGCGTGATGATCGAGGTCGCGTCCTCGCGCTCCGGCTCGATGGCGTGGTGGCACACGTCGTGCGGCCGGGACCCGTCGTAGAAGGTGAACTCGCCGGCCAGGATCTCGCTGCGCCGACCGTCCTGGCTGGACGTGCCGATGCCGCCGGTGGTGAGGGCGAGGATGTACAGCTCCGGGTCGGACTGACGGACCAGCTTCCGGGTGCGGGTGGCGTCCAGCGACGGGTAGCGGTATTCCACCAGTTGGATCGGGCCGAGCGCGATGAAGTCGGCGCGGGCGGCGAAGTCGTCGCTGTGCGGGGACTGGATGCGCAGCGGCGCCGAGGTGCGCGCCACCAGGTCCAGCCACATGCCGAACCGTTCGCCAGGTGGCAGGACGGTGGTGTCGATGGTGTCTCTCGGTAGCATCCGGCTCCCTCAGCCCGCTCGACGCTGGATCAGCGCCTCGACGCCGTCGAGGATCCGGTCCAGGCCGAAGACGAACTCGTCGTCGGGGTCGTCGTCCTGGTGGAGCACACCGGCGCTCAGCACCCGGTGCAGCGCGGGGAAGCGGGCCGGGTCGATGAGCCGGGCCACCACCCGGCCGTACGCCGGCATCATCTCGCCGGGCTCGACGCCGGCCGTCCGGCTGCCCTCGGCGATCTGCGAGGTGAGGGTGGCCTCGTTGCGGACGTACCCGGTGATCAGCAGGAGCACCGACATCTTCTCGCCCTCGCCGAGCGTGGTGCCGTCGAGGCAGCGCAGCCCGTCCTCCATCCAGCCGAGCTGCTGCGGGGTGATCGGTGGGCCGCTGATCGGCACGTGCAGCAGCCAGGACCGTTGCCGCAGCACAGTGTGCTCGGCCCAGGCCCACCGGGTGAGGCCGGCGCGCCAGTCGGCCTCCGGTGGGGGCGGGCCGGGGGACGGGCCGTACCCGGTGTCCACCATGAGCATCAGCAGTTCGTCCTTCGAGCCGACGTAGCGGTAGAGGGCCATGGTCGCGGCGCCCAACTCCTTGGCCACCCGGCTCATCGAGACGGCCGCAAGGCCGTCGGCGTCGGCCACCCGCACGGCGGCGTCCACGATGGTGGGCACGCTCATCCCCGGCCGTGGGCCCTTGGGTGGTCGGTCCCGCAGCCCCCACGCGCTCTCGATCGCCGGCGGGATTACCGGCCCGCTGTCGTCTGTCTTCGCCGCCACATTTCCTCCTTGCCTCGCCATCCTAGTTCTGCGTATGGTCTACGCATAACAGCGTACGCCATACGCAGAGGAGGAACTGATCATGACGACCAACACACCGACGCCGCGGGCGGGCCGACGGGAGTGGATCGGGCTCACGGTGCTGATGCTGCCGCTGCTCCTGGTCTCGATGGACGTGTCGGTGCTCTACTTCGCCGTCCCGTTCATCAGCGCGGAGCTGCGGCCCACCGCCACCGAGCAGCTCTGGATCTTCGACATCTACGGGTTCGTGCTGGCCGGGCTGCTGATCACCATGGGCGCCCTGGGTGACCGGATCGGCCGCCGCCGGCTCCTGCTGATCGGCGCCACCGCGTTCGGGGCGGCGTCGCTGCTGGCCGCGTACGCCGACAGCACCGCGACGCTCATCGCCGCGCGCGCCGTGCTCGGCGTCGGTGGGGCCACCCTGATGCCCTCGACGCTCGCCCTGGTGCGCAACATGTTCCACGACGCCAAGCAGCGCGGCACCGCCATCGGCATCTGGACCGCCACCCTCACCGGCGGCATCGCGATCGGCCCGGTGCTCAGCGGCATCCTGCTGGAGCACTTCTGGTGGGGCTCGATCTTCCTGATCAACATCCCGGCGATGCTGATGCTGCTCCTGCTCGTCCCGCTCCTGGTGCCCGAGTTCCGCAACCCGGCGACCGGTCGGTTCGACCTGACCAGCGCGGCCCTGTCGCTTGGCGCGCTGCTGCCGGTGATCTACGGCGTCAAGGAGATGGCCCGCGACGGCCTCAGCCTGGTGCGGGTGCTCGCCATCGTCGGCGGCCTGCTGGTGGGCGCGCTCTTCCTGCACCGACAGCGGACCCGGGCGTACCCGATGGTCGACCTCGGACTGTTCCGCCGCCGCGGCTTCGGCGGGTCGCTCGCTGTCAACCTGCTGGCGATGTTCGCCATCGTCGGCTTCGCCATCTTCACCACCCAGCACCTCCAACTGGTGCTCGGCCTGAGCCCGCTACGGGCGGCACTCTGGAGCCTCGTGCCGTCCCTCGCCGTGGGCGGAGTCGCACCGGCCGCCGCCGCCCTCGCCCAGCGCGTCGAACGGGCGTACCTGATCGGTGCGGGGTTCGCGATCGCGGTGGTCGGCTTCGCGGTGTTGACCCAGGTCACGCCGGAGACGCCGCTGTGGCTGCTGCTCGTCGGCGCCAGTGTCTACGCCGGTGGCCTGGTGATGGTGATGTCCCTCGTCACCGAACTGGTCCTCGGCGCGGCACCGCCCGAGCAGGCCGGGGTCGCGTCGGCGCTGACCGAGTCCAGCAGTGAGCTGGGCGGTGCGCTGGGAATGGCGATCCTGGGCAGCGTGGGCGCGGCGGTCTACCGCCGCGAGGTCGTCGACGGCCTGCCGGCCGGGCTGCCCGCCGACACCGGTGCCGCGGCCCAGGAGACCCTGGGCGGTGCGCTCGCTGTCGCCCAGGGGCTGCCGGCGGACCTGGCCGACGCGGTGCGGCACGCCGCCGCTGTCGCGTTCACCGACGGGCTGCACCTGGCCGCGTACGCCGCCATGGCGGTGATGCTGGTGGGCGCGGTCACCGCGCTGGTCGCGCTGCGCGGCGTGAAACCGGCCGACTCCACGGCGCTGGCCGTCGAGCCGACCGGTCCGGCCGATACCTCGTTGTCGTCGGTCAGTCGGTGAGCACGTGCGCGAGCCGGTCGCGGAAACGCCGCTCGGAGTCGCTGACCGACTCGCCGCCGATGCCCAGCAGCCCACCGCTGGACGCGGCGCCCACGACCTGCTCGGCGATCTTCACGAGCCAGTGCTTGTACGCCCCGGCCGCACCCTCGTCGACCCGGCCGGCCAGCAGCTCGGCGGCCTGACCGGCCCGCAGCAGCACGTCGTCGATGTACGCCGCGGGGTCGGCGGGCGAGATGACCGGCAACTCCTCGCCGGTCTCCGGGTCGCCGACCCGGGTGACGATCTCGCCGGCCACGGCGGCGACCAGCGGGCTGGCCGACTCCCGGCCGGCGGCGATGGTCTCCAGACCGGCCGCGTTCTCCGCCATGGTCCGGCGGGTGCCGTCGGACTCGGCGGCGCTCGCCGCGGTCAGCACCGACTGCGGCAGGCCGACCAGCAGCCCCCACTCCCCGTCGGAGAAACCGAAACCGGTGTACGCCGGTTGCTCGATCACGGCAATGCCCCTTCCGCCCTGCTCTGCTTGGTCAATCGGTGCTTCGCTTGGTCGATCCACCGGGCCCGACACCGGCGCCCGGGTCAGGCTAGTCCAGGGTCAGCAGGCCCTGTTCGGACACCACGCGCACCGACAACGTCTTGTACCCGACCTCATCGAAGAGAACCGTCATCTTGTCCTCCTCGTACGAGAGCACCAGGCCGGGCCCCCACTCCGGGTGACGCACCTGGCTGTGCACCGGAAACGGCCCGACCGCACCCTGGTCGGCCACGCTGGTGCCGTTGTGGCAGTTGTCGCAGTGGCCGCAGACCTGCGTCATCTGCTCGCCGAAGTAGGCCAGCAGGGTCTGCCCCCGGCAGGCCCGGGTCTCGGCGAAGGCCCGCATCATGTCGGTGCGGGACCGGGTCACTGTCTGCTGGCGCTCCGCCTCGGCCAGCGCCGCCGCGGCGGCGTCGGCCGGGGTGGGGGAGTAACGGGGGGCGCCAATCCGCTGCCGGGCGCGCGGCTCGGCCGCCCCGACCTGCTCCAGCAGGGAAAGGTACTGGCCCAGCTTGCGCGGCCCGAGGCCGGTGGTCTCGCGCAGCTCGGTCTTGGTGGCCGGCTTGCGGCGCAGCAGCGCCGCGAGGTCGCGCAGCTCGTCGACGTCGGGCAGGCCACCGCTGAAGAACCGTTGCAGGCCCACATCCTCGGCCTGCCAGAGCAGCAGCACCCGGGCCGGTTGCCCGTCGCGTCCGGCCCGGCCGATCTCCTGGAAGTAGCTGTCCGGAGAGTCGGGCAGTGCCATGTGCGCCACCCAGGCGATGTTCGGCTTGTCGATGCCCATGCCGAACGCCGAGGTCGCCACCATGATCGGGACCTGGTCGGCGAGGAACGCCTCGTGCAGTTCGGCGCGCGCGCCGGCCGCCATCCCACCGTGGTAGAACTGCGCCGGGAAGCCGGCGTCGGTCAACCGGGTGGCCAACTCCTCGGCGGCGCGACGGGTCGGCACGTAGATGATCCCGGGCCGCTCGTCGTCGCCTAGCAGCGCGATCAGCCGTCGCCACCGGTAGTCCTCGGTGGGGCAGTGCGCGACCTCGACGAACAGGTTCGGCCGGTCCAGACCGGAGACCACCACCTCCGGCTCGCGCAGCCGCAGCCGGGCGATGATGTCGTCGCGCACCGGAGGGGAGGCGGTGGCGGTCAACGCGACCACGGGTGGTCGGCCGATGCCGTCGATGAGGTGCCCGAGCGCCAGGTAGTCGGGGCGGAAGTCGTGCCCCCACGCGGAGATGCAGTGTGCCTCGTCGATCGCCACCAGCGCTGGCTTCAGCCCGGCGACCTCGGCCATCCGCTCGGGGTTGCTGAGCTGTTCCGGGGTGATGAAGAGGAACTCCGCCCGGCCCTCGCGGATCTCGGTGATCGCCTCGGCCTGCTGGGTGGGCGACTCGTTCGAGCTGATCCGCACCGCCCGCAGCTCCGGGCGTTGCCGCTCGTTGAGGGAGGCGATCTGGTCCTGCTGGAGAGCCAGCAGGGGGGAGATCACCACTGTGGGACCGGGGATCAGGCTGGCCGGAATCTGGTAGATCGCCGACTTGCCGGCCCCGGTGGGCAACACCACCAGGGCGTCGCGTCGCTTCATCACCGCGCGCATGGCGGCCAGTTGGTTGGGCCGCAGCGCCTTCCAGCCGAAAAGGCTGCGGGCCGCGCGGCGCAACGTCATCGAGTGCGTGGACAGTTTCATCGAGGGCCGGAGGTACCCGAGCCCATGACCGCCGAAACGCGTTCGGACGATCACAGGCAGGGCACCGTCCATGCCCTCGATGACCGGCTCGTCGATCGGGCGCGGCTCAGCGCAGGCGGGGCAGGACCTCGCGCTGGTAGAGGTCGAACAGCCCCTGGTAGTGCGGGCCGGTGTTGGCCACGTAGACCTCGTCGAAGCCGGCCTTGGCGTACTTGTCGATCATCTCCAGGTGCGCGTCGGCGCTGTTGCCGCAGACGAACGCCTCCTTCAGCATCTCCGGCTTGACCAGTTCGGCGGCCTGCTCGAAGTGGCGCGGCGAGGGCAGCACCTGGGACAGCTCACCCGGCACCCCCGCGTTGGGCCAGCGCTCGTACGCGATGCGCATCCCCTCGTCCTCGCTGTCGGCGTACGCCGCCTTGAAGCCGGCCTGGCACGGCTTGTCGCCGCCGCCGTTCTCGCGGAAGCGCCGGACCATCTCGCCGTCGGGCATGGTGCTGACGTAGCCGTCGCCGATCCGGGCGGCCAGGTCGATGGCCTTCGGCCCGAAGCCGGAGACGTAGATCGGCGGGGGAGCGTCGGGCAGGGTGTAGATCCTCGCGTGCTCCACCGTGTAGTGCTTGCCGTGGTGGTTGACGAAGTCCCCGCCCCACAGCGCGCGCAGCACCTCGACGGCCTCCTCCAGCATCTCCAACCGGACGTCGGCCTGCGGCCAGGCGTCGCCGAAGATGTGCTCGTTGAGCGCCTCGCCGGTGCCGACGCCGAGCACGAACCGGCCACCGTGCAGCACCGCGCTGGTCGCCGCGGCCTGCGCGATCACGGCCGGGTGGATCCGCAGCGTCGGGCAGGTCACCGCAGTGGTCACCGGCAGCGAACAGACCTGGCTGAGCGCGCCGATCATCGACCAGACGAACGGGCTCTGGCCCTGTGCGTCCACCCAGGGGTGGTAGTGGTCGGAGATCCACAGCGCCTCGAAGCCGGCCCGTTCGGCACCGCGCGCCTGCTCCAGCAACTCGGCCGGCGTGAACTCCTCACTGGACAGAAAGTATCCGATCTTCATGGCTTCCCCTTCGGCACGCGGATCTGCTGATGGGGAGAGCCCTACCCCGGCGGCGTCGGGTCACACCGGCTCGCCGTCGTCCGGGTCGGCGTCGGCCTCTCGTCGTCGTCGGGGTCAGCGTCGACCGAACATCGCCCGGATCGCGGCGAGCAGCAGCAGGGCGCCGACCACCAGGCCGAGCAGGCGTACGCCGGGGATGTCGGCCGGGCTCGTCGCGTCGGCCAGCAGGACGGGATCCATCCCCGCACTCTCCCCGGGGAGCGGGCCGCCAGGCAACTGTAAGGTTTATTGACTATTGAATGGCCCAGTGTGACCATGGCAGGACCGCCTGCCGGTGGCGGTGCGCCGAGGGCGCGCGAGAGATGGGGTACGGGGGCCGCATGAGCGAGCGCAACCAGCGGATCGACGGGGGCGCGCCGTCGCCGGTGATCGACATTGATCATTGCGAGGGGGTGGCGTGACCACCACCACCGGGCACCTTCCGGCGCTCGCCGCCGCCGTCCTGCAACCAGGCTTCGTCGGCACCACCCCGCCACCGTGGGTGTGCCGCTGGCTCGGTGAGGGTCTCGGCTCGGTGGTGCTCTTCGCCCGCAACGTCATCGACACCGAGCAGGTGGCAGCGCTCACCGCGACGCTACGCGCGGAACGGCCGGACGTCATCGTGGCGATCGACGAGGAAGCCGGCGACGTCACCCGGCTGGAGTCGGTGCACGGCAGCTCCCGGCCCGGCAACTTCGCCCTCGGTGCCGTCGACGACCCGGAGCTGACCGAGGCCGTCGCCCGGGACCTCGGCGTCGAGCTGGCCGCGGCGGGGATCACCCTCAACTACGCCCCGGACGCCGACGTCAACTCCAATCCGGCGAATCCGGTGATCGGCGTCCGCTCGTTCGGCGCGGACCCGGCGCTCGTCGCCAGGCACACCGCCGCCTGGGTCCGCGGGCTCCAGGCCGGTGGCGTCGCGGCCTGCGCCAAGCACTTCCCCGGGCACGGCGACACCCGCGTCGACTCGCACCACGACCTGCCCCGGATCACCGCCGACCGGGACCGGCTCGACGCCTGCGAACTGGCCCCGTTCCGTGCCGCCGTGGCCGCCGGGGTGCAGGCGGTGATGACCGGCCACCTGCTGGTGCCCGCGCTCGACCCGCAGCTGCCGGCGACGCTGAGCCAGCGCATCCTGGGCGGGCTGCTCCGCGACGAGCTGGGCTTCTCCGGCGTGGTGGTCACCGACGCGATGGAGATGCGCGCGGTCGCCGACCGGTACGGCTTCGCCGGGGCGACGGTCCGTGCCCTCGCCGCCGGCGCCGACGCGATCTGCATCGGTGGCGAACGGGCCGGCGAGCAGGACGCCCGCGAGCTGCGCGACGCCATCGTGGCCGCCGTCGTCTCCGGTGAGCTGCCCGAGGAACGCCTCGCCGAGGCCGCCAAGCGCGTCGGTCAACTCGCCGCCTGGGCGGTGGCCGCCCGCGGCGCCGGCTCGGCCGGAGCGCGCGGCGCCGCCGACGTCGGGCTTGTCGCCGCCCGCCGGGCCGTCCGGGTCACCGCCGCTGCGGGCACGACCGTGGCTCTGCCACTGACCCGCGCGGCGCACGTCGTCGAGTTCGAGCCGCTGCGCAACATCGCGATCGGCGCCGAAACCCCGTGGGGCATCGGCGGGCCACTGGCCGAACTGCTGCCCGACACCAGCACGGTCCGCTACGCCGAACCCGACGTGCCGGCCGACCCGGGCGCCGGGGCGGGCAGCCGCCCCCTGGTACTGGTGGTCCGTGACCTGCACCGGCACGACTGGATGCGCGCCGCCGTGCAGCGCGCGTTGGCCGCCCGGCCGGACGCGGTGGTGGTCGAGTTGGGCGTGCCCGAGCTGGTCACCGGGGCGGTGCACCTGGCCACCCACGGCGCCACCCGGGCCAGCGGACGGGCCGCCGCCGAGGTGCTCACCGGCGCCCGCTGACCCGCCCGCGCTAGGGGAGGTCGGCGACCAGGTCGGCGTACTCGGGGTGCTTGTCGATGAACGCGGCCATGAAGGGGCACTGCGGCACCACAGTCGTGCCGCGTGCCCGGAGCTGGTCCAGGGTGCCGCGGATCAGCGTGCCGCCCACCCCTTTGCCCTGAAAGCTCTTGTCCACCTCGGTGTGGGTGAAGACCAGGACCTCCCCGCGCGGCAGGTACGCGGTGAAGCCGGCCAACGCGTCGTCGACCAGGATCTCGAAGCGGTGCTTCGCCGGGTTGTCCTCGACCAGGGTGCTCATCCGGCCATTGTCCCCGCCGGTTCGGCCAGCGCGTCGAGTTCGCCGAGCAACCGGTCCACCTCGTCGGCCGTGTTGTAGTGGTAGATGCTGGCCCGCACCGCGCCGCCGCTGTCGCGCAGACCCATCAGCTGGAAGTACTCGTAGGCGTAGTAGTCGCCGACCGACAGGCAGAACCCGGCGGCGCCCAACGCCTCCTGGGTGGCCGCCGGCGACAACCCGGCGACGCGGAACGAGACAGTCGGGCAGCGCCGCGCCGGCGAGCCGTAGACGGTGATCGCCGGCCGCTGCGCCAGCCCGGCCAGCAGCCGGTCCAGCAGGGCCTCCTCGTGCGCCTGGGCGGCGGCCAGGCCGGCCCGCACCCGCGCCCGGCGGTCCCCGACCGCGTCCGGGTCCAGCCCGGCCAGGTGATCCACCGCGGCGGCCACACCGGCCAGCAGCGGGAAGCTCGGCGTGCCGTACTCGAACCGGTCCGGCACCGCGTCGGAGGACGGCACCAGCTTCGCCGGGCGCAGCGCCGCCCACCGGGCCGGGTCCGCGACCATCGCCGCCAGGTGCGGCCCGGACCACTTGTACGCGCTGGTGACCAGCACGTCGGCACCGAGTGAGGCCAGGTCGGTCGGCCCGTGCGGAACCGAGTGCACCCCGTCGACGTAGACCAACGCGCCGACCGAGTGCGCGGTCTTGGCGATCGCCGACACGTCCGGCATGGTGCCGATGGCGTTGCTGCCGGCGGTCACCGCGACCAACCGGGTCCGCTCACCGACCAGGTCGGCGTACTGGGCCGCGGGCAGCTCACCTGTGTGCCGGTCGACCTCGGCCCAGCGCACCGTCGCGCCGGCCGCCTCGGCGGCCTGCACCCACGGCCGGACGTTCGCGTCGTGGTCGAGCCGGGAGACCACCACCTCGTCACCCGGGCGCCAGGCCGCGCCGAGCGTGCGGGCCAGGGTGTACGTCAGCGCTGTCGCGCTCGGGCCGAGCACCACCCCGGCCGGGTCGGCGCCGAGCAGGTCGGCCACCGCCGAACGGGCCTCGGCCACCAGCTCCAACGATCGGCGACCCGCAACGTTGGCGGCGCTGCGATTGCCGACGGCCGAGCGCATGGCGTCGGCGACCGCGTCGATCACACCGGCCGCGGTCTGGGTGCCGCCGGCACCATCGAGATGGACGAAGCCCTCGGTCAGGGCGGGGTAGGCGGCCCGGGTGCGGGCGATTTCGAACGGCATGTCCCGGACCCTAGCCGGTGCTCTCGGTGCTCTCGGTGCTCTCGGTGCTCTCGGTGCTCTCGGTGCTCTCGGTGCCCTGGTCGGCCGCCGGGTGATCACCGTTC
Organism: Micromonospora sp. NPDC005171; assembly: GCF_040608575.1. Lineage (NCBI taxonomy): Bacteria > Bacillati > Actinomycetota > Actinomycetes > Micromonosporales > Micromonosporaceae > Micromonospora > Micromonospora sp. NPDC005171. The sequence goes on along the minus strand of NZ_JBEXIM010000010.1, from coordinate 44,699 downwards.
GGCGGTGACGTCGCGGATGTCTCGTACTCTTGGCGAGGTGACGAACCGACCCGCCACCATGCCCATTCCTTCCGTCCGCCGCGCCGCCGGTCTCTTCGCCGGTCTGGCGCTCGGCCTCGCCGTGCTCGCCGGGTGCAGCTCCCAGGGCGCCTCCACCGACTGCGGCCTGGACGCCTGCACTGTCACCTTCGAGCGGGGTGTCGACGCGAGCGCCACCATCCTGGGCGTCGAGGCCAAGCTGGTCGGCGCCGAGGGTGACCAGGTGACCGTCGAGGTCGCCGGTGAGCAGCTCACCCTCACCACCGGCCAGCAGGCCGCCGAGGCCGGGGGCTTCGCGGTCACCCTGGACAGCGTGACCGACCAGCAGGTCAAGATTCGCGTATCGCGCAACCCGGGCAGCTGAGCTGGGCGGGCGGCGGTGGCCGACGTTTGGGAATCTTCCGATTCGGAGATTGTGACGCCATGTCACTCACCCGTAGCGCCGAAGCCACCGCCTCCCGTACGGCGGACAGCCGGTGGCTGGAACTCCTCGCCCGGGCCGGCTTCATCGGCTACGGCATCGTTCACCTTCTCTTCGCCTGGTTGGCGTTGCAGATCGCGTTCGGCACGTCGTCCGACGACGGCGACCAGTCTGGCGCGCTGCGTACCCTCTCCGCACAGCCCCTCGGTAAGTTCCTGGTCATCGCCGTCGCGGTCGGCCTGCTCGCGATGGCGATCTGGCAGGCGCTGGAGGCGGCGGTCGGGCACCGCGCCGAGCGCGACAAGGAGCGGGTCATCGAACGGCTCGCCTCGGCCGGTCGGACCATCGTCTACCTCTACTTCGCCTGGACCGCCTTCAAGGTCTTCAAAAACGCCGGGTCGAACAGCGCCGACCAGCAGGAGGCGTTGACCGGCAAGCTGATGACCTCCAGCGGTGGCCGCTGGCTGGTCGGCCTGGCCGGGCTGGTGCTCGCCGCGATCGGTGTCGGCCTGGTGATCTACGGCATCGTCAAGCGCTTCGAGAAGCACCTGAAGACCGGCGAGATGAGCCCGAAGACCCGCAAGCTGGCCCGCCGGCTCGGCATCGCCGGGTACGTCGCCAAGGGCATCGCGTACGGCATCGCCGGTCTGCTGATCATCGTGGCCGCTGTGAACTACGACCCGGAGAAGGCCCGGGGTCTGGACGCCGCGCTGCACACGTTGCGCGAGCAGTCGTACGGCACGACCCTGCTGACCCTGGTCGCCCTGGGCATCGCCGCCTTCGGCGTCTACTGCTTCCTCCAGTCCCGGTACCGCAAGGTCTGAACTGGTCGATTCCCGGGCCGTCGGGCACTCTTGGGCTTTTGCCCGAAGTGCCCGACGCCTGGTCGAAGGGGAGCACCGAAGCCGTGCAGAACTATCTCGAAACGGCCGTCGCCGCGCTCGTCGCGGCGGCGGTCGCCCTGTTTCTGGTCGAGGTCGTCCACCGGTTGACCCGGCGGTTCGGCCGCCGGTCACTGTTGCTGACCGAGCTGACCGACCACGCGCACCGCCCGTTCCAGGTCGCCGGAACGGTCCTGGCCGTGCAGTTCGCCGTCCGGTTCAGCACCGGGTACGCGGTCGGCGAGCACTGGCGGCAGCTGCTGCTGCACCTGCTCGTCCTCGGCGTGATCGCCACCACCGCCTGGCTGGTCGCCTGCCTGCTGGTCGTCGTGGAGGACACCGCCCTGGCCCGGTTCCGGGTCGACGTACCGGACAACCGGCACGCCCGGCGGGTACGGACCCAGGTGGTGATGCTGCGCCGACTGACCATCGCGGTGATCGTGATCCTGACCGTCGGCGTGATGCTGATGACGTTCCCCAGCGTGCGGGGGATCGGCGCCGGTGTGCTGACCTCGGCCGGTGTGGTCGGTGTGGTGGCCGCGCTCGCCGCGCAGAGCCTGCTCGGCAACGTCTTCGCCGGGCTCCAACTCGCCTTCAGCGACGCCGTCCGGCTCGACGACGTGGTCGTCGTCGAGGGGGAGTGGGGTCGAGTCGAGGAGCTGACCCTCAGCTACGTCGTGGTGCAGATCTGGGACGACCGCCGGTTGATCCTGCCGACCTCGTACTTCACCAGCAAGCCGTTCCAGAACTGGACCCGGACGGAGGCGGCGGTGCTCGGCACCGCGGAGTTCGACGTCGACTGGGCGGTGCCGGTGCAGACCATGCGCGAGGAGCTGCGCCGCCTCGTCGAGGGCACCGAGCTGTGGGACGGGCGGGTCTGCGTCCTCCAGGTCACCGACGCCACCGGCGGGATGGTGCGGTTGCGGGCGCTGGTCAGCGCCGCCGACGCGGGCAGCCTGTGGGACCTGCGCTGCCTCGTCCGGGAGCACCTGGTCGCCTGGATCCGGGACAACCGGCCGACCGCGATGCCCCGGCTGCGCACCGAGCTGGGCGACTCCACCAGCAACCTGTCCTGGCAGTGGGTGCAGCCGCGACGGCCGGCCCGCCAGCTGTCGGACACCGAGGCGCCCGACGACGCCCGGGTCTTCGGCGGCAGCGACGACGGCGACGCCCGCAGCGAAGCCTTCGTGGGCCCCGAAGAAACCCGCCCTTAACCCTGCCCGCCCCGCCGCCCCGACCCGCCCGCCCGCGCCCCGGCGATCATGGACCTGCCGGGCGGATGCGTCGGGTTCGTCCCCGCCCGGCCTGATGATCACCGCTGTGGGGCCGGGGGGAGCGTGATCGGGGGAGAGGGTCCGTTGCGGGAGGTTTGGTCGGGCTTGGGTGGGGGATGTGCTGCCGGACGTCTCTGGCGTGATCGCGGCGGCTGGCCGCGTATCAGCGGCGCGGCGTCCGGACAACGGGGACGGTGAGCCGCTCGGTGCGCTTTAGGATTGACGAGCGGCGACTCCGGGCATACAGCGCGGTGATGAGGAAAGGAGGACAGCATGGCTGACGTGGCGAAAGCCCGCACATCCCAGAACGGGAGCGAGCCCTCCACCGCCGAGCTGGTGCAACGGGCCACCGAGCAGATCTCCCGCCTCGTGCGGGACGAACTGACGCTGGCCCGAGCGGAGTTGACCCAGAAGGGTAAGCACGCGGGCATCGGGATCGGCCTGTTCGGCGGCGGTGGCGCGCTCGCGTTCTTCGGCCTGGGCGCGCTGGTCGCCACGGCGATCCTGCTGCTCGACCTGGTGTTGCCCGCCTGGGCCGCGGCGCTGATCGTGGCGGTGGCCTGCTTCCTGGTGGCCGGCATCCTCGCCCTGGTGGGCAAGAAGCAGGTCAGCCGTGCCGTCCCGCCGATGCCGGCGGCCACGGTCCGCAGCCTCCGCGCAGACATGGACACTGTCACCGCCGCGGTGAAGGACAGGGGGCGGCGATGACCGGCAACGGGACCGGCGACACGGAGGCCCTCCGCGAGGAGATCCGTCGCACCCGGGTCGAGTTGGGCGAGACGATGGAGGCGTTGGCCGCCAAGGCCGACGTCAAGGCGCGTCTCAAGGAGTCCGCCGAGCAGGCCAAAGGGCGGATGCGTGAGCAGGCCGCGCAGACCGTCGCCCGGGTCCGCGGAAAGGCCGCGCGTGGCGCCGGGATAGCGCGGGCGCAGGCGTACGAGAAGGGCGAGTTGGTACGCGCACAGGCGTACGACAAGGGCGAGTTGGTGCGCCGCAACCCGGTGCCGTGGGCGGCCATCGCGGCCGGTGCGGTGGCCACAGTGGTGGTGCTGATGATCGTGCGGGGGAGGCGTAGGTGAGTAAGAGCATCGGCAGGGTCGCGTACCGGCCGGTCGGCGTGTTGTTGGGTATCGCCGCAGGCACGGTGGCCGGGGTGATCTTCCGGCAGGTCTGGAAGGTCACCGCGGGCGACGGTGAGGCGCCCAACGCGACCGACGAGGATCGCGGCTGGGGCGAGATCCTGGCCGCCGCGGCGTTGCAGGGCGCGATCTTCGCGGTCGTCCGGGCCGCCGTGGACCGGGGCGGCGCGGTCGGCGTACGCCGGATGACCGGCAGCTGGCCGGACTGACCATGCAGCGACTTCAGCCCCCTTCCCGCATCGATGGGAAGGGGGCTTTCGCATGGCATCGCACGCCGCCCGGCACACCTGAGGCATCCGTCAGGTCACATGTCGGAGAAATTCGTCGGAGAGGTCGTGACAGACTTTTTGCGTACGTGATTTGCTGGTCCCCGCTGTTGCGAGATGGCGTGGGTTGAGAGAAGTCTCCTTCGTGGGGCTGCCTCAGGCGCCGCTGCTCAAAAACGGCCAATCGGCCGGACGGCGTGCACGGCCGCCAGTTTTTAGAGGGAGATACACATGGCTCAGGGAACCGTGAAGTGGTTCAACGCTGACAAGGGCTTCGGCTTCATCACCGTCGATGGTGGGGGTGCTGACGTGTTCGTCCACTTCTCGGCCATCCAGACCAGCGGCTACCGCTCGCTGGAGGAGAACCAGCGGGTGGAGTTCGAGATCGCTCAGGGTCAGAAGGGCCCGCAGGCTGAGCAGGTCCGTCCCATCTGATTAGGACGGCCGGCCCCCGCCGGCCAGTGGGACGATCCGGCTCAAGGGTCGCGCGAAAGCCCCGCATCCCGGTTGGGATGCGGGGCTTCCGCCTGTTCAGGCTTCCCGGACCAGCGACCGGTCAGCGTCGACGCGAGCGCAGGCCGAGCCAGATCACCACCAGCCCGGCCGCCGCCACGAGCGGGCCGATCACCGCCCAGATCTTCTCGTCGGTCATCACGCTGCCGCTGACGTAGCCGAGGCCCTGGACCGTCCACACCGCACCGATCACCACGGCCAGCAGGCCGAGGGTGAGCGGAAGCCAGCCCCTCATCGCGTCCCCTCTCCACCGCCCGGGGCGGCGCGCCGCAGTCCAGCATCGCCGGCCCGGCGGCACGACGCGAGCATCCCGGGCGCGCGGGTCACCACCGGTCGTGCACCTGCGGGCGGATCAGCTCGTCGTAGGTCGCGCGTACGGCAGCCAACTGCGCCTCGGTGAGCGGGGACAGTGTCGCCGCGGCGGCGTTGCGTCGGGCCTGGTCAGCGTCGCGGGCACCGGGGATGACCACTGTGACGCCGGCCTGGTCCAACACCCAGCGCAGCGCGAACTGCGCCATCGTGCGGTCCGCGTCGACGAGCGGGGCCAGCCGGCGTACGGCGGCCAGACCTCTGTCGAAGTCGACTCCGGAGAACGTCTCGCCGACGTCGAAGGCTGCGCCGTGCCGGTTGTAGTTGCGGTGGTCGTCGGCGGGGAACTCGGTGTGCTCGTCGTAGCGGCCGGAGAGCAGGCCGCTGGCGAGCGGCACGCGGGCGATGATGCCGACACCGGCCGCCGCCGCGGCCGGCAGCACCCGCTCCAGGGGCTTGTGGCGCACCGCGTTGAGGATGATCTGGACGCTGGCCACCCCCGGTCGGGCGATCGCGGTGAGGGCCTGGTCGCAGGTCTCGACGCTGACCCCGTACCCGGCGATGGCCTTCTCGGCGACGAGGGTGTCCAGGCCGTCGAAGACCTCGTCGGAGGAGAAGACCTCGGTGGGCGGGCAGTGCAGCTGGACCAGGTCCAGGGTGTCCATGCCCAGGTTGGCCCGGGAGCGGTCGGTCCACCGCCGGAAGTTGGCCAGGGTGTACGCCTCCGGCCGCTGCTCGACGCGGCGGCCCATCTTGGTGGCGACGGTCAGCCCGGCGTCGGGTCGGGTGCGCAGGAAGCGGCCGATCAGCTGCTCGCTGCGGCCGTCGCCGTACACGTCGGCGGTGTCGAGGAAGGTGACCCCGGCGTCCACGGCGGCGGCGAGCACCGCCATGGCGTCGTCCTCGCTGACGGTGCCCCAGTCGGCGCCGAGTTGCCACGCGCCCAGGCCGACCGCGCCAACGGTCCGGCCGAGCCGGTTGAAGCTGCGCTGTTCCATGCCCCGAGCCTAGTGATCGGGTTGCCACCCTGCCACGCGAGCCGTACCTTCAGCAGTACGGACGTACGGTTTTGGAGGCGACCATGTGGGATCCCACGACCTACCTGCGCTTCGGCGACGAGCGGTCCCGGCCGTTTCACGACCTCCTCGCCCGGGTCCCGGCCGAGCGACCCCGGACGGTGGTCGACCTCGGCTGCGGCCCCGGCCAGCTCACCGCCGTCCTCGCCGAGCGCTGGCCGACGAGCCGGGTGCTCGGCCTCGACTCGTCACCCGAGATGATCGAGCGGGCCGAGGCCCTCGGCGCGCCTGTCGACTTCGCGGTCACCGACCTGCGCGACTGGCGTCCGACCGGCGTCGAGGACGTGGTGGTCAGCAACGCGGCGCTGCAGTGGGTCCCCGGCCACCAGGAACTGCTGCGCCGCTGGGCCGCCGCGCTGCCCGCCAACGCCTGGCTCGCCATGCAGGTGCCCGGCAACTTCGCCGCCGACTCGCACCGCGCCCTGCGGGAGGTCGCCAACCGGCCGACCTGGCGGGCCGACGTCGCCCCGCTGCTGCGCGCGGACCCGGTCGACGACCCGGCCGACTACGCGGCGCTGCTGACCGCCGCCGGCTGCGCGGTGGACGCCTGGGAGACTACCTACGTGCACCTGCTGCCGGCTCGACCCACCGCCGAGCACCCGGTGCTGGCCTGGATGGAGGGCACCGCGCTGCGCCCGGTCCGGGCCGCACTGGACGCCGCCGGGTGGTCCGCCTTCCGGGCCGAGCTGGGAGTACGGCTCAGCGCGGCGTACCCGGTGCGGCAGGGTCAGGTGTACTTCCCGTTCCGCCGCGTCTTCGTCGTCGCCCGCACCGGCGACCATGCCCAGGAGAACAAGTGACCGACCTGCCCACCTTCATCGCCGGCCTGCCCAAGGTGGAGCTGCACGTGCACCACGTCGGCTCCGCCTCGCCCCGGATCGTCGCCGAGCTGGCCGCCCGCCACGAGGGGCGCACCCCGGTGCCGGCCGACCCGGGCGCGCTCGCCGCCTATTTCGAGTTCCGCGACTTCGCGCACTTCATCGAGGTCTACCTGAGCGTCGTGGACCTCATCCGCGACCCGGAGGACGTCTGGATCCTCACCCACGAGGTGGCCCGGGAGTTGGCCCGCCAACAGGTCCGGTACGCGGAGCTGACCATCACCCCGTACTCGCACGTCCGACGGGGCATTCCCGCGCCGGCGTTCTGCGAGGCCATCGAGGACGCCCGCAAGCGCGCCCTGGCCGACTTCGGCATCGAGCTGCGCTGGTGCTTCGACATCCCCGGCGAGGCCGGCCTGCCGGCAGCCGAGGAGACACTGCGCATCGCCCTGGACGAGCGCCCGGACGGGCTGGTCAGTTTCGGCCTGGGCGGCCCGGAGATCGGCGTACCCCGACCGCAGTTCCGGCAGTACTTCGACCAGGCGCGCGCCGCCGGCCTGCGCTCGGTGCCGCACGCCGGGGAGACCACCGGGCCGCAGACCGTCTGGGACGCGCTGAACGAGCTGGGCGCCGAGCGGATCGGGCACGGCATCTCCGCCGCGCAGGACCCGCAGCTGCTCGCGTACCTGGCCGAGCGGCAGATCGGGATGGAGATCTGCCCGACGTCCAACGTCCGCACAAGAGCGGTGGCCACCCTCGACGAGCACCCGCTGCCGCAACTGGTCGAGGCCGGGCTGCTGGTCACCATCAACTCCGACGACCCGCCGATGTTCGGCACCACACTCAACGACGAGTACGCGGTGGCGGCCCGTCTGCTCGGGGTCGGCGCCGAGGGGCTGGCCGGGCTGGCCCGCAACGCGGTGACCGCGTCCTTCCTCGACCCCGCCGGCCAGCAGCGGATCCTCGACCAGATCGACGCGTACCTCGCCACCGCCGGCTGAGCCGGTTGAGCAGGGCGCGCGGCGGGAGCGTGGGTGTGGGGGGACCTGTGACTCCCGCCGCGCGCGCGGCTCCACCGGCCTTGGGTGCGGGGTGCGCTCGGCCGGTGGAACTGGTGGGTTCGTGCTCTGATCCTGTCAGCCCGCGACCTGTCCAACGCGGTCGTTAACCGCGATCTAAGGAAGACTTGCGCCGGCGCACAACCCCCCGGGTTCGGCCGGGTCAGTCGTCGGTGGGGCGCTGGCGGGGCCAGCGGCGGCCGCTGGCCTTCGTGTCGCGGGCGTCGCGGGCCATCCGACCGACCAGACCGAAGCGGCTGACCTGCCGGGGTGTCGCCTCCGGGTCGGCGAGCAGCATCACCACGCTGGCCCCGCCCAGCCGGGCGCGGTCGATGCTCACCGAGCCGTTGGCCTGCAACGCCACCCGCTTGGCGATGTCCAGGCCGAGCCCGGTCGAGCCCTGGTCACTGGTCCCCCGGCGCAACGCCCGGTCCGGGTTGGCGATGCCGGGGCCGGCGTCGTCGATCCGGATCGCCACGTAACCGTCGCGCCGGGACACGGCCACCTCGAACGCGGTGCCCTGCGGGGTGTAGCGGAAGACGTTGCCGATCACCGCGTCCAGCGCGGCGGCGAGTTCGGCCCGCGGCACCGGCGCCGGGATGCGCAACTGCGCGCCGTTGACCCGGTGCGGCCGGTTCTGGTCGCCGGCGAGGGCCGCCCAGAACACCATCCGGTCCCGGACCACCTCGCTGACGTCGCACATGGCCGGCCCGGCCTCGTGCGCCACCGCCTTACGGGTGGTCTTGATCAGCACGTCGATCTCACCCTCCAGGGTGACGATCGCCTGCCGGATCCGCCGGATCCCCCGCAGCCGGTCCAACTCCGCCGGGCTGAACGAACCCACGCTCGTGTCGTCCGACTCCAACGCCTCCGCGTCCAGGCGCAGCACCGTCAACGGGGTACGCAGACGATGCGACAGGTCGGCCACCAACTCCCGCTCGTCGGTGCGGGCGGCGTCCAGCCGGTCCGCCATCCGGTTGAAGGCGTACCCGGCCTCGGCGAGCTCGCGCGGACCGGTCGGCTCGACGCGTACGCCGAGGTCGCCGTCGCCGATGGAGAGCGCGGCCTTGACCAGACCCCGGGTCGAGTCCACAGCGCGGGCAGCGACCCGGTCGACCACCAGCACCGCCGCGCCGGCCATCGCCGCACCGACCGCGAACAGCAGCAGCCAGGTGCCGCCGGCGCCCTCGCCCAGCGTCGAGTCCGGCAGGAACACCTCGACCACTGCCGTCCGGTCACCGAGGACGACCGGGTCGAGCCGGGCCACACCCCCGTCGACGTCGACGACCAACGACTGGCGCTCGGAGCGGGCCCGCTCCAGGTCGCTGCCGCTGGCCCGACCAGCGGACTCGTCCAACCCCAACCCGTGCACCACGGGTCGGGTGGGGGCGCCCTCGGCGCTGGCCACCACGGCACGCTCGACGACGGCCGGGTCGGTGCTCACCGCCAGCGCGCCGGTCACCAGCGCGCTGCGCCGCGCCGCGTCGGCGATCGCCTCGTCCCGGCTCTGCTCCCGCAGGCTGAGCCCGAGCGGGATCAGGAACGCGAGCGCGACGAGACTGCACATGCCGGCCGTCAGCAGGGCCAGCGCCGTCCTCAGTCCGGTGCCACCAGCCGGAATCCGACCCCCCGCACGGTGCGCAGGTAGCGCGGCTTCGCCGCGGACTCGCCCATCTTTCTGCGGAGCCAGTACAGGTGAACGTCGATGGTCTGATCCTCGCCGACCGATGGCTGCCGCCATACCTCCTCCAAGAGTTCCCGGCGGGACACTACCCGCCCAGGTCGTGCGGCGAGATACGCCAACAGGTCGAATTCCTTGCGGGTCAGCGCCAGCGGCTCCCCGTCGAGCTGCGCGCTGCGCTCACCCACGTCCACCCGCAGCCCGCCGACGCTGTGCACAGCGGGCTGCACGGACCGACTGGCCCGGCCGGCCCGGCGCAGCACTGTGGTGATCCGGGCGTCCAGGTGCGCCCCGGTGAACGGCTTGACCATGTAGTCGTCGGCGCCGGCGCGCAGCAACTTGACCACCGACTGCTCGTCGTCGCGGGCGGTGGCGATGATGATCGGCACGTCGGTGATGCCGCGCAGCATCCGCAGCGCGTCCGAGCCGTCCAGGTCGGGCAGGCCGAGGTCGAGCACCACCAGGTCGGGTGTCTCCGCGGCGACCCGACGCAGGGCGTCCAACGCCGTACCCACGGCGTGCACGGCATGCCCCCGGTCGGTGAGGGACCGCAGCATCGCGCCGCGTACGACGTGATCGTCTTCGACCAGGAGCACGGAGGCCACGACAAGACCGTACTTGGCCTGGCAAGTTGATCGCGTTGCGGCGTGCCTGGCGACCGGGCAAGCTGGTACGACGATGTCGTTCACCCTGTTCGCCGATGCCCGCCTGGCCCTCGCCCGGGACAGCCTCGCCGGTCTCTCCACCGGCGACGCGCTCGGCGCGCAGTACTTCCTGCCGGCCCCGGCGCCCGTGGACCTCGCCGCCGACGCGCTGCCCCCGGCGCCGTGGGAATGGACCGACGACACCGAGATGGCCTGCTCGGTCGTCGCCCAGCTGGCCGACTCCGGTGGCATCGACAGGGACCGGCTGGCCCTCTCCTTCGCCGAGCGGTGTACGGCGGGCCGAGGCTACGGCGCGGGCGCGATGCTGATCCTGGAGCTGATCCGTACCGGCACCCCGTGGCCGCTGGCCGCCGCCTCCGCCTTCGACGGGCAGGGCTCCTGCGGCAACGGCGCGGCGATGCGGGTCGGCCCGCTGGGCGCGTACTTCGCCGACTCGACAGCACGCGCCGCGGCGCAGGCCCATGCCTCCGCCGAGGTGACGCACGCGCACCCGGAGGGGATCGCCGGGGCGGTCGCTGTCGCCGTCGCCGCCGCGCTGGCCGCCCGGGCCCGCCTCGACGGGCACCGGCCGGCCCCGGAGCGGCTGCTCGCCGGGATCGCCGCCGCGCTCGACCCGGGCACCGAGGTGCATCGGGGCGTACACCGGGCCGCCGGGTTGCTGGGCCGACCGCTGCCCCGGGTGGTGGCGGCGCTCGGCAACGGCTCCCGGGTGACCGCCCAGGACACCGTCGGGTTCACCCTCTGGGTGGCCGCCACCCACCTCGACGACTATCCGGCGGCCATCGAGACGTGCGTACGGGCCGGTGGGGACGTGGACACCACTGCCGCCATCGCGGGAGCGGTGGTGGCGGCGCACACCGGCGTCGGCACCCCGGGCGGGGTGCCCGAGGAGTGGCTGGCCGCCCGCGAGCCGCTACCTACCTGGGTGCCCTGATCACCTGTGTCGCCCTTCCCACGATCCACTCGGCTTCCTGCAGATCGGGGCGTCCGCGCGGCCTGGTTGCCACGGTTTCCAGGAACCCGAGTGGATCACCGCTAAATCGGGCTGTCGGGGCGGTCGGGATGCCACGGTTTCCGGGAACCCGAGTGGATCACCGCGATGCCGCGGAAACAGTGGGCTGCGGGTCGGCGGGATCTGCGGTCCTGTCCGCCCGCCCGGTTATCTCGGCCAGGGTCGCGGCCTCGTCGCGCGTCGCGGCCTGGTCCGGGCCGCCGGTCACCTCGGCGAGCGCGGTGACCTCGTCCGGGTCGCGTCGGCGCCACCGGCTGACCAGCCAGCCGATCGCCGCGCCGCCGCCCAGCCCGGCCAGCAGGCCGGCGGCCAGCATCCCGTCGGCGTTGCCGGACTCCTCGTCGGCGCCACCCGCCCGGGCTGGCGGCGCGGCGCCCACCCCGCCGTTCGCAGCAGCCGGTGCGCCAGCCGCCGGGCCGCCGTGCCCGCCGCCGTGCGCGGCCGGACCCGCCGCGCCGGGCGCCGCCGGCAGCAGGGTGAGCGCCGGGGCCCGGTGCGGACCGGCGGCGTCCGCCCACCGGACCACAGTGCCGTCGGCGTACGTCTGGACGACCTCGAAGGTGAGCCGCTCCGCCTGCGGCATGGGCCCCATGGAGAGCGCCAACCGGGCCGGCCCGGGTTCACCCGCACCGACCCGGACCCAGGTCACCGCGGTGGTCACCGTGCTCACCCCCGTGGAGTGGATGCCGGCCACCGGCTTGTCCAGGGTGCGGGAGCTGATCCGGGGCGCCCAGCCGTTCACCGACATGGGGTAGACCTCGGCGATCGGCGCGTCGGTCGGCAGCCGTACCTCGATCTGGTTGGTCTTCGTGCCGGGCCGCTCCTCCGGAACGCTGAACTCCAGCCGTACGGCGTCGCCCTGCCGGGCCTCGGTCGGGGTGGTCGTCACGTCCGCCGCGTACGCCGTGCCAGGCCAGAGCAGCAGCCCGGCGGCGGTCACCGCGGTCGCCGCCACGATCCGCCGCCGACGGCCACCGCCGTACGTGCTCGCCATCTCGTGCCCCCATCCGTGTCGACGCGGCCGGCACCGGTTTCCGGCCACACCTTCTAGTTCGGCTGCGAGGCGCGAAAGGTTCAACGTCGGCGGTAAGGAAGGTGCCGTTCCCGGTCGGGGGCGGGGCGACCGATAGCATCGGCAGGAGCCGAGGATCGGCAGCGTTTCGTACCACTTGGAGGAGTCACCGTGTCCGCACCCCGTACCCCCGCCGTGGCCGACCCCGTCGTCGTCGCCGCCGGGACGACGGCGGCCGACGCGGTGGCCGCGGCCGGACTGCCCGCGAACGGCCCCAAGGCGATCGTCGTGGTCCGTGACCCGCAGGGTCAGCTGCGCGACCTGGACTGGGCGCCGGCGGAGGAGACCGTCGTCGAGCCGGTCAGCCTGGACTCACCCGACGGGCTCAACGTGCTGCGCCACTCCACCGCGCACGTCCTCGCCCAGGCCGTGCAGGACATCTTCCCCGAGGCCAAGCTGGGCATCGGCCCGCCCATCGAGAACGGCTTCTACTACGACTTCGACGTCGACAAGCCGTTCCAGCCCGACGATCTCAGCAAGCTCGAGAAGCGCATGCAGGAGATCATCAAGTCCGGGCAGCGGTTCCGTCGTCGCCGCTTCGGCAGCCTGGACGAGGCGCGCTCCGAGCTGGCCGACGAGCCGTTCAAGCTGGAGTTGATCGAGGTCAAGGGCGAGGGTCTGGACACCGACGAGGTGATGGAGGTGGGCGGCGGCGAGCTGACCATCTACGACAACCTCGACGCCAAGGAGGACAAGGTCTGCTGGTCGGACCTGTGCCGGGGCCCGCACCTGCCGACCACCCGACTGATCGGCGCGTTCAAGCTGATGCGCTCCGCCGCCGCCTACTGGCGGGGGTCGGAGAAGAACCCCCAACTACAGCGGGTGTACGGCACCGCGTGGCCGACCCGGGACGAGCTCAAGGCGTACCTGAAGCTGTTGGAGGAGGCCGCCCGACGCGACCACCGCAAGCTCGGCGCGGACCTGGACCTGTTCAGCTTCCCCGACGAGATCGGCTCGGGTCTCGCGGTCTTCCACCCCAAGGGCGGCATCATTCGCCGCGAGATGGAGCACTACTCGCGGCGGCGGCACGAGGAGGCGGGGTACGAGTTCGTCAACTCACCGCACATCTCCAAGGCGCAGCTGTTCCACACCTCCGGGCACCTGCCGTACTACGCGGACACGATGTTCCCGCCCATGCAGTTGGAGGGCGCGGACTACTACCTCAAGGCCATGAACTGCCCGATGCACAACCTGATCTTCAGGTCGCGGGGGCGGTCGTACCGTGAGCTGCCGCTGCGGATGTTCGAGTTCGGCACGGTCTACCGGTACGAGAAGTCCGGCGTCGTGCACGGCCTGACCCGGGTCCGTGGCCTGACCCAGGACGACTCGCACATCTACTGCACCCGCGAGCAGATGGCCGGCGAGCTGTCCACGCTGCTCAGCTTCGTGCTGGACCTGCTGCGCGACTACGGGCTGGACGACTTCTACCTGGAGTTGTCGACCCGCGACGACTCGCCCAAGTTCATTGGCGCGGACGAGGACTGGGCGGAGGCCACCGAGGCGCTGCGGACCGCCGCCGAGACCTCGGGTCTGGAGCTGGTGCCCGACCCGGGCGGCGCGGCGTTCTACGGGCCGAAGATCTCCGTGCAGGCGCGCGACGCGATCGGCCGGACCTGGCAGATGTCCACCATCCAGGTCGACTTCAACCAGCCGGAGCGGTTCGGGTTGGAGTACCAGGCCGCCGACGGCAGCCGCCAGCGGCCCGTGATGATCCACCGGGCGCTGTTCGGGTCGATCGAACGGTTCTTCGGGGTGCTCACCGAGCACTACGCGGGGGCGTTCCCGGCCTGGCTGGCGCCGGTGCAGGTGGTGGGCATCCCGATCCGCGAGGACCACACCGACTACCTGCACGGCTTCGTCGCGGCGCTGCGCGCCGAGGGCATCCGGGCCCAGGTGGACGCGGGTGACGACCGGATGCAGAAGAAGATCCGCACCGCGCAGCAGCAGAAGATCCCGTTCATGGTGATCGCCGGCGACGACGACGTGGCCGCCGGCACTGTCTCCTTCCGCTACCGCGACGGCTCCCAGCGCAACGGCGTGCCGATCGCCGAGGCGGTGACCCACGTCCTGGACGTGGTCAGCTCACGGACCAACATCGGCCCCTCCGCCGCCGCCGAGTAGCGGGACCACCGCGCGGCCCGCGCCCCGCATGATCGCGGCCCGTGTGGCCGCCGACGTGGCCCGTGTGGCCGCCGACGTGGCCCGTGTGGCCGCCGACGTGGCCCGCGCGCCGCATGATCGCGCTCGATCCAGGAAGTAGTGGCCTCCCCGATGCTCGAGGCCACTACTTCCATGTTCGAGCGCGATCATCGCCCCGGAGGCGCCGCGATCATCGCCCCGGGGGCGGCGTGAGGGGGCGGCGCCTGGAGGGGGCGCCGGGTGTCAGATGCCGCAGTTCGGCGCTGACCAGCCCCCGACCGCCGCCACGTGGGTGTGGTCGTTGTGGTCCGGGTAGCCGGGGCCGAGGATCTGGCCGAAGCCGTGGTAGCGGGCCTGCTGCGCCAGCCGGCAGAACGACGGGGATCCGACCAGGTCCACCCCGTCGCCGTACAGGTGTCGGCTGTTCGACGCGCCGCCGACTGCGCTGTTGCAGGCGTAGCTGCGGAAGCTGCTGCTGATCGCGATGGACACGTCGCCGAGGGCGTGCCGCATGGCCTGGAGTTTCCACATCGAGACGAGGGCGTTGAACCGGGCGGTGGCCGCCGAGACCGCGCCGCCGGACCAGTCGCTGTTGCACTTGTTCAGCTCGGGGTAGCTGAAGTTGGCCGGGGTGCAGTCGTCGTCCTGGAGGGCGTAGAGCCGGTTGAACGTCTGTGGGCCGGCGATGCCGTCCGCGGGCAGGCCGTACGCCTGTTGGAAGCGGATCACCGCCGATCGGGTGGCCGGGCCGTACGCGCCGTCGAGGGTCAGCACCGCGCCGTAGCCGGGGTAGCCGGCGACCCGGATCTGGAGTTGTCGGACGTCCTCGCCGGACGCTCCCTGGGCGAGGGTGCGACCCCAGGTGTAGCAGCCGTCCGCCTGGGCCGCGCCGGCGGTGAGGGTGACGCCGGCCACTGTGGTGGCGGCGGTCAGCGCAAGTGCCGCGAGGAACCTGCCGAGCCGTCGGAACATGTAGCCCTCCATCAATGAATGGAAGTACGTGGATGCATGGAAGTTTCAGGCCTTGGCATTGATCCGTCAAGAACTTGCAGTGCCGGTTTTCCTGACGGTGGGTGTCGCGGCGTGTCCACGGGGCTCCGTAGGATCGGCTCGTGACAGGGGCGGAACGGCACACGGACAGCGACGGCATGGCGGACGGCCTGGAGCGGCTCTGGACGCCGCACCGGATGACCTACATCTCCGGCGAGGACCGCCCGGCCGAGGGCTACGAGAAGCCCACCGGCTGCCCGTTCTGCCGAGGGCCCCAGCTGCCCCCGGAGGAGAGCCTGGTGGTGGCCCGGGGCGAGCACGTCTTCGTGGTGCTCAACCTCTACCCGTACAACCCGGGGCACCTGCTGGTCTGCCCCTACCGGCACGTCGCCGACTACACCGACCTGGACGTGCCGGAGACCACCGAGCTGGCGTCGTACACCCAGACCGCCATGCGGGTGATCCGCAAGGTCAGCAACGCCCACGGCTTCAACCTGGGCATGAACCAGGGCGGGGTGGCCGGTGCCGGCATCGCCGCGCACCTGCACCAGCACGTGGTGCCGCGCTGGGGCGGCGACGCGAACTTCATGCCGGTGATCGGCCGTACCAAGGTCCTGCCGCAGCTGCTCGGCGACACCCGCGACCTGCTCGCCCGCGCCTGGCCGTCCTGACCGCCGCCGGCCGCGCCGCGCGGCGTCCGCGCCGGTCCGGTCAAATGGCGCGCAGCAGCGGGGTCAGTTCCGACCAGCCCTGCACCCGGTGTACGCGGGCCAGCAGCGCGGCGTGTGCGGCGACCTCGGCCCGGCGGGGCCGGAACAGGAAGCGGTGCGGCACCGAGTCGAGGTAGCCGAGCACCTCCAGCTTGTCGTCCACGAAATGGGTCAGGCCGAGGCGTCGAGCGATCGGGGCCTTGTCCGGTCGGGTGCGGCAGAAGTGCACCCGCTCGATCGGGATGCCGGTGTGGGCCGGAAAGTCGTGGTGGGCCAACCACTCCCGGGTCCGCCGCTCGGTGGCCTCCCCGCACTTGGACACCAGGTGCACCTCGTCGAACGCCGGGCCGATCGCCGCGAGCGCGTCGAACGCCCCGACGACGGCCGGTGTACGCAGGTAGTGCGCGCCGAAGAACGACGTGTCCGCGTCGTCGTCGGCCGGCTCGATGATCACTCCGCCGATGTCCACACCGAGCCGTCGCATGGCCTTGATCATGCCGCACGGTGATCGTCTCCCTGCACCCGCGTGTCCGGCCGTCGGATCTGCTACGCCCCGGCCCGGTGGAGGTGGCACGATCGGCCGATGGCAGTCACGACACGGACGTTGGGCCGCAGCGGCATCGAGGTCAGCGCCCTCGGCATGGGGTGCTGGGCGATCGGCGGACCCTGGGCGGAGGGCACCCAGCCGTTGGGCTGGGGCGCGGTCGACGACGACGAGTCGGTGCGTGCGGTACGCCGGGCACTCGACGAGGGCATCACCCTCTTCGACACCGCCGACACGTACGGGGCTGGGCACGGTGAGCGGGTGCTCGGTCGGGCGCTCGCCGGTCGCCGCGACGACGCCGTGATCGCCACCAAGTGGGGTTACACCTTCGACGAGGCCGCTCGGCAGGCCACCGGCGAGGACGCGTCACCCGGCTACCTGCGCCATGCCGTGACCGCCTCGCTGCGCCGGTTGAACACCGACCGGATCGACCTCTATCAGCTGCACCTGGCCGACCTGCCGGTGCCCAGGGCGCAGGCGCTGATCGGGACCTGCGAGGACCTGGTGGCGGAGGGGCTGATCCGCGCGTACGGGTGGAGCACCGACCGCCCCGACCGGGCCGCCGCCTTCGGGCACGCCGCCGCCGGTGCCACCGCCGTGCAGCACGCGCTGTCGGTGCTGCGCGACGCCCCCGACCTGCTCGCCGTGTGCGACAAGTACGACCTGGCCAGCGTCAACCGGGGCCCACTCGGAATGGGGCTGCTCACCGGCAAGTACTCGGCCGGGTCGACACTGCCCCGCGACGACGTACGCGGGCTGGCCCCGGGCTGGTTGGAGTGGTTCCGGGGCGGCCGACCGGCGCCGGAGTGGCTGCGCCGGGTCGGCGCGGTCCGTGCCGCGCTCACCGCCGACGGTCGCACCCTCGCCCAGGGCGCGTTGGGCTGGATCTGGGCGCGCAGCGGTCGCACCATCCCGATCCCGGGCTGCCGTACGGTCGCCCAGGTCGAGGAGAACGCCGCCGCGCTGCACTGGGGCCCGCTGCCGGCGGACCAGTTCGTCGAGGTGGAGCGTCAGCTCGCCGCCGTCCGCACCGCCGCTCTCCGCGACGCCGACCGCCCACACTGGCCCCGCCCCACCCACCCCACAGTCCACCCGTAACCACTGGGCGGGTCGGAGCGGGGCGGGGCGGGGCGGATCAGGGGTTAGGGGAGTTGTTCTTTGCGGGTCTGGTCGGCCAGGTGGGCGGGCATCGGGTCGTGGCGGACGAAGTGGCGGCGGAAGGTGCCGGTGCCGGCCGTCATGGAGCGCAGCTCGACGGCGTACCGAAGCAGTTCGGTGGCCGGCACTTCGGCGCGGACGAGGGTGCGGCCCTCGGTGTCCGGGTCCGGTTCGGTGCCGAGCACCCGGCCGCGTCGACCGGAGAGGTCACCCATGACGGTGCCCACCGAGCCGTCCGGAACCCGGATGGTGACCTCGTCGATCGGCTCCAGCAGGGCCGGCTGGCCACGCTCGGCGGCGTCGCGCAGTGCCAGCGCGCCGGCGGTCTGGAAGGCCGCGTCGGAGGAGTCGACGCTGTGTGACTTGCCGTCGACCAGGGTCACCCGCAGGTCCACCACGGGGTGCCCGGCGACCAGCCCGCGCTCCAGCTGGGCGCGGACACCCTTCTCCACGGACGGGATGTAGTTGTGCGGCACCGCGCCGCCGACCACCCGGTCGACGAACTCGAAGCCACTGCCGCGGGGCAGCGGCTCGACCTCGATGTCGCAGACCGCGTACTGGCCGTGGCCGCCGGACTGCTTGACGTGGCGACCGTGCCCCTTCGCGGGCACGGTCAGGGTTTCGCGCAGCGACACGTTGACCGGCTCGGTGTCCAGCTCGACGCCGCCGGCGCGCAGCCGGTCGAGCACCACGTCGGCGTGTGCCTCGCCCATGCACCAGAGCACCAGCTGATGGGTCTCCGGGTTGCGCTCCAGCCGCAGCGTGGGGTCGCCGGCGACCAGGCGTGCGAGATTGCGGGCCAGGGCGTCCTCGTCGGCGCGGCTTCGGGCGACGATCGCCACCGGCAGCAGCGGCTCCGGCATCTCCCAGGGGGCGATCAGCAGCGGGTCGTCCCTGGTCGAGATGGTGTCGCCGGTCTCGGCGCTGCCCGACTTGGTGATCGCGCAGAGGTCGCCGGCCACGCAGGCCGACACCTCGCGCAGGGTCGCGCCCAGCGGGGTGTAGATGTGCCCGACCCGCTCGTCGGCGTCGTGGTCGGGGTGCCCACGTTCGGCCATGCCGTGACCGGAGACGTGCACGGTCTGGTCAGGGCGCAGCGTGCCGGAGAAGACCCGGACCAGCGAGACCCGGCCGACGTGGCGGTCGACTGTGGTCTTGACGACCTCGGCGACCAGGGGCCGGGCCGGGTCGCAGGTCAGCGGCGGACGCGGCGAGCCGTCCACCCCGGTCACCGCCGGCAGCTCGTGCTCCAGCGGCGACGGGAACGCGGAGGTCAGCACCTCCAGCAGCACGTCCAGCCCGACACCGGTCTGTGCGCAGACCGGCACCACCGGGTAGAAGTGACCCCGGGCGACGGCCTTCTCCAGGTCGTCGATGAGCACCTCGTCGCTGATCTCCTCGCCGTCGAGGTAGCGGTCCATCAGGGTCTCGTCCTCGCTCTCGGCGATGATCCCCTCGATCAGCTCGTCGCGGGACTCGTCGATGGCCCGCTGGTGCTCAGGGTCGGGGTCGCGGACGTCAGCGGGCAGACCGGCGCTGTAGTCGAAGACCCGGCGGGTGATCAGACCGAGCAGACCCTCGGTGGACACCCCGTCGTCGCCGAGCATCGGCAGGTAGAGCGGCATCACGTTGTCACCGAAGAGGCGCTGGCAGAGCGCCACCGTCTCGTCGACGTCGGCGCGGGGCTGATCCAGTCGGGAAACCGCCACCGCGCGGGGCATGTCGACGGCGGCGCACTCCTCCCACAGCGCGACGGTGGCCGCGTCCATGCCGCCCGCGGCGGAGACCACGAAGAGCGCGGCGTCGGCGGCCCGCAGCCCGGCGCGCAGCTCACCGACGAAGTCGGCGTAGCCGGGAGTGTCCAGCAGGTTGACCTTGATGCCGTTGTGCAGCAGTGGCGCGCAGGACAGGCTGACCGAGCGCTGCTGGCGTACGGCTGCGGGGTCGTGGTCGCCGACCGTGGTGCCGTCGACCACGGTGCCGGCGCGGCCGATCGTGCCGGTCGCCGCGAGCAGGGCCTCGACCAGTGTGGTCTTACCCGCCCCGGAGTGCCCGACGAGCACCACGTTGCGAACCCGCTCGGGCTCGGTCACCACCGGCGTGCCGCCGGTGGAACCCTTCTCTTGACTCTTCTGCGCCATGGGGGCGCACCTCCCTCAGCCGGTGGTGGTGGCGACCGCCGCGCGACGGGAAGCGGCCCGGGGCGAGTGCGCGGCGATATCCTCCGGTGGTCTGCTGCACAGCGGGAACGGGACGGGCGGACGGGTGAGCTGGCTCACCTCCCGGCTCGATCTCACACCCGTTGCCGGGTAGGCACAAGCCTCCCCCGGGCGGGTCGGCGGGACCGTCCGTATCGCCGGAGCTGGGCGGACCGTTATCGTGGGGACCGCCATGGCGAAGATCTTCCAAGTGTCGGCCCGCGCGGGGATGACCCGCGTCGTCGAGCCGATTGCCCGTGCCCTGCTGCGCGCGGGCGTCACCCCCAATGCCGTCACCGTCGCGGGCACCGTTGGTGTGCTCGTCGGCGCGCTCGGCTTCGGTGCCCGCGGCCATCTGGTCGCGGGCGCGTTGATCGTCACCCTGTTCGCGCTCACCGACCTGCTCGACGGGACGATGGCCCGGATGAGCGGCGGCTCCACCAGGTTCGGCGCGTTCCTCGACTCAAGCATGGACCGGGTCGCCGACAGCGCCGTCTTCGGCGCGGTCGCGTACTGGCTGGCCACGCAGGGCAACCACTCCGGGGTGGCCGCCGCGTTGGTCTGCCTGGCCGCCGGCAGCCTGGTCTCCTACGTGAAGGCCCGCGCCGAGGGGCTCGGCATGACCTGCAACGTGGGCATCGCCGAGCGCACCGAGCGGCTGCTGATCGTCGGGGTCGGCGGCATCCTCACCGGCCTCAACGTGAAGCCGGCTCTGGAGATCGCGCTCTGGCTGCTCGCCGCAGTGTCGATCTTCACGGTGGGGCAGCGGATGGCGCACGTCTACCGCCAGGCCCAGCAGCTCCAACCGGACGGCCAGGCGTGAGTGGCGTGTCGCCGGCCCGACGCCGGACGACCGGCGGTCGAGCCGCGTGAACCTCACCGAGCTGGGCTACATCGCCGGGTGGCGGGTGGTTCGTGCGCTACCCCGGCCGGTGGTGGCGGCGGCGTTCCAGGCGGGCGCGGACCGCGCCCATCGCCGCCCCAACGGGGGTACGGCCCGACTCCGCGCGAACCTGCGCCGGGTGGTCGGCCCGGAGCTGTCCGAGGCCGAGCTGGACGATCTCGTCAAGCGCGGGTTGCGCTCGTACGCCCGGTACTGGATGGAGGCGTTCCGGCTGCCCGGGTTGAGCCGGTCGCAGATCCTGTCCACTTTCCGGCTCGGCGGCGCGGAGTTGCTCGCGGCCGACGTGGCCGCCGGCCGGGGCGCGGTGGTGGCGCTGCCGCACGCCGGCAACTGGGACGCTGCGGGCGCCTGGGTCGCGGCCACCGGTTGGCCGATCACCACTGTCATGGAACGGCTCAAACCGGAGGGCGTGTACAAGCGTTTCCTGGCGTTCCGAGAGGTCCTCGGGATGGAGATCCTGCCGACACACGGTGGGTCGCGCCCGGCGTTCGACGTGCTGCTGGATCGCGTACGCGCCGGTGCGGTGGTGCCGCTGCTGGCCGACCGTGACCTCTCCGCCCGAGGGGTGGAGGTGGACTTCTTCGGCGCGAGGACCCGGATGCCCGCCGGGCCGGCGCTGCTCGCGCTGCACACCGGCGCGCCGCTCTACGTGGCCTCGATGTGGTACGAACCGGACGCCGCCTGCGCGTCGCTGGCCGGCCCGCTGCCGGTGCCGGGGCCCGAGGCGGGCCCCCTGGACCAGCGGGTCCGGTCGCTGACCCAGCTGATCGCCGACCGTCTGGCGGCGGGTATCGCCCAGCATCCGGAAGACTGGCACATGTTGCAGCGGATGTGGCTGGACCAGGCGAGGTCGGGGGAGGGCACAGCGCTGTCCCCGTCGGCCCCCGGCCAGGCCTGAGGAGGTGGGCTGACGCATGCGGATCGGCATCGTGTGCCCGTACTCGTTCGACGTGCCCGGTGGGGTGCAGAACCACGTCATGGACCTCGCCGAGGCGCTGATCGCGTTGGGCCACGAGGTCAGCGTGCTCGCGCCGGCCGACGAGGATTCGCCGCTGCCGGAGTACGTGGTGTCCGCCGGACGCGCCGTGCCACTGCCGTACAACGGTTCGGTGGCCCGGATCGCGTTCGGCCCGGTGTCGACCGCCCGGGTGCGGCGGTGGATCACCAACGGCGACTTCGACGTGCTGCACGTGCACGAGCCGCTCACGTTGAGTCTGTCGCTGCTGGCCGTGCTCTCCGCCCGTGGCCCGGTGGTGGCCACGTTCCACACCGCGATGACCCGTTCGCGGGTCCTGGCGGCCGCCCAGGGTGTGCTCCAGATCGTGTTGGAGCGGATCACGGCCCGGATCGCGGTGAGCGCGCTGGCCCGCAAGGTGCAGGTCGAGCACATGGACGGCGGTGCCGTGGAGATCCCCAACGGGGTGGCGGTGGCCAAGTTCGCCGACGCCAAACCGTTGCCGGGCTGGCCGGGGGAGAGCGCGGCCGGCACCGGCGGCACGCTCGGCTTCCTGGGCCGGTTCACCGAGGCGCGCAAGGGCTTCCCGGTGCTGCGCGACGCGTTCGTGGCGTTGGCCGCCACCCGGCCCGGTCTGCGGTTGCTCGTCGCCGGCCCGGGCGACCCCGACGACCTGTACGACCAGTTCCCCGCCGAGCTGCACGAGCGGATCACCTTCCTCGGCCTTGTCAGCGAAGCGGACAAGGCGCGCATGCTGCGCAGTGTGCACCTCTACGTCGCACCGAACACCGGCGGTGAGTCGTTCGGCATGATCCTCACCGAGGCGTTGGCGGCGGGTACCACGGTGGTCGCCAGTGACCTGGACGCGTTCCGGCGGGTGCTCGACGGTGGGCGGGCCGGTCGGCTCTTTCCCACCGGTGACGCGGCGGGGCTGCGTGCCGTGCTCGGCGAGCTGCTGGACGACCCGGCCGGGCGGGCCACGCTGAGCGCCTGCGGTGATCAGGTGGTCGCGAATTTCGACTGGCCGGTGGTTGCTCGCCGCGTTCTGGAGGTATACGCAGCGGCGATCGAGGCAACCGACGGGCGGGTCATCGACCAGGAATGGGTGGGGCTGGGCTGAGCCGGTGTGACGGATGGTGCGGGGGTGACCGGCGGGGCCGGTCCGGCCGCGCCCAATCGGACGAAACGGAGCAGCACTACGATGCCGCACATGTGGTGGGTGGTGGCCGCGAGCGTGGTCGTGGGGCTGGTCGCGGCGTACCTCATCTGGACCGCCGGCCGGGTGGAGCGGCTGCAGGGCCGCGCGGAGCTGGCGGCCCGGGCGCTCGACGCCCACCTGCTGCGCCGCGCGGCGGCGGCCGCGGTCCTGGCTGAGCGGCGGTTCGGCGTCGAGCTGTACGCGGCTGCCCGGATCGCCCTGGACGCCAGCCCGGACGAGCGGGAGGCGGCGGAGAACGACCTCACCCGGCAGTTGCGCGGCGTCCAGTTGGACCCGGGCGACCCGGACTGCGCGGCGGTCATCGCCGCCAGTCGTCGGCTCGCGTTGTCCCGACAGGTGCACACCGATCTGGTCCGCGACGCCCGGTCGGCGCGCGGCCGGCCGCTGGTGCGCCTGTTGCGGATGGGGCGGGGCCGGCAGTGGCCGCGCTACTTCGACATCGACGACCCGACCCTCGTGGTGCCGGCGGACGTTCCCGCCGCCTGACCTCCGCTGGCCGCCGTGGCTCCCGCGACGAGCCGGTGACCACTGCCACAGTGCAGGCCACCGGGGGTCTGATTGGCTGTCGGTGCGGCGTTGCACCGCGCGTAGCATTTTCGCTGCCACCCTCAGTGCACGTCCAAGGAGCGATGACCCGTGCCCGAAAACACCGCGTCGAACACCGGTACCGCCTCCGTCGTCGGCACCGCCCGCGTGAAGCGTGGCATGGCCGAGATGCTCAAGGGCGGCGTGATCATGGATGTCGTCAACGCCGAGCAGGCCAAGATCGCGGAGGACGCCGGCGCCGTCGCGGTGATGGCCCTGGAGCGGGTGCCCGCCGACATCCGCGCGCAGGGCGGGGTGTCCCGGATGAGCGACCCCGACATGATCGACGGGATCATCGAGGCGGTCTCCATCCCGGTGATGGCGAAGGCCCGCATCGGCCACTTCGTGGAGGCGCAGATCCTCCAGTCGCTCGGCGTGGACTACGTCGACGAGTCCGAGGTGCTGACCCCGGCCGACTACGCGAACCACATCGACAAGTGGGCGTTCACGGTGCCCTTCGTCTGTGGCGCGACGAACCTGGGCGAGGCGCTGCGCCGGATCACCGAGGGCGCGGCCATGATCCGCTCCAAGGGGGAGGCCGGCACCGGTGACGTCTCCAACGCCACCACCCACATGCGGAAGATCCGCCAGGAGATCCGCCGGCTCTCCTCGCTGCCGGCCGACGAGCTGTACGTCGCGGCCAAGGAGTTGCAGGCCCCGTACGAGCTGGTCAAGGAGGTCGCCGAGAGCGGCAAGCTGCCGGTGGTGCTGTTCACCGCGGGCGGGATCGCCACTCCGGCGGACGCGGCGATGATGATGCAGCTCGGCGCGGAGGGCGTCTTCGTCGGTTCCGGCATCTTCAAGGCGGGCAACCCGGCTCAGCGGGCCGCCGCGATCGTCAAGGCGACCACCTTCCACGACGACCCGGACGTGCTGGCCAAGGTCTCCCGGGGGCTCGGCGAGGCGATGGTCGGCATCAACGTCGACGAGATCCCACAGCCGCACCGCCTGGCCGAGCGCGGTTGGTGAGCGCGCGGCGTGAGTCGTTCCCGCCCGCACCGGTCGCCGGGGAGGGCGGGGTCGGTGACGGTCGACGCCCGGTGGGCAGCGTGACGCGGAGAGGAATGGTGCGAACGTGACGGCACCTGTGATCGGTGTGCTCGCGCTTCAGGGGGACGTCCGCGAGCACGTGGCGGCGCTGGCCGCGGCGGGCGCGGACGCCCGTCCGGTCCGCCGTCCGGCGGAGCTGGACGCGGTCGACGGCCTGGTCATCCCCGGCGGCGAGTCCACCACCATGAGCAAGCTCGCCGACATCTTCGAGCTGCGCGAGCCGATCGACAAGCGGATCGCCGACGGCATGCCGGTCTACGGCTCCTGCGCCGGCATGATCATGTTGGCGACCGAGGTGCTGGACGGCCGACCCGATCAGCGGGGTTTCTCCGGCATCGACATGACCGTCCGGCGCAACGCGTTCGGCCGGCAGGTCGACTCGTTCGAGGCGCCGGTGACCGTCGCCGGGGTGCCGGGCGAGCCGTTCCACGCGGTGTTCATCCGCGCGCCGTGGGTCGAGCGGGTCGGTGCCGGCGTCCAGGTCATCGGGGTGGTGGCCGGCGGTCCGGCCGCCGACCGGATCGTGGCGGTCCGACAGGGCAACCTGCTGGCCACCTCGTTCCACCCGGAGCTCACCGGTGACCTGCGGGTGCACGCGTACTTCGTGGACCTGGTCCGCGCCGCCTCCTGAAACGGCGGGCGACCGCCCCCGGCTGTCCATGATGCTCGCCGCGGTCGTCGCCCGGCCGGGGTTTTTTCCCGTCTGCCCTGGTCCGTGGAGGTCGGGCTGCCGTGCCGCGCGCGGTGCATGACAGCGACCGGGGGGACGTCGGTAGGATTGCGGAGATTCGGCAGGGCCATCTGCCCGCCACGGCTTCCACCAGAGCTGACCGGCACCTCCGCGTGCGCCGGCGGGAGCGGGGCGTGAGCGGTGCGGTCGATGCAGACGGCGGGTAGCAACGGAGGTAGAAGATGTCCGGCCACTCAAAGTGGGCGACGACCAAGCACAAGAAGGCCGTCATCGACGCCAAGCGCGGCAAGATGTTCGCCAAGCTGATCAAGAACGTCGAGGTGGCCGCCCGGACCGGCGGCGGTGACCCCTCCGGCAACCCGACGCTCTTCGACGCCATTCAGAAGGCGAAGAAGAGCTCGGTGCCGAACGACAACATCGATCGTGCCGTCAAGCGCGGCTCCGGCCTGGAGGCCGGCGGCGCCGACTGGCAGACGATCATGTATGAGGGGTACGGCCCGAACGGCGTGGCCATGCTGATCGAGTGCCTCACCGACAACCGCAACCGCGCGGCGACCGAGGTGCGGACCGCGCTGACCCGCAACGGCGGCTCGCTCGCCGACGCCGGCTCGGTGTCGTACATGTTCTCCCGCAAGGGCGTGGTGATCGTCCCCAAGGAGGGCACCAGCGAGGACGACGTGATGCTTGCCGTCTTGGATGCCGGCGCCGAAGAGGTCAACGACATCGGCGAGGCGTACGAGGTGGTCTCCGAGCCGACCGACCTGATCCCGGTGCGGACGGCGTTGCAGGACGCCGGCATCGAGTACGAGTCGGCCGAGTCCTCGCTGATCCCCAGCGTCAACGTGCCGCTGGACGAAGAGGGCGCCCGCAAGATCTTCAAGCTGATCGACGTCCTGGAGGACTGCGACGACGTCCAGAACGTCTACGCCAACTTCGACATCAGCGACGACGTGATGGCGGCGGTCGACGCCTGAGCTACGCCCCCGCCTCAACCCCGCCACGATCTTGCACTTTCTGACCCGGGCGGGGTTGGGTTGGTGGCGGGCGAGGAGGTGCCGTAGTGGTGGCAGCGCGGTTCGCGGCCGGCGACACGGTGGTACGGCGTGAGGTGCTGCGAGGCGAGGTCTGGTTCGGCTGCCCGACGATCTGCGTCGAGGATTCGCCCGACCTGCTCGCCCTCTACCTCCCACCGGGCGCCGAGTTCGGCTTCCCGCAGACGGGCGTCTTCCCGTGCGGGCGGCACCCGTGGGAGACCGCCGGGCACCGCTCCTGGTCCGGGCACGGCAAGCTGATGCTGCACCGCCCCGGTGAGGCGCACTCGATCGACGTGTTCTGGACCGGGCCGGGGCGCGACTTCGCCGGCTGGTACTTCAACCTCCAGGACCCGGTGCGGCGGACGCCTATCGGGGTGGACACGTTGGACCACGAGCTGGACCTGTGGTGGGCCGCGGACGCCGACAGGTATGTCTGGAAGGACGTGGAGATGTTCGCCCAGCGCCTCGTCGAGGGGCGCTACCCGGGCATGGGGGACGCCATCCAGGCCGAGGGTGACCGAATCGCCGCCCTGCTCGACGCCGGTGAGCGCTGGTGGGACCGGTCGTGGGCCACCTGGCAGCCCGACCCCACCTGGACGGCGCCCCCGCTGGCCGTCGGCTGGGACCGGGTGCCACCCGCGCGCTGAGCGGCGCCGTCGTCAGTTTCCCGGCAGCGCGTTGACCAGGAACACCTGATCCGGGCCGCCGGTGCACGGCTCGACCAGCGCCGCGGTCGACACGTCGCTGTCGTCGTCGCGCAGGCCCACGCACAGCTCGCTACGGTCGGGTCGGATACGGTACGCGTCGGGCACCGTTCCGGTCGGTTCGAAGTGGAACACCTGCTTCGACCTGCTGGCGCTGCAGTCCTCCTCGTTCCAGGGTTCGAGCAGGTTACGGCCGGGATCCTCCTCGCGGATGGTGAGGCAGCCCTTCCCGAGCACCGGGTGGACCCAGTAGATGAAGAACATTCCGTCGGCCACCGGCGCCAGTGAGGTGTCCGGTGGGGTGGCCTCGGTGCAGGGCCGCTGGACCGCAATCTCCTTCGTGTACTGGCCGGTGCGGTCGCGGCCCTCGGTGAGGCAGAGGTGCGGGCTGCGGACGGGGCGGATCTGGCTGGGCCCCGCGCTCGGCGAACGGGCGCCACCACCCGCCGAGGTGGTCGGGTCGGTGGACTGCGCGGCCCTTCCTTGCTCGTCGTCGCGTCGCTCGAGCCAGAAGCCCACACCGATCGTGGCCAGCAGGGCGGCGACGACGAGCAGCGCCAGCGGCGCGGGCCGGGCGAACCAGCGTGGCCGGGCCGGGTCAGCGCGCTCCGGGGCCACTGTCGTGACGGCGTCGACCGGCGGTGGCTCCGGTGCCGGCGACGGCGGGGCGAACTGACCTGCGGCGAGGCGGTGCCGGGCCCGCAGCCACGTCTCGGCCTGATCTCCCGCGCCGCAGGCCCGAACGAACGCGGCCACCACCTCGGGGCGCGGCAGTGTGGACCGGCGCAGGATGTCGGCTGCGGTGCTCCGGGCCAGCACGTCACCCGCCGACGCGGCACGCTGCTCCAGTTGCCGGTAGGTGAGCCCCGACCGGTCCTTGAGCTGGCGCAGCAACTCGACGAACGCGGCCGGGTCGGACGCGTCGTCCGGGCGTAGCTCCCCCGTGGTCATCGCCCGATTGTCCAGACACCGCTGAGGCGCGAGCAAGCCGGGTCCCGGTGACTGTCCGAGATGGTCGGACAGGATCCGGACAGGCCACCCTGAGCTGCCCGGACAGCCCAGCGCGGCCACCGGGGCATTGTCCTCGTCCACCGGCTTACCTAGCGTCTTTCCTCGATGGCCGCGCCGCTGACCGCTGTGCGGCCGACGGGCTCGGGCCGGCACCGGTTCGGGCTCGACCACACCAACGACAACGGGGAGATTCGATGGATGACGCTGCCCGGGATCCGGTGCCGCAGGCGGCCACCGCGGGGGAGTACGTGGCGTTGCTCAGGGAGGCGCGGCGGCGCTCCGGCCTCACCTACCGGGAGATCGCCAGGCGGGCCTCGGCTGCCGGACACTGGCTGCCGCCGAGCACCCTCGCGACGATGCTGGGGCGTACGACGCTGCCCCGGGAGCGCACCGTCGTCGCGTTGCTGGCGGCCTGCGGTACCCCTGCCGACGAGGTCGACAGGTGGCTGGAGACCCGGCGGGACCTTGAGGCCCGCCTCGCCGAGCAGGGTCGAGGGGAGAGCGACCCGGCACAGACCCCTGCCGGCCCGTCCGCGACCGTTCCGGCGCACATCCGCCCGAGCATCGGCTCGGTCCCGCCGCGACCCGAGGCGCCCTGGCCGGCCCGTCGCTGGCTTCGGCTGGCGCTGCTGGCCGTGCTCGGCGTCCTGACGGTCGGGGCGTCCGGGGCGCTGCGACCTCTCGCCGCTCCCACAGTGGGCAGCTCGCCGACCGACGGCTGCCCGGCGGTGCTGCGCCAGGGCATGTACGGCCCCTGCGTGCTGAACCTCCAGGAGCACCTGGTCGCCGGAGGGCTGACCATGCCTGTCGACGGCTGGTTCGGCCCGGACACCACCAGCCGGGTGATGGTGTTCCAGGCGTTCGGCGGCCTGCCGGTCAGCGGCACCGCGGACGCCCGGTTGTTCGACGAGCTGGCGGGCGATCGGAAGGTGCCCGCCAGCTGGCCGGAGGACCGGATCGGCAAGCACCTGCGGCAGATGTTCCCGGAGGACCCGGCCGGGGCGGTGCAGGTGGCGCGCTGCCTGTCCGGATTGGACCCGTACCGGGTGGAGGTCGTCGAGGACGGGTCGCGGCGCTGGGGGTTGTTCCAGTTCAGCGACATGGAGGTGTCCCGGTTCGGCGTCGACCGTCGGATGGCGCTGGACCCGGCGTGGAACATCGGGACGGCTCGGGAGGTCTGGTCTCGGACCGGCGGCTTCGGTCATTGGAACTGCGCGGCGTAGTGCTCACGCGTGACGCTCCCCGCCCGGTCCACGAACCGGACGGGGAGCGTCCCCCCGTTACCCCGACTGACGGTTCACTGCCGCAGGCGGTTGGCGAACACGTACGCGCCCACGGAACGTCCGGTGGCGAGCCCGGCGTCCGCGTCGAACCGATAGTGCACGCCGAGGTAGATCCGGCTCAGCGCGTTCTCCTCGGCGGCATGGTCGAAGCCGCTCATGTGCCGGACCACGCCCACGGCGTGCGGATCGTCAGTGGTGGCGTCGAAGGCGATCGCATCGGTGCCGAAGAACCTCTTCATCACCGCGGACCAGGCCCCCGCGAAGGTGGCGTGCCCGGAGACGTAGGCCGGGAACGCCGGCGTGTACGGCACCCCCTCGCGGGTCTTCGACAGCGGCTGCCAACCGGGGCCCTCCGTCGCCTCGATGGCGCTCACCGGCCGCCACAGGTCGACGGGCGTCTGGTACTTGGCGTCCCAGGCGGCGATGGCGGCGTCGGCGAGCGCGAGGGCGACCAGCCCGAAGAGCCGGGCGTTGGCCAGGATGCCGAGCTGACGTTGCTCCGCCACGATCCGGGTGTGCGAGAAGAGCTGACCCGGTGGCTTGTACGTGCCACCCAGGTCGTTGGCCCAGAAGAAGGCGATCTGCGTCTGCTCGGGGGTGCGCAGCGACGACGTCTGACCGCCGTAGTCGCGGATCTCCTGCACCTGGGTGCGGTACTCCTCCTTGCCGAGCAGGTCGGCGTACCCGGTGGCGCCGGCCGGTGGGCCGGGCCGGAACTGCCGGCCCGAGGTGAGCGCGAACGGGGTGACCAGGCCCCAGTTCGGGCTGACCGCTGCCATGCCGTTGGTGGGCCGCCACGAACCGGGTACGCCGTCCAGTGGGTACGGCGTGTTGTTGCCGGAGCCGTCGTTGGCGCGGGCCTGGAGGTTGGCGGCGGCCGCCGCCGCGCCGACTGTGTCACCACGGGCGACCTCGGCGGCGTTCACCCCGGACGGCCGGAGGGCGACAGCGCCGGCGAGGGCCTGGGAGTAGGACTGGCCCTGGCCGCCGTACAGGGCGGTCAGCACGTCGTACGCGGCCCGGTCGACGGCCGCGTGCAGGGACGGCGCGACGACGTTGTCCATGGTGCCCGGGTAACTGACCGGCACCCGTACCCGATAGGGGTTGCCCACTCCGGTGACCGAGACGGCGGCGTCGTGCATCGCCGCGTGCAGGATGGCGGCCTCGCGGGACGAGGAGGTGGGTGGCAGGTCCAGCGCCTTGTAGGTGGCCAGCAGGACACCGTTCCAGTACAGGATCGGGTCGGTGGCCGGGTCCACGGCCAGCGGGGTGAGCGAGATGTTGTCCAACCGGACCGTCGAGGTGGCCTGGCCGCCGAAGTGGAACAGCAGCACCGCCTTCGGGTCGCCGAACGGGGACGCGAAGTCGAAGGTGAACCGGCGCATCGAGGACGTCAGCGCGACGCTCTGGTCGACGGCGGAGGTGAAGGGCGTGTCCGCCCGGGAGACCGAGACGCGCAGCGAACGGTTGACGTCGGCCGAGGCGTCGAACTGCAACCGGTACGGCTGCGCGGCCGTCACCCCGAACTCGAAGTGACCGACCAGGTCCTCCCAGACGGGCTTGCCGACCGTCGAGCTGGTGCGGACGCGCAGTTGACCGGTGTCGACTGTGGTGCTGGTCGAGGCGAGCCGGGTCCACCAGGGCTGAGTGCTGCCGCTGTCGAATGTGCCGTTGAGGATGAGGTCTCCCGGGGCGGCGGCGGCCGGCGTGGGGCGGACGAGGGCGGTGAGGGTGCTGGCGAGGGCGACGGCGAGCACCACGCTGAGCAGACGACGGAAATGCCGTGCGTTGATCGGTGGGGACATCGAGAGCCTTTCCGGTCCGAAAACCGGCGACGACCAGGTCGTTGCCGTGAGGATCGGCTCAACGTAGGAGTGTTCGCGCTGTTCACGGCCACCGAACGGCGCTCGGAACGGGGCCGTACGGCGGCGGGCGCCGGCATCCGTCGGGACACCGACGCCCGTGCGGCGCGGACGGTCGGGTCAGCCGATCGTCTCCCGGTCCCGCCACGCGGCACGTAGCGAGGTCCGGCCGTTGGTGCGCAGCAGCGACCCCTCGTACACCCGGGCCCCGGCGAGCACGAACGCACCGGCGGCGAGCAGCAGGATGACGAGCGAGACCAACGGCTCCCAACCGGTCGCGTCACCGTTGAAGAGCCGCAGTGGCATGGCCGTGGGCGACGAGAACGGCAGGTAGGACAGCACCCGCATCGCGGCGTCGTTGTCGTTCAGGAAGATCACCGCGAAGAACGGCAGCATGACCGCGAGCTGCACCGGCGTCGACACGGCGGCGATGTCCTCCTGCCGGTTGGCCAGCGCGCCGGCCGCCGCCCACATCGCCGCGAGCAGCACGAAACCGAGCAGGAAGAACGGCACGAACCAGCCGATCGCCGGGGCGAGCAGGGTGAGCAGACCGCCACTGTCGCCGATCTGGAGTCCGATCACCGCCACCACCGCGATCAAGGCGATCTGCGCGAACGCCAGGATGGCGCCGGCCACCACCTTCCCGGCCAGCAGCGCCCGGACCGGCACGGCGGCGACCAGGATCTCCACGATCCGGGTCTGCTTCTCCTCGGTGACGCTCTGCGCGATCTGCAGACCGAACGTCTGCGAGGTGATGAAGAAGACGAACGCGAAGACGAACGGCACCAGGAACGCCACCACCGGGTCGACCGCGTCCGGGTCGAGCAGGCGGACGGTCGGTTGGCTGCTCAGCGCCCGTACCACGTCGTCGGGGGCTTCCTCCAGGGCCAGGACGGCCGGTCCGGCGACCACCGCGGCGTCCACGTCGTCGTCGCGGACGGCCTGCTCGGCGGCCCGGTCGTCCGGGACCACCCGGACCTCCAGGCCGGCGGCGCGTAGCGGCCCGGCGGCGCTCTCGGTCACGGCCACGGTGGACGGCCCGCCGGCGAGCAGCGGCGGCAGGATGGTGCCGGCCGCCGCGATCAGCAGGAAGAAGAGCGTGCCGAACAGGAAGGTGCGGTCGCGGAGTTTGACGCGGATCTCGCGTTCGGCGACCAGCCGGGTGGCCTGGGTGACGTTCACTGGGTGACCTCTCGGAAGATCTCGGTGAGCGAGGGGCTGACCGGGCGGAAGGCGCGGACCGGGCCGCGGGCGAGGGCCGCCTGAAGGATGGGCTGTTCGTCGGCGCCGGCTGGCAGGTCGAAGACCGCACGGGCGCCGTCCAGCTCGACCAGTGTCACCCCGGGGTGGTCGCGTACCCAGCCGGCGTCGCCGGCCACCACCAGCTCGTAGCGGGGCACCGTGTACGAGTCGCGCAGCTGCTGCCGGCTGCCGGCGGCCCGGATCACCCCGTCCCCGATGATCACCAAATCGTCGCAGAGCCGCTCCACGACGTCGAGTTGGTGGCTGGAGAAGAGCACCGGCGCTCCGGCCGAGGCCCGTTCCCGCAGCACGGTGACGACTGTGTCGACGGCCAGCGGGTCGAGGCCGGAGAACGGCTCGTCGAGCACCAGCACCTCGGGGTCGTGCACCAGCGCTGCGGCGATCTGGGCGCGCTGCTGGTTGCCCAGCGACAGCGTCTCCAGCAGGTCGTCCCCGCGCTCACCGAGCCCGACGCGTTCCAGTAGCGCGTCGGTGGAACGCCGTGCCGAGGCGGCGTCCAACCCGTGCAGCCGGCCCAGGTAGGTCACCTGCTCGCGGGTGGTCATCTTGGGGTAGAGGCCCCGCTCCTCCGGCATGTAACCGAAGCGTCGGCGGTCCTGCCGGGTCAGCTTCGTGCCGCCCCAGGTCGCCTCGCCGGCGTCGGGCGAGAGCACACCCAGGATGATCCGCATGGTGGTGGTCTTGCCGGCGCCGTTGGCGCCCACGAAGCCGGTCATCCGTCCGGCGGCCACCTCGAAGGACACGTTCTTGAGCACCTGACGGTCGCCGAAACTGCGGTCGACCCCGTCGAGGCGAAGCGTTCTGGTCACGCACCCACGCTAGATCGAACGCGGTGTCCCGCCGTCCGTCCGACGGCTGAGCGGAGGGGTCCGTCCTCCGACGGATGGCGCTCACCCGCCGGGCCGGACCACACCGTTCTCGTACGCGAACACCACCGCCTGCACCCGGTCGCGCAGGCCGAGCTTGGCCAGCACCCGACTCACGTGCGTCTTCACCGTCGCCTCGCCCAGGTGGATGGTCGCGGCGATCTCCGCGTTGCTCGACCCGGCGGCCAGCAGCATCAGCACCTCCCGTTCGCGCGGGGTCAGCTCGGCCAGTGCGGCATCGGCGACCGGGCCCCGGTGGGCGGTGCCCGTCGGGTCACCGGGCCGGGCGAAGGTGGAGATCACCCGCCGGGTGATCTCCGGGGCGAGCAGGCCGTCGCCCCTGGCCAGCACCCGGATCGCCTCGATCAGCTCCTCCGGCGTGCCGTTCTTGAGCAGGAACCCGCTGGCCCCGGCCCGCAGCGCGGCGAACAGGTAGTCGTCGCGGTCGAAGGTGGTGAGGATCAGCACCGCGGGCGCCCCCGGGCCGTCGGCGACGATCTGCCGGGTGGCCTCCAGGCCGTCCATCCCGGGCATCTCCACATCCATGAGTACGACGTCGGGGCGGGTGGCTCGGGTCATGGTGACGGCCCGTTCGCCGTCGGCGGCCTCACCGACCACCTCGATGTCGTCCTCCACCTCCAGGATGACCCGGAAGCCGGTACGGACGAGGTGCTGGTCGTCGGCGAGCAGCACCCGGACCGGCGGCCCGGTGTCGGGTCCGTGCTGGGCTGCCGCGCTCATGCCGACGGCTCCGCGCCCGCTGTCGCCTGGTGGCTGTCGCTGGGCTCCCGCTGCGCGCCCACCGGCCGGTCCGCCGACGCCGCGAGCGGGAAGCGGGCGCGTACCCGCCAGCCGCCGCCGGCCCGCGGCCCGGCCTCCAGGTCGCCGTCGTGGGCGTTGACCCGTTCACGCATCCCGATCAGTCCCAACCCGACGGTGGTGGCCCAGCCACCGCCCCGCCCGTCGTCGGTCACGTCGACCTCCACCTCCCGGGCCAGGTACCGGACCCGCACGTCCAACAGGGCCGCCTCGGCGTGCTTCAGGGTGTTGGTTACCGCCTCCTGCGTCACCCGGTAGGCCGTCTGGGAGACCGATTCGGGCAACGCGACCGGGTCCCCGTACACCCCGAGGGTGGCCGTCAGCCCGGCGGCCCGAGCCCGCTCGACCAGCTCGTCGATCCGTTCGACGCCGCCGGCCGCTGGCGGCGTGGCGTCGGTGCCGGCGGAGGTCCGCAGCACGCCGAGCATCCGACGCAGCTCGTCGACGGCGGTGCGGGCGCTCTGCTCGATGGCGGTCAGCGCCGTGCGGGCCTTGGCCGGGTCGCGGTCGAACACCCGGCGGCAGGCGGACGCCTGCACGCCCATCACCGACACGTGGTGGGCGACCACGTCGTGCAGCTCCCGGGCGATCCGGACCCGTTCGCCGAGCACCGCCCGTTCCCGGGCCTCGGCCTGCGACCGGCGCAGGTCCTCGGCCTGCGCGCGCAGCTGGTGCTCGCGGCCCGCGGCCACCCACGCGGTCTCGCCGAAGAAGTACGCGAAGCCGAAGACCAGCACGTTGAGCAGGACGCCGGTGACCATCGCGGCGAGCACCGGTGGCACCGGCCCGACCGCGTCGGCGAAGGAACCGGGTGGGATGTGGTCGATCATCACCGCGTAGTAGACCCCGAGCCAGGCGAACATGGTGGCGATCACGACGATGCGCAGCCGGCGGGAGAGCCGCCGGTCCTGCCCCCAGGCGCCGACGGTGTAGAGGGCGCAGAACAGTGCCCAGGAGGAGAACTGGGTCTCCGGGGCCGAGCGTGCCTGCGCGGCGATGAACGCCACGGCGACGACCAGCAGGGTCGCGGTCGGCCAGCGTCGTCGGCAGATCAGCGGCAGGGTCACCGCGACGGTCCAGAACAGCTGCTCCAGCCCGGACGGCGGTGGGCCCAGCAGGAACGCTCCGGTGCTGCGGGCCAGGGTCAGACTGACCAGCGCCAGCCCGGTCATTCCCAGGCCGATCCAAATGTCGTTTCGGCGCTGCTCCGCCGTCGGACCGGGACGACGCCATTCCGGTCGCGGTGCCACTGTCATCCGGGAACGATGCCACGTCGTCCGCCAGGCCCTCCAACCGGGCGGGCCGATGTCGCCGCGCTCACCACGACGGGCGACGGCCCAGCGCGGGGTACGCGCCGGGCCGTCGGGTGGGGTGTCGCTCACGCCGTCTGCCGGCGGGTCTTGATCGCGGTGTCGATCAGATCCCAGATCATGATCACGGCCGTGGTCACTGCGATGATCGCTGCGAGGACGTCGCGGTTGTCAGTGTCCGCCAGCCAGCTGAGGCGCTCGGCCAGGGCCGGGTTGAGCAGCCGGTCGGAGAGCGCCAGCCAGATCAGCGGCACCGAGAACGCCAGGTTGAGTAGCGCCTTGACGCCGAACAGGGTCCAGGTCCAGCGTCCGATCCGGTACTTGACGACCTCGAAGATCGCGCTGGCGACGAGCACGACGATCAATGCCGGCAGCCAGAACGACCACAGTGCCGGGTCGAGGATCGGAATGTTCTCGCCGTTGGTGTCGCGCACCCAGGAGTGGAACTGCTGCAACGGCAGGTATCCGATGGTCACCGCCAGCATGACCACTGAGGCGATGGTGTCGGCGAGGGGGATGCCTCGTCGCACCGGTGCGTCGGGCAGCTGGTCGACTGTCCACTCCGGCAGGGCCACGGCCGTCTGGGTGCGCTCGATGATGGCGAAGGTCAGGGTGAGCCAGAAGGTGATCTGCACGGCCACCTGCATGGCCACCACGAGGCCGGGCCCGATGGCGCCGAAGCCCTTTCCTTCCGCCACCTGGACCACGGCGAAGATCGTGCCGACGAGCGCCGGGATGAAGCTGAGCAGCAGTTTCAGCAGTCGCAGCCAGAGCAGGTAGTAGGTCGGGCCGATGAGTTGCAGCCGACGGTCGGCGTACCGGGCGGCCAGCACATCGGGGTTGCCCAGCTCGGTGAGCACCTCCCGCTCGGCAGTCGTGGCGTCCTGCCCGCCATCGGTCCGACCCTCGATCATGTCGTCGATGGAGGCCCGCAGCTCGCTGGCGATCTCGTTGCGGCGCTGGGCGGGCACCGAGCGCAGGGTGGCGGCGAGGTAGCGGTCGGTCAGGGTGTTCATCGGTCCACTCCTTGGATCAGCCCGGTGATGGAGGTCTGCACGGCGGCGAGGTCGTCGAGGAGCCGGCTCAGCATCGACTCGCCCTCGTCGCTGGTCCGGTAGAACTTGCGCGGTCGGCTCTCTTCGGTGTTCCACTCGCTGGTCAGCAGCCCCTGGTCCTCCAGGCGGCGTAGCAGCGGGTAGAGCGTGTTGGCGTCGACCGGGAAGCCGTGGTCGGTGAGCCGTTGCAGCAGTGCGTAGCCGTAGTCCGGTCGGCGTAGCGCGACCAGGCTGGCCACCACGACGGTGCCTCGACGCAACTCCTGTAGGTGCGTCCGTAGAACGTCCTCGCTAACCATGTGTCACACCATAGTGTGTGCCACACAGTGTTGTCTACGGCGACATCATCGTGTCCGACCAAGGTTCGTTCGAGCGGAGACGACGTGCGGGGCGCCCGGTGGACACCGGACGCCCCGCACCTGGGACAAGTCAGCAGGACACGCCCTGCCGGAAGTTCCGCTCGACGAAGCTGGCCGGCCCGACCTGGAAGTAGCCCACCCCGGGCCGGATCGGGTGCCCGGTGAACAGCTCCACCCGCGACCCGATCCGGACCAGGTACGCCTCGGCGTCCCCGGCGTCGTTGCGGATCAGCGAACCCCGCCGGCCGTAGATCGCCTCCAACTCGTCGAAGGACATGCCGACAGTGGCGCCGGCGGGGGACCGCGGCGGCGCGGTGGCCGTACCGACCTCCACCAGTCGCCCGTTGCGGAAGGCCAGCAGGATCACGCCCGCCCAGGATCCGGTCGCGCCGGCGTGCACCACCCCGCCGCAGCCCGGCGCGGTCCAGTCGATGTGCCCGTTCGTGGTGAGCGCCGCCAGGCTGGCACCGATGCGGTACACGCCGGCGCCGCGGACGCTGAGCACCTGCGGGTGGCGGTGCCCGACGGCGGCGGCGAGCGGGCCGGACGCCGAGGCACCCACGCCCTCGGTCGGGGGCGCGGCCGCCGCCGGGCCGGCGACACTCGCCGGGACGAGCGTGCCGAGTGCCAACGCGGCGGCGGTGAGGAGGATCGCGGGACGGTTCATGATGGCTCCTTCGGTGATGGGTCTCCTGCCCTCTTAGTCACCGCGTCAGGGCCAACGGTTCGTCGGAATTGCGATCAGCCCGGTCTACTGTGCAGAGAAACGCCGACCGACCGTGCTGGCCGGGGGGTGACGCGGTGACGGCTCCGCAACGGATCGGGCCCTACGCCATCGAGCGGCTGCTGGGCGTCGGATCGTTCGCGACCGTCTGGCTGGGCCACGACCCGATGCTCGACGGGTACGTGGCGATCAAGGTGCTGGCCGAGAACTGGAGCCACGACCTGCGGGTCCGGGAACGCTTCCTCGACGAGGCCCGGTTGCTGCGCCGGCTGGAGCACGAGCGGTTGGTCCGGGTGCACGCCGTCGGTGAGTTGCCCGACGGGCGGCCGTACGCCGTGCTGGCCTGGGCGGACGGCGGCAGCCTGCGCGACCGGCTGGCTCTTGGTGAGATCTCCGTGCCGGCGGCGTTGCGCCTGCTGGGTGAGGTCTGCGCAGGCGTGAGCGTGCTGCACCGACACGGTGTCGTGCACCGCGACCTCACCCCCGGCAACATCCTGTTCCATGCCACCGGGGCGGCCTCCGGCACCGAGCGGGTGCTCATCGCCGACCTCGGTCTCGCCAAGGCGCTCGCCGCCGCCTCCGGCCTCACCGCCCGGGCCGGTACCCCCGGTTACATGGCACCGGAGCAGGACGACCCGGGCGCGGTGATCGACACCCGCGCGGACGTGTACGGGCTCGGTCGGCTCGGGATCCGGCTGCTCGCCGCCGATCCCGGGCCCGACAGGCCCAGACCGGCCGGCGCCCTGCGACTGCGCGACGGCGTGCCGGCGCGGGTGGCGGCGGTGCTTGTCTGCGCCACCGCCCACCGGCCGGGCGACCGCTATCCGGACGCCGCCGCGCTGCACGCCGCGCTCGACCGGGCCACCGCCGTACGGCAGCCGCCGTCACCCGGTCCGGTGGCCCGTCGCCCGTACCGGATGCTGCTGGCCGGGGCAGCCGTCGCGGCCGTCGCCGTGGTGGGCGCCGAGCCGGGCCACACCGGGGCCGAACGTGACACGTACACCGCCGGACCGCTCACCGTGACGTTGCCGGACGGCTGGTCGGCCACCGGGGCGACCTGGGCCGGTCAGTACGACGCCGACGGCGAAGCGGAACCGGCGCTGGTGATGTCGCCGCAGCCCCGCCGATGGGCTGCCGACCCCGGCGTGCCCGGCGCGTTCGTCGGCGTCTCGGCCAGCACGGCGGCGCGCACCACGCCTGCCGGGTTCCTGGCCGAGCGCACACACGGGGACTGCGCGTCCGCGCCGGCGCGCACCACCCGGCAGGCGGGCGTCGAGTGGACAGTGGTGGCGTACCGCTGCGACCGGGGCCGGCCGCGGATCGTCGAGTCGGCCGGGCGGCATCCGGGCCACGGCGCTCTGGTGTACGTGCAGGTAGTGCCACCGGTGGACGGCGGGCCCGACTTCGTGGACACATTGCTCGACGGCGTGCGGGTGCGGTAGCGGGGCCGCCGCGGTGCTGACGAACGGTGACTAGCGGACCACCACTGTGATGGTGTGTTCCCGGGCATCCTTCGGGATCCTGACGTCGACAGTGCCAGGGCGGACGAACCGGATGTCCACCACGCCGGCCTCGTAGTGCTGCGAGACCAACTCCGGGCGGTCGACGGTGACGAGGCCGGGGCCGATGCCCTGGATTCGCAGCACCGCGCCGGTGGCGAAGCAGAGGGACCGCAGCAGCTCGAGCTCGGTCTCGGCCAGCGGCAGGTCGTAGCGGACGGCGCCCTGGCAGCTCGTGGTCCGCGCGGTCGGTGTGGGGGCCGGGCGGTGCGGCGTACCCCTGGCAGTGGTTCGGGCGGGCGGTGCCGCGATCGGACGGCCGCTGGTCGGCGGCGGTCGGGACGGTGCTGCGGTGGGCGCCGGGATGGCCGAGGGGGTCGGCGACGGTCGGGACTCCGCGGGTGGTTGCACGGGCAGCGGCGCGACCGGGTCGGCGCCGCAGGCCGCGACCGCCACGGCGGCGACGAGGACGACGCCACCGGCGAGGAGCCGGCGGAACGGGCGGCGTCGCGCGGCGGGGTTCATTCGGTGCCCAGTCGTTGCCGGACCTGCCGTCGGGCCAGGTGCAACCGGGACTTCACAGTGCCCACCGGCACGTCGAGCAGGGCGGCGATCTCGGGGTAGCTCAGCCCCAGGACGTCGCGTAGGGCGACCACCTCGGCGAGGTCGGGGTGGACCGAGTCGAAGGCGTCGAGCAGGTCGAGGCGGGTGCCCGCGACCACGCTGGTCCGTCGGGGGTCGGCCTGGTCGGGCACCGGCACGCCGCCGGCCTCCAGTCGGCAGCGGCGGCGCAGCGTGCGGTACGTGGAGCGGGCCCGGTTGGCGGTCAGCCGGTGCAGCCAGGTGCGGAACGAGGAGCGCCCCTCGAACCGGGTG
Source organism: Micromonospora sp. NPDC005171 (assembly GCF_040608575.1). NCBI lineage: Bacteria > Bacillati > Actinomycetota > Actinomycetes > Micromonosporales > Micromonosporaceae > Micromonospora > Micromonospora sp. NPDC005171. Next base: position 4,667 of record NZ_JBEXIM010000010.1, on the reverse strand, counting down.
ATGCCGCCGGCCAACGCCAGCAAGGTGTCCTGGCAGGCCTCCTCGGCGTCCTCCCGGCTGGGCAGGAACCGGGCGCACAGCCGCAGCACCTCCGGACGCACCGCGACCAGCAGGGCGTTCAGCGCAGCCGGGTCGCCGTGCGCGGCGGACCGGGCCAGGGCGTCGATGTCGTCAGCGTCGGGCATGCCGGATGTCCAATGCTCGCCGGTGCCGATCCCTGAGCGTACGACCGGTGCCACCGCGACGGCCCCGTACCGTCCGGCACCCGACGCGAACCGGCGGGGCTACTCGAAGCGGGACACGTCCCCGGCGCCCCGGCGCAGGATCTCCGGCTCGGGCCCGGACAGGTCGATCACGGTGGTCGGCTCCTTGCCGCAGTCGCCGGCGTCGAGCACCCCGTCGAGCTGGTGGTCGAGCCGTTCCTTGATCTCCCAACCCTGGGTCATCGGCTCCTCGTCGCCGGGCAGGACCAGCGTGCTCGACACCAGTGGCTCGGCCAGCTCGGCCAGCAGCGCCTGGGTGACTGTGTGCCGGGGCACCCGCACGCCGACGGTCCGCTTCTTCGGGTGCAGCATCCGGCGGGGCACCTCCCTGGTGGCCGGCAGGATGAACGTGTAGCTGCCCGGGGTGGACGCCTTCACCAGGCGGAAGACCGAGTTGCTGATCTGGACGAACTGACCGAGCTGGGCGAAGTCGTGGCAGACCAGCGTGAAGTGGTGCCGATCATCGAGGTGCCGGATCTGCCGGATCCGGTCCAGCCCGTCCTGGTTGCCCAGTCGGGTGCCGAGCGCGTAGCAGGAGTCCGTCGGGTAGGCGACCAGCCCATCGCCGCGGATCAGGTCGGCGACCTGCCCGATGACCCGGGGTTGTGGGTTCTCCGGGTGTACGTCGTAGTACCTCGCCATGGGGTTGAGACTAGGCCCATCCGGAGCCGATCAGGAGACGAGGACCACCCTCGGCGCGGACGGTGGAGCCGCCGAGATCACCTCGGTAGGGTAGGTCCCGGTCGGTTCCGACCAACAAGATCCACACTGCCGGGGGGCGCCACGCATGGCCGATTCGTTCGCGCATCTGCACGTGCACACCGAGTACTCGATGCTCGACGGAGCGGCCCGCTTGAAGGACCTGTTCGCCGAGGCCAAGCGGCTGGGCATGTCCGCCGTGGCGATCACCGACCACGGCAACATGCACGGCGCGAACGACTTCTACAACCAGGCGATGGCCGCCGGGATCACCCCGATCCTGGGCGTCGAGGCGTACGTGGCGCCGGAGTCGCGCTATCACAAGGCGCGGGTCAAGTGGGGTCGCCCGGAGCAGAAGAGTGACGACATCTCCGGTAACGGCGCGATCACCCACAAGACCATGTGGGCGAAGAACGCGCAGGGCCTGAAGAACCTCTTCACCCTCAACTCCCGCGCCTCCATGGAGGGGCACTACGTCAAGTGGCCCCGGATGGACATGGAGCTGATCGCCGAGCACGCCGAGGGGATCATGGCCACCACCGGCTGCCCGTCCGGCGCGGTGCAGACCCGGCTGCGGCTGGGCCAGTTCGACGAGGCCCTCAAGGTCGCCGCCAGCTACCAGGACATCTTCGGCAAGGACAACTACTTCCTGGAGATCATGGATCACGGCCTCTCCATCGAGAGTCGGGTCCGCGAGGGGCTCACCGAGATCGCCCGCAAGCTGGACATCCCGCCGGTGGTCACGAACGACTCCCACTACACCCACGAGGCGCAGGCCACCGCCCACGACGTGCTGCTCTGCGTACAGACCGGCAGCAACATCGACGACCCGAACCGGTTCCGGTTCGAAGGCGGCGGCTACTTCATCAAGAGCGCCGACCAGATGCGCGCTGTGGACTCGTCCGAGTTGTGGCAGGAGGGCTGCCGCAACACCCTGCTGGTCGCCGAGAAGGTCGACCCGACCGGCATGTTCGAGTTCCACAACCTGATGCCGCGCTTCCCGGTCCCGGAGGGGGAGACCGAGGAGTCCTGGTTCCGCAAGGAGACCTTCGCCGGCCTGGCCCGCCGCTACCCGAACGGCATCCCGGAGGGGCACGTCGTCCAGGCGGAGTACGAGCTGGGCGTCATCAACCAGATGGGTTTCCCGTCCTACTTCCTGGTGGTCGCCGACTTCATCCAGTGGGCGAAGAACCAGGGCATCGCGGTGGGCCCGGGCCGCGGTTCGGCCGCCGGTTCCCTCGTCGCGTACGCGCTGGGCATCACCGACCTGGACCCGATCCAGCACGGCCTGATCTTCGAGCGGTTCCTCAACCCCGAGCGGGTCTCGATGCCGGATGTCGACATCGACTTCGACGAGCGTCGGCGCGGCGAGGTGATCAAGTACGTCACCGACAAGTGGGGCGAGGACAAGGTCGCCCAGATCGCCACCTTCGGCACGATCAAGGCGAAGGCCGCGATCAAGGACTCGGCCCGGGTCCTCGGCTTCCCGTACGCGGTCGGCGACCGGATCACCAAGGCGATGCCACCGGCGGTGATGGGCAAGGACATCCCGCTCACCGGCATCTTCGACAACAAGCACCCCCGCTACGCCGAGGCGGGCGAGATCCGCGGCCTGTACGACTCCGACCCGGACGTCCGCAAGGTGATCGACACGGCTAAGGGCATCGAGGGGCTGATCCGGCAGACAGGTGTGCACGCCGCCGGCGTCATCATGTCCGCCGAGCCGATCATCGAACACATCCCGTTGATGCGCCGTGACGCCGACGGGGCGATCATCACGCAGTTCGACTACCCGACCTGCGAGTCGCTCGGGCTGCTGAAGATGGACTTCCTCGGCCTGCGCAACCTGACGATCATCGACGACGCGGTCAAGAACATCGAGCTGAACCACGGCCGCAAGCTCGACCTGCTGGGCCTGCCGCTGGACGACAAGGCCGCGTACGAGCTGCTGGCCCGCGGTGACACCCTGGGCGTGTTCCAGCTCGACGGTGGGCCGATGCGGTCGCTGCTGCGGTTGATGAAGCCGGACAACTTCGAGGACATCTCCGCCGTCCTGGCGCTGTACCGGCCGGGCCCGATGGGCGTCGACTCGCACACCAACTACGCGCTGCGCAAGAACGGCCTCCAGGAGATCACGCCGATCCACCCGGAGCTGGAGGAGCCGCTGCGGGAGATCCTGGCGCCCACCCACGGCCTGATCGTCTACCAGGAGCAGGTGCAGCGCGCCGCGCAGATCCTCGCCGGCTACACCCTCGGTCAGGCGGACCTGCTGCGCCGGGCCATGGGTAAGAAGAAGAAGGAGATCCTCGACAAGGAGTTCATCCCGTTCCGGGACGGCTGCCGCGAGCGCGGCTACTCCGACGAGGCGATCCAGGCGGTCTGGGACGTCCTGGTGCCGTTCGCCGGGTACGCCTTCAACAAGGCGCACTCCGCCGCGTACGGCTTGGTCTCCTACTGGACGGCGTACCTGAAGGCGCACTACCCGGCCGAGTACATGGCCGGGCTGCTCACGTCCGTCGGTGACGACAAGGACAAGATGGCGCTCTACCTGTCCGAGTGCCGCCGGATGCGCATCCAGGTGCTGCCGCCGGACGTGAACACCTCGGCCGGGCCGTTCACGCCGGTCGGCAAGGACATCCGCTTCGGCCTTGCCGCGGTCCGCAACGTCGGTGCGAACGTCGTCGCCTCGATCATGCGGTGCCGCCAGGAGAAGGGCGACTACACCGACTTCTACGACTTCCTGTCCAAGGTGGACGCGGTGGTCTGCAACAAGAAGACGATCGAATCGCTGATCAAGGCGGGCGCGTTCGACTCCCTCGACCATCCCCGCAAGGGCCTGCTCGCGGTGCACGCCGACGCGATCGACGCGTACGCCGACGTCAAGCGCAAGGAGGCCGTCGGCCAGTACGACCTCTTCGGCGCCGGCTTCGGTGACGCCGACACCGGCAGCACCACTGTGATGCCGACCATCGGCGACAGCGAGTGGGATAAGCGCGACAAGCTGGCCTTCGAGCGGGAGATGCTCGGCCTGTACGTCTCCGACCACCCGCTGTTCGGCCTGGAGCACATCCTCAACGCGGCGGCCGACACCACCATCGCCTCCCTGGCCGAGGACGGCGCGGTGCCCGACGGGGCGGTCGTCACCCTCGCCGGCATCCTCTCCGGGGTGCAGCGGCGGGTCACCAAGCAGGGCCGGGCGTGGGCGTCGGCCACCCTGGAGGACCTCGCCGGTGGGGTGGAGACGCTGTTCTTCCCGAACACCTACGAGGTGATCGGGCAGTACATCGCCGAGGACGCCATCGTGGTGGTCAAGGGTCGGGTGGACCGCCGCGACGACACCCCACGGATCATGGCGATGGACATGTCCATGCCGGACGTCAGCACCAGCGCCACCAACAAGCCGGTCACCCTCACCATCCCGGTGCACAGGTGCACACCACCGCTGGTGGAGAAACTCAAGGAAACCCTGGTGCTGCACCCCGGCGACACCGAGGTGCACGTCAAACTCCAGAACGGCGGGCGCACCACCACCCTGCGGCTGGGCCCGTTCCGGGTGGCGGCGACGACCGCGCTGATGGGAGACCTGAAGAGCGTCCTCGGCCCGGCCAACGTGAGCTGACCGGGCCGCGGGAGGCGCGCGGGGGCGGCGGCCGACGCACCAACACTAACTACCCCACGGGGGGGGGGACTATGATCTTGAAACTA
>NZ_JBEXIM010000009.1:0-199161 GCF_040608575.1 Micromonospora sp. NPDC005171 | reverse complement strand
ATTTTCTTTCCCTCCCCGTCGCTCTTCCTATCTCCCACGTCCCCGGCGCCCGCCGGGCTGGTCGCTCGACCCGATCCGACCCCGCCGCCCGGCCACCGGCCGATCGGCGGGGCCGGCGGGTCGGGCCGCCATGGCATGCTCGAACACGTGACCGTACGCGCCGCCAGCTCCGTCCTCGTCGGGCGTCACCGCGAGACCGCCGCGCTACGGGACGCGCTGGGCCGGGCACGGGCCGGTGAGCCGACCACCGTGCTGGTCGGCGGCGAGGCGGGCGTGGGTAAGACCCGGCTGTTGGAGGAGTTCGCCGGCTGGGCCACCGACGGCGCGGCGCGGGTGCTCGTCGGCCAGTGCCTGGAGCTGGGGGAGGCGGGTCTGCCGTTCGCCCCGTTCGCCGCCGCGTTGCGCGCGGTGCTCCGCGCCGACGGCCCCGAGGTCTTCGCCGGCTACGAGGCGGAGTTCGCCCCCCTCCTGCCGGAGCTGGGCCGCGCCTCCGCGACGCTGGCCGGCCCGCGTGCCGTCGCCCTCAGCGACGCCCCGCGCGGCTACCTGTTCGACCTGGTCGCCGAGCTGTTCCAGCGGCTGGCCGATGCCCGCCCGCTGGTCCTGATCATCGAGGACCTGCACTGGGCCGACCGCTCCACCCGCGACCTCATCGGCTTCCTCGTCCGGGCGGCGAGGCCGGGCCGACTACTGCTGGTCTGCACCTACCGCACCGACGAGTTGCAGCGTGGGCATCCGCTGCGCCCGTTCCTCGCCGAGCTGGATCGGGCCCGTGGGGTGGAGCGGGTCGAGCTGGGCCGCCTGGACCGCGACGGCACCGCCGCGATCCTCGCCGACCTGCTCGGCGCCGAGCCGCTCGCCCGTGCCGTCGACGATGTCCACGAGCGCACCCAGGGCAACCCCTTCTTCATCGAGGAGTTGGCCGTCGCCGGCGACCCGATCGGCTGCGCGGCCCTCCCCGAGACACTGCGTGACCTGCTGCTGGCCCGGGTGGACCGGCTTCCCGAGCCGGCCCAGCGGGTGTTGCGGATCGCAGCCGCCGGCGGCACCCGTTTCGCCCACGACCTGCTCGCCGAGGTCGCCGGGCTGCCCGATGCCGAGCTGGAGGACGCGTTGCGCGCCGCCGTCGCCGCCCAGCTGGTGGTGGCCGACCCGGACGGCGACTACGAGTTCCGACACGCGCTGGTCCGCGAGGCCGTGCACGACGAGCTGCTGCCCGGTGAACACGCCCGGCTGCACGCCCGCTTCGCCGCCGCCATCGAGGCCCAGCCGCACCTGGTCGCCGCCGGCCGGGCCCCGGCCGAGATCGCCCACCACTGGCACGCCGCGCACGACCACCCGCGTGCCCTCGTCGCCGCACGAGCCGCCGCGTGCGCGGCCGCCGACCGGTACGCGTACGCCGAGCAGCGCCGACTGCTGGAGCGGGCGCTGGAGTTGTGGGAACTGGTGCCGGACGCCGCCGACCTGCTCGGCATGGATCACCTGGCGTTGCTGGAGCAGACCATGGACGCCGCGGTGACCGCCGGCGACTTCAGTCGGGCCATCACCCTGACCCGGGCCGGGCTGGCCGAGGTGGACGCCGACGCCGCGCCGCTGCGCGCCGCCCGTCTGCTGGACCAGCGCGGTCGACTGCTGGCCCTGCTCGGCAAGAGTGACGGCAGCCGTGAGCTGGACGAGGCGTACCGGCTGGCTGCCGGTGGCCCGCCCGGCGCGGAGCGGGTCCGGCTGCTCGCCGACATCGCCACCCACCTGGTCAAGATCGACCCGCAGAAGGCGGCCCGGGTGGCAGCCGAGGCCGCCACTGACGCCGAGGCGCTCGGCGAACACGTGGCCCTGCTGTCGACGCGGATCGCGCTGCTCTGTCACGGTGAGCGGGACCTGACCGGCGGGTTGGCCGAGTTGGGCCAGGCCGCCGCCGCTGCCCGTGCGGCGGGGGACGCGCCGACTCTGGTGCTCGCCCTGGTGTTCGAGTCGGACATGCTCTGCGAGTTGGGCCGCTACGCCGAGTCCGCGCAGGCCGCCGAGGCTGGTGTGGCCGAGGCGCGACGGGTGGGGATCAGCCGCTCCACCGGGGCGTACCTGCTCTCCAACCGGGCCGAGGCGCTCATCGCGCTGGGTCGGTGGGACGAGGCCGAGGCGGTCTGCGCGGAGGCCGCCCGGATCGACCTGTCCGGCGTCACCGGACTGCACTGGCTCCAGCTGGGCGCCGGGCTGCGGCTGGCCCGCGCCCATCCGGGCGCCGACGAGCTGGTGGACCGGGCGCTCACCTTCCTCAACCGGCCGTACCTGTGGCCGAACCACAGACTGCCCCTGCACGAGCTGGCGATCGAGGCGGCGCTGGCCGCGGACGACAAGGTCGAGGCGGTACGGGCGGCCCGCGTCGCGGTGGCCGACGGAAGCCTGCCGCAACTGCCCCGGGAGGGTTGGCCGGTGCTCAGCGCCGCCGCGCGTACCGCGGCCCGCGTGGGTGACCGGGAGTTGGCCGCCACCGTGGCGGCGCTCGCCGCCGACCTGCCGGCGCGGCACCCGGCGGCCCGTGCGCACGCCGCCCAGGTCACCGCGCTGCTCGCGGTCGGCGACCAGGCGCTGCCGGCGTGGCGTGCGGCGGTCGACGCGTGGCGGGCCGACGGGCAGCCCTACCCGCTGGGCCGGGCGCTGCTGGCGTTGGCCGAGACGACCGCGGCAGCCGGGGAACGCGACGAGACGGCGGCGGCGGTCACCGAGGCCACCGAGATCGGCAGGCGACTGGGTGCCGCGCCGCTGGTCGAGGCGGCCGCCACCCTGGCGCGGCGGGTCGGCCTGCGTGGTGCGCCCGGAGGTAAGGCCGGCGCGGATCTGCTGACTGCCCGGGAGCGGGAGGTGCTGCGGTTGGTAGCGGAGGGGCACAGCAACAGCCGGATCGCCGAGCGGTTGTTCATCTCGCCGAAGACGGCAAGCGTGCACGTCTCCCGGATCATCGCGAAGCTGGGCGTGACCAACCGGGTGGAGGCCGCCGCGCTGGCCCACCGCCTCGGCCTGCTCACCGAGACCACCGCGCCGAGCTGACGCGCGCGCACCGAGGTCGCCGCGCTGACGCGCGCATCGGGACCGCCGCGCATCGAGGCTGCCGCGCTGACGCGCGCACCGGAACCGCCGCGCCGCGCATCGAGGCTGCCGCGCTGACGCGTACCGCCAAGATCAGCGCGGCAGGTAGATGCGCCAACCCTCGACGGTGACCAGGTCGAGACTGCCCGGCGTGACTCGCTGCCGCTCGTCGAGCACCTCCGCGAGGGGCGACCCGGCCGGCGCGACCCACGCCGGTGCCGCCGCGCTGTCCACCTCCCGGCGGTACACGGGGTAACGGTCGAACCCGGGGCGCAGGGTGTCGTCGACGACGGCGCAGACCACCTGCTCCGCGCTGGCGAAGGTAAGCCGGTTGCAGGTCCAGTAGCCGGCCCGCACGTGTCGTACGCCGAGCTGACGCAGGGTGCTCACCAACTCGGTGTGTCGGGCCTCGGCGGCCCGGGTGGCCGGGACGGTCTGCGTTGCCCGCCAGGTGGCGTGGGCGGCGGTGCCCAGCGTGGCGGCGAGCACCACCACAGCGACCGACCGGGCCAGGGTCGACCCGACGCCGTGCCGGCCGGTCGCCTCCGGACGCAGCCCGCGCCGGGCCACCGTCCACACCGGCCAGAGCAGCGCCGGCAGGGAGATGAGCAGGCAGGACAGATAGCGGGAACTCTCCACCGGGGTGAGCCCGGCGGAGCTGCTCACTGTGTACGCGCCGAGGGTGGCCACCGTGGCCAGCACCAGCGCCAGCCGGACCGCCGCCGCCACCCGAGGCGACGCCGCGCCGGGGGCCACAGCGGCCGGGTCGGGGGTGCGCAGGGCCCGCCAGGCGGTGGCGGCGGCGATGGCCAGCAGCACCGGCAGGGCGAGCGCCCACCACAGTTGCCAGGTGGCGCACTGCCCGGGGGCGCAGAAGCCCATCCCCAGCGCGGGGCCGAGGACCAGGCCGCCGTGCAGCCGGTCCGGCCAGCCCGCGCTGGCGTTCGCGCCGCTGGCCGCGAGCACTGCGTGCAGCGGGTTGCGCCCGGTCAGCAGGCTGTGCAGCAGCAGCGGGGCCGCCCCCAGCACCGCCGCCGCCCCGAGCAGCGCTCCGGCGGCACCCCGCAGCTCCCGGCGGCAGAACCCGACGAGCACGGCGCCGGTCGCCGCGACGTACGGCAGCACGAGCGGGTCGACCCAGAGCATCAGCCCGGCCAGGAACCCCCACGTCACCCAGCCCGCCAACCGCCAGCCGGGGCGCCCGGTGCCGTTCGTCAGCCCGTGGGATCGCGCGGCGTCGGCCGTTCGCCGCCCCGGCCGACCGGTGGCCAAGTCCACGGCGAGCAGGGCCAACGCCGCCCCTGCCGCGTTCATCTCGGGGTAGCCGCCGCCGGCGATCAGCTGGTTCTTGACGATCCGGTCGGAGCCGAGGGCCAGCAGCGCCACCATCAGCAGCCCGAACCACCGGTCCCCGGTCAGCCGCAGCGTCAACCGCCAGGCCAGCAGCAGGAACAGCGCGTACAGCGCCAGCGTGGGCAGCCGCAGACCGAGCAGCGACGGCCCACCGGCCAGGGCGAACACCGGCGCGGCAAGGTACGCCTCCAGCGTGCCCATGTACTGCTGGCCGTAGAACCAGACCGGGAAGTCCTCGCCCCGGGCGATGTGCAGCGCGGCCAGCCCCATGGTGGCCTCGTCGCTGTTCGTCGACGGCGCGGCCTGCACCAGCAGCCAGAGCCGGTAACCCACCCCGGCGAGCACTGCCAACCCGGCGAGCCAACCGACCAGGCCGGGACGTGCGCCGGGTCGCGGGCGAGGCGAGCCCGCGCCGCGCGGCTGCTCGCGTACGCCGACGGTCATCACAGGATCATGACACTCGGACGCCGAACGGCCGGGCGGCGCTGCCGGCGGAGTCAGCTGACGGTGGCGACCGAGGCGGCGGCGCGGGCGTCGATGGCCTGCTGGTAGAGCCGACCGGCCCGGTACGACGAACGCACAAGCGGCCCGCTCATCACCCCGGCGAAGCCAATCTCCTCGGCCTCCTCGCGCAGCTCCACGAACTCCTCCGGCTTGACCCAGCGGGTCACCGGGTGGTGCCGGGGCGAGGGGCGCAGGTACTGCGTGATGGTGATCAGCTCGCAGCCGGCGTCGTGCAGGTCGCGCAGCGCCTGCGAGACCTCGGCCCGCTCCTCGCCCATGCCGAGGATGAGGTTGCTCTTGGTGACCAGACCGTCGGCGCGGGCCTGCCGGATCACGTCCAGCGAGCGGTCGTAGCGGAACGCCGGCCGGATGCGCTTGAAGATGCGCGGCACGGTCTCCACGTTGTGGGCCAGCACCTCCGGGCGGGAACCGAAGACCTCGGCCAACTGCTCGGGAACGGCGTTGAAATCGGGAATCAGCAGCTCGACGCCGCAGCCGGGCTGCAGGGCGTGGATCTGTCGGACGGTCTCGGCGTACAGCCAGGCACCGCCGTCGGGCAGGTCGTCACGGGCGACACCGGTGATGGTGGCGTAGCGCAGCCCCATCGAGACGACCGACTCGGCGACCCGGCGCGGCTCGTCGGCGTCGAACTCGGCCGGCTTGCCGGTGTCGATCTGGCAGAAGTCGCAGCGCCGGGTGCACTGGTCACCGCCGATGAGGAAGGTGGCCTCCCGGTCCTCCCAACACTCGTAGATGTTGGGGCAGCCGGCCTCCTGGCAGACGGTGTGCAGCCCTTCGCGCGAGACGAGCCCGCGCAGCTGGGTGTACTCCGGGCCCATCTTGGCCTTGACCTTGATCCATGGCGGTTTGCGCTCGATCGGCGTCTCGGCGTTGCGCGCCTCGATCCGCAGCAGACGCCGCCCCTCGGGGGCCGCCGTTGCGGTGCGCGCTGCCTGGCCGGTCGTCGGCGCGGAGTGCTCGATCGTCACGAAAATGAGCCTACGCCGGACGGCAGGTGTCTATGTGCGTCAGGCGACCGGCGTCACGCCCCAAACGTTGTGACGCCGGACACCGGGGTGTCGAAAATGTGCGTCACACGAGCGGGATTCGGGTGCTACGGTCACCGCCAACAGCGACGACGGAGCCGAGTAGCCCCCGACCCGCCAGTGCAGAGAGCCGCCGGTGCTGAGAGGCGGTCTGGCACCGGGGCGCGAAGACCCTCCTGAGCTGCGGGAAGAACGGCCGCGGTCACCCGCGCCCAGTAGAGCCCGCCCGGCTGGCCCCGGTCATCAGGCGACGAAAGAGGCCCCCGCTTCGGCGGGGGTGAAGGTGTGGTGGCACCGCGAGGTTCCCGCTCGCCCACACCTCCCTGGGGCTGATGCGACGCTTCGCCACCCCAGGGCGGCGACGGCGTGGCGATCGACCGAGGAGCAGTCCGCCATGCAACGAACCCTGTCCCAGCACCTGCCCGCCAGGATCGGCACGACAGTGCGGATCGCCGGCTGGGTGCACCGCCGCCGACTGCTCAAGTCGGTGGCCTTCCTGATCGTGCGGGACGCCACCGGCCTGGCCCAGGTGGTCGTCACCGACCCGGCCGTCCGCGCCGAGCTGGAGAAACTCACCGAGGAGACGGTCGTCGAGGTCACCGCGACGGCGACCGCGAACGACACAGCGCCCGCCGGGGTCGAGCTGACCGACCCGACGGTACGTCCACTCGGGCCGCCCGCCGCGCCGCCACCGTTCGACCTGTACCGGCCGGCGCTCACCGCGAGCCTGCCCACCCAGCTGGACAACGCGCCCACCGCGCTGCGGCACCCCACCCGGTCGGCCGCGCTGCGGATCTCGGCGGCGGCGGTGGCCGGCTTCCGGGCCGCACTCGACGCCCACGACTTCGTGGAGATCCACACACCGAAGGTGGTCAGCTCCAGCACCGAGAGTGGGGCGAACGTGTTCGCGCTGGACTGGTTCGGCCGGCCCGCGTACCTGGCCCAGTCACCGCAGTTCTACAAGCAGCTGATGGTCGGCGTCTTCGAACGCGTCTACGAGGTGGGGCCGGTCTTCCGGGCCGAGCCGCACGACACCGTCCGGCACCTCGCCCAGTACACGTCGCTCGACGCGGAGCTGGGCTTCATCGCCGACCACTCCGACGTGATGCGGGTGCTGCGCGACACAGTGGCCGGGATGCTGGACGCGGTCAGCGGGCGGGCCGGCGCCGCCCTGGCGACGCTCGGCGTCACGCCGCCGCAGGTGCCGGCGCAGATCCCGGCGGTGCACTTCACCGAGGCGCTGATGATCGCCGGTGCGCCCGCCGACGAGCCGGACCTAGCGCCCGCCCACGAGCGGGCACTGGGCGAGTGGGCAGTGCGCGAACACGGGTCGGACTTCCTCTTCGTCACCGGCTACCCGATGGCGAAGCGGCCCTTCTACACCCACCCGGACCCGGCGCTGCCCGCGTACTCGAACGGTTTTGACCTGCTCTTTCGTGGTCTGGAGCTGGTCACCGGCGGGCAGCGGCTGCACCGGCACGCCGACTACCTGGCGGCGTTGGCGGCCCGGGGGGAGCCGGTCGAGCCGTACGCCGGCTACCTGGACGCGTTCCGGCACGGCATGCCACCGCACGGTGGCTTCGCCATCGGCCTGGAACGGTTCGTGGCCCGGCTGGTCGGCGCGGCCAACATCCGGGAGGTCACCGCGTTCCCGCGCGACCTGCACCGCCTGACTCCGTAGGGGGGCGCCCTGCCGGCCCACTCGATCGGTGGAGCGGGCCGGCGGGGGCTCAGGCGGGGCCGAGCAGGTCCCAGAGATTGCCGGCGATGTCCCGAAAGACGGCGACCAGGCCGTACGGTTCGGTGCGCGGCGGCTTGACGAACTCGACGTGCTTCTCGACCATCCGGCGGTAGGTGGCGTCGAAGTCGTCGACCTGGAGGAAGAACCCGACCCGGCCGTGGGTCTGGTCGCCCACCGCCGCCTCCTGTCGCTGGCCGTCAGCGCGAGCCAGCAGCAACCCGGTGCCGCCGCCCGGCGGACGGACCACCACCCAGCGTTTCGGCCGCCCGTCGTTGGTCAGCGACGGGGAGTCCTCGGCCAGCTCGAAGCCGAGTACGTCGGTGAAGAAGGCGATGGCCGGGTCGTACTCGGCGACGACGACGGTGACGAGATCGATCTGCACCGACCGAGGGTAGGCCGACCGTCGGTCATTCCGGACGCGCGGCCCCGCCTCAGACCGTGACGAGGGTCGACAGCCGGCGCTCGACCACCGGCAGCACGTCGGCGACGCTGATCGGGCGGCCCAGCTCGGCGGTGAGCGAGGTGACGCCCGCGTCCCGGATGCCGCACGGCACGATCCGGTCGAAGTACGTCAGGTCGCAGTCGCAGTTGATCGAGAAGCCGTGCAGGGTGACGCCGCGGGCCACCCGGATGCCGATGGCCGCCACCTTGCGGGCCGGCCCTCGGTCGTCCTCGGGCACCCAGACCCCGCTGCGCCCCTCGACCCGACCGGCGGTCAGCCCGAACTCGGCGCACACGTCGATGAGCAGCTCTTCGGTTCGGCGCACGTAGGCGACCACGTCCACCGGGTCGGGCAGGCGCAGGATCGGGTAACCGACGAGCTGCCCCGGCCCATGCCAGGTGATCTTGCCGCCCCGGTCCACGTCGACGACGGGAGTGCCGTCCATGGGCCGGTCCCACGGTTCGGTGCGCTTGCCCGCGGTGTAGACGCTCGGATGCTCCAACAGGAGCACGGTGTCGCCGCGCTCGCCAGCCACCACCGACTCGTGCAGGCGCCGCTGCTCGTCCCAGGCGGCCTGGTAGTCGAGCAGGCCGGCACGGACGGCCGTCAGGCCGGGGGTCGTCGTTGTCACGGCATCCAGCCTAGTCCCGCCATGGGCGATCTTCCCTGGTGAGCCGCCTCACCGGGGAAGATCACCACCGCTGCCGCTGTGGGGCTGCGGACCGTTGGGTGACCGCGTCCGCCCGGCCCGGCCGTTCGACGTCATGCCGCAGCCGCGCCGCTCGCAACGCCACGGCGACGCAGGCGGCGGACGGCGAGGGCGACGGCGAGCAGCGTCGGCACGGCCAGCGCGAGATAGAACCAGAGCGGGGCGGCGAACGGCGACGGCCGCCGATCCGGCCCACCGAACGCGGCCCGAGCCAGCAGTTCGCCCGGCACCGCCAGGTCGGTCGACCCGGGCGGTCCAGTCACCAGGACCTCCCGGCCGCCGCCGGGCGACAACGCGGCGAGGACGGCCTGCCGGTCTTCGTCGTCGTCCGCCTCGATCGCCTGCTTCACCACCGGGTCGCTCCCGCGCCAACCGACGATCTGCGTGGTCGACGCGGAGACCGGCAGTGGTTGGCCCACGGCCCGACCGGTGGCGGCGTCCAGGAACTCGATCCGCCAGGTGCGTGCCGCCGTCTGGTCGACCGTGCAGCCAAGGCCGGCGCAGCCGTCGAAGGCGAGCAACGCGATCCGCCGGCCGTCCGGCTGCCAGGCGGCCGGCCCGGCCAGCATCCGCCGATCGCCCAGCTCGACCTGCCAGCGAGGACTGCCGTTCGTCGGGTCGACGACCACCAGCCGTTGTCGTTCGGCGAGCATCGCTGCCACGTCCGGTGAGCCGGCGACAGCCACCAGGTCGCCGCCGGGTGACCAGGCCGCAGCGGCGTGCGCGGCGAAGGTGCCGGCCGCGACCACCTGCTCGGTGCCCCGGTACGGGTCGAGGACGAACAGGTCGTCGGGCTTTTCCGGGTCGTTGAGCTGCTGATTGTCCGGCCCGTAACTGATCACACCGTCGTCGTTGCTGCGGGTGCTCAAGACCCGCTGCCCGTCCGGCGACCAGGCCAACGGCCGCATGCCGGTGTCTGTCACACGGCGCTGCTCGCCGGTGGTGAGGGCCAGCAACTCTCCGGAGGGCCGGAGGTAGTGCCGCCCGTCCGGGGAGAGCAGCCCGTGGTCCTCGGCGACGTGCAGCGGGATCAGTCGGTAACCGCCGTCCCGGCCGATCAGCACCCCTGTCGACTCGAGAAAGCGGGTGCGGCTGGTGAAGAAGACCAGCGCGGCCGGGCCGGTCGGGCGCTGCTCGACGGTGGCCTGCCACAGCCACGGTTGGTGCACCCGGGTCGGCACCGCGCCGCCGGTGCCGTCAGCGGCCGTGCTCGTCCCGGCCGTGCTGATAGCGGCCGCGGCCGTGCTGGCCGGCGCGCTGAGTGCCACAAGCGCAAGCGCGACACCGACCGCAGCCCCACGCCGCACTCGACTGCCCGTGGTTCTCATCGCCCCATTAGAAGCCACGAAGGTCGATCGCGGCGCCCCGGTCGGTCGCGCCGTGCCTACCGATGTTCCCCGGCTGGCCACGTGCCGTGGCTGTCGATGTGCAGTGGCCTACTGGTCGGCCTGCGGGATGCGCCAGAGCCAGACGTCGTCGACCCGTTGCGGCTCGCCGAACAGGGCGGTGGCGGTACGCCGCAGGGCCTCCTCGTCAACCTCGAACTTCGCGCCGTGCACCTGGTCGGCGAGCACCACCGTCTCGATGCGCCAGTGCCGCAGGTCGGACCGGACCTCCCGGATCGACCCGTCGGTGATGATGGGGACCAGCCCGGTACGGCCGGCCTGGTCCATCAAGGCGCTCAGCGTGCGCGGCACCGGGCCGATCCGGCCCCGCCCGTCCGGCCCGCCGGGGCCGAGGAAGAAGCCGCCCGGGATCTCGAACTCGCCCTGCCGGTGCGACAACGCGTACGCCTGCCACCGTTGGCCGTCCGGGTAGATGTCCACGGTCAGCGGCACCGGGGTCAGCACCCCGTCGGGTGAGACGTAGTCCCGCCACGTGCCGGAGGTGATGAACCGCGGGATCGGCTCCCGTTCGTCGGTCAGCAGCGGGGTGGGCAGCAGCGGCACCAGGGCCACCGCGAAGCCCAGCAGCCAGGCCACCTCCGTGGTGCGGTGTCGGGGTGGCGCGGCGCGTAACTGGTTGACGACGTACGCCAGCAACAGCCCGATCACGGGCGCGACGACAAGCGCCAGCCGGGCCGGAAGCGCGGCGTTCACCACCGGAAATTGTCCGACCAGGTCGAACGGCATGGGGACGTCGGTGCGTCGGCCGTCGACCTTGGCGACCGGCCCGAAGGAGAGCACCGTGAAGATCAGCGCGAGGGCGCCCAGCGCCCAGAGGGTGGCGCGGCGGTGCGGGTCGGCCCGCCGCCAGAGCGCGACGAAACAGACAACTGTGAGCACCAGCAGCGGGATGCCGAAGAACGAGTTCTCCTCGGTCGGGTTCGGTGCCAGCGAGGTGCCCAACCCGGCCTCGCCGGCCAGCGAGCGGCGCGGGAAGGCGGCGAACGCCGCGATGTCCTCGGAGTGGATCACCGGGTCGAAGCCGGTGCCGTGGAACCGTTGTGGCCCGGCGAAGTGCAACCACAAGGGGTACGACAGCAGCACGCCGGCGACCACGGCGGTCACTCCGAGCCCGCGCAGGAAGGTGGGCAGCGCCGCGCGTGCCTCCACCCGGTTGGCCGGGTGCAGCGCCCAGATGGCGACGAACACCCCCAGCGCCAGAGCGGTGAAGAAGAGCCCCTCGGCGGCGATCGAGAAGGCCACCGCGACCAGCACACCGAGGATCACCCCGTCGCGCAGCCAGTGCCCCGGGCGGCGCAGCGCGAACAGCCGCCAGATAAGCAGCGGCACCAGCCAGCCGGCGGTCCAGTTCAGGTGCGCGTTGGCGTGCGACACCATGCCGGGGGAGTAGGCGATGAACAGCGCGCCGATCCCGGCGGCCAGCCGGCTGCGCACCAGGTGCCGGGAGAGCAGCCAGTACCAGACCAGCGCGGTGGCGAGCAGGTTCAGGGTGAGGATCACCAGGAACGTCGCCGGTGGCCCGATCAGGTACGTGAGCGGGGCGAAGACCACCGCGTACACCGTGATCGAGGTGTTGACCGCGAGGTTCACGCCGTCCGGGACGTTGATCAGGTAGGTGAAGAGCGGGTTGTCCCCGTGGGTGACCGCGTGCCCGCCGAAGGCCAGCAGCCACTCGAAGAGCGCCTGGTCGCTGGAGTTCACTGTGATCGTCCGGGTGTTCGGGTCCCGCCACAGCCCACTTGTCACCCAGACGGCGAGCGCGAGCGCCACCAGCACGACGATCAGGTCGGCCCGGCGGTCCCGGACGGTGCGCGGCGATGACGCGGGTGCGGGCCCGGTGGCCAGCGACGGGGAGGACGGCACGCAGCGGACGTTACCAACCGGACCTGGACGGGCCGGTCAGACCTGCAAGGAGGGGACCGTTGGGGACGGATTACGCCCGCCACGTCGACGGTCTGGGGTACACAGCGTCCGTGGTGAATGTGTGAGCGTGCCCCATGTCATAGCGGCGACACGTCGTCGTAACGTCTCGGCAACTCGACAGTGACCCAGTTCACAGTCCGCCCCTCCAGGAGGCCGCCGTGCGCCGCTCCTCGTCCACCCTCACCCGGCTGCTCGGTGCGGTCGCCGGGCTTGCCCTCGCCGTCGCGGGCGCGGTCGCCATCGCCGCACCCGCCCAGGCCGCCACCCTGACCCAGGTCACCGGGTTCGGCTCCAACCCCGGCAACCTCGCCATGTACGCCTACCGGCCGGACGGCCTACCGGCCAACTCCCCGGCCGTCGTCCTGCTGCACGGTTGCACCCAGAACGCCTCCGGCTACTTCGCCAACTCCGGCTGGCAGAAGTACGCCGACCAGTGGAAGTTCGCCCTGATCGTCGCCCAGCAGCCCAGTGGCAACAACGCCAACTCCTGCTTCAACTTCTTCGAGGCGGGGGACACCACCCGGGGCCAGGGCGAGGCGCTGTCGATCAAGCAGATGGTCGACCACGCCAAGACGAACTTCGGCGTGAACGGCTCGCGGGTCTACGTCAGCGGGCTCTCCGCGGGCGGGGCGATGAGCGCGGTCATGCTGGCCACCTACCCGGACGTCTTCGCCGCCGGATCGATCATCGCGGGGATCCCGTACCGCTGCGCCACCAGCATGGTCAACGCGTTCAGCTGCATGAACCCGGGCGCGGACAAGACCCCGGCCGCCTGGGGTGACCTGGTCCGTGGCGCGTACTCCGGCTACACCGGCCCGCGCCCCCGGGTGGCGATCTGGCACGGCACCTCGGACACCACCGTCACCCCGCTCAACGGCACCGAGTCCCGCGACCAGTGGACCAACGTGCGGGGCGTGTCGCAGACCCCGACCAGCACCTCGTCGCTGCCCGGCAACACCAGCCTGGAGGTGTACGGCAACGACGACGTACGCCTCTACCGGATCTCCGGGATGGGCCACGGCACCCCCGTCGACCCCGGCTCGGCGGCCGAGCAGTGCGGCACCGCTGGCGCGTACTTCCTGGACACCATCTGCTCGACGTACCGTGACGCGCTCTTCTTCGGTCTGAACGGCGGCGGAACCAACCCGACCCCGACCCCGACGGCCACCCCCACGCCCACCGCCACTCCCACGCCGACCCCGACGGCCACCCCCACCACGCCGCCGACCTGCGTGACGGCCAGCAACTACGCGCACGTGACGGCCGGTCGGGCCTACCAGTCCGGCGGCTACGCCTACGCCAACGGCTCCAACCAGCGCATGGGCCTCTACAACACCTTCTACACCAGCGCCCTCAAGCAAACCGCCCCCAACTACTGGGTAATCGGCTGCTGAGTCCCCCCGCCCCTGTTGATCAAGAGGTTCGCGAATCTGACGCAAACCTCTTGATCAACAGGGGCGTCAGCGTGGGATCAGGTCAGCCGGGCCAGGACCGGCGCGAGCGGATCCAGCGCGTCGCTGCGGACCACGAACCGGGTCACCCCCCAGCGCCGTTCATGCTCGGCGACCGCCATGATGATCTCGTCCACCGTGCCGATCAGCACGAACGGAGTGGCCAGCAGTTCGGCGACGGTCATGCCGTTGCGCCGGGCCTGTTCCGCGGCGGCAGCCTCCGCGTCGTCGGTGACCACCACCGTCTGCACCAGCGCCTCCAGCGCCGGCTGGTCGGCCCGGCCGGCTGCGCCGGCGGCCACGCAGGCCAGCTGCGCCTCGATCTGGTCGGCCCGCCAGCGCGCCTCATGCTGGTGGCCGTCGGCGAGGGTACGTCCGAACCCGGTCAGCCCGACCACGTCGGCGTGCGCGCCGGCCCAACGCAGCAGCGTCGAGTTCGCCGTCCCCATCGTCAGCGGGATCCGCTCCTGCACCGGCCGGGGATCACGCAGCACCGCCTCGCGCATCGTCAGCTCGGCCGTGTCGACAGTGACCGAGGCGCCGTCGAGCAGGGCGCGGACCGCCTCGGCGACGGCCACGCAACGGCGGACCCGACCGGCCACGTCGGGGCGTTCCCGGCCCACCGCGCGCCACTCCGCCGGGGTGTGACCGGCACCGACACCGAGCCGGGCCCGTCCACCGGAGATCAGATCGAGGGTGGCCACGTCGGCCGCGAGCAGCATCGGTTCCCGTACGCCGAGGTTCGACACGTACGAGCCGAGCCCGATCGTCGAGGTGACCGGGGCGGCGGCGGCCAGCGCAACGAACGGTGACGTCACGTCGCCGGGGTGGTCCGCGGCGAGCAGGGCGTCGAAGCCGGCCGTCTCGGCCCGACGGGCCAGCTCGGCCCAGCTCGCCGCATCGGTCGGGGTGGCCTGGAGGGAGAAGGTCGCCATTGGTCCAGCATCGGCCCACGCCGGCTTACCGACGACCTGTTGACCGCCGATTCTGCCGAGGGCCGAACCATCGGCGTCAGGGGGTCAGGGCTGCTTGGAGGGCTTGGGGGAGGGTGGGGTGCTGGTAGCGGTAGGCGGCTCGGGCCAGGACTCCGGGGAGGACCCGGGTGCTGGTGAGGGCCTCGTGGGCGAAGCCGCCGAGGACCACCTTGAGCGCCAGCGCGGGGATCGGGATGATTGCCGGCCGGTGCAGTTGCCGGGCCAGTTCGCGGGTGAACTCGGCGTTGGTGACCGGGTTCGGCCCCACCACGTTCACCGGGCCGGCGACCTCGTGGTCGAGCAGGAAGCGGGTCGCGTCCAGCCAGTCGGCCATCGAGATCCACGGCAGCCACTGCCGGCCGCTGCCCAACCGGCCGGCGATGCCCAGCTTGAACGGCAGCAGTTGCGGCTTGAGCAGCCCGCCCTCGCGGTGCAACGGCAAACCGGTACGCAGCCTGATTACGCGTACCCCGGCGTCCTCGGCCGGCCGGGTCGCGGCCTCCCACACCCGGCAGACGTCGGCCAGGAAGCCCTCGCCGGCCGGCGCGTCCTCCTCGACCGCCCGGTCGCCAGTGTTGCCGTACCAGCCGACGGCCGATGAGTTGAGCAGCACCCGGGGTCGGTCCGCGGCGGGGAGCCCGGCGGCGGTGGTCGCCAGCGTGGTGGTGCTGTCCACCCGGCTGGTGCGGATCAACCGCCGGTAGTCGTCGTTCCAGCGCTTGTCGCCGACGCCCGCGCCGGCCAGGTTGATCACGGCGTCGGCCTCGGCGACCACGGCCGGGTCGAGCTGGCCGGCGGCCGGGTCCCACCGTCGTTCCTGCGGCCCGCCCGGCGCCCGACGGACCAGCCGGGTGATCTGGTGCCCGTCCGCCGCGAGCCGGTCGGCCAGCCGGGTGCCGAGGAAGCCGGACGCGCCGGCCAGAAGGATCCGCATACCCCCATCTTCGTCCAGAACGCCGCCGACGGATGCGCGGGGCGGCCGACGTCACCGGCTGTGGGACGGACCGGCGAAGAAATCCGCGGGAGCCGCCGTGCGGCGCGGAGAACGCAGGTCAACGGGCCTCCCGGGTGCCGAAAAAGGCTACCGCCTGCTTTCGGTGGCTGGCGCGTTTCCGCAGGTCAGAGCGAACGTGAATGCGCTGTTCGCGATTGCTTCCCGCATCGATCTGACTGACCATGAGCCAACCGAGAGCGCCCCCGGAATGGCGGGGTCGGCTCACAGTGCCCACCGCCGGGCGATCCCTGAGGAGGAACCATGCCGATCCTGGTGAGCGGAGCGACCGGAACCGTCGGAGGCAGCCTGGTCCGGCAACTGGTGGCCGCCGGCCACGACGTACGCGCACTGACCCGCGACCCCGCGTCGCCGGCGGCCGCCGCGCTGCCCAACGGGGTGGAGGTGGTGGCGGGCGACTTCGCCAGGCCCCACACGCTGGCGCCGGCGCTGCGCGGCGTGACGAGCATGCACCTGGTGGCAATGGATGGGTACGGACCACTGACCACCGGTCCGGAGATCCTGGAACTGGCCCGGAAGGCCGGCGTCCGTCGGGTCACCCACCTCGGACACAACGATCCGAGCCGGGCCGACGACGACCCGCTCGAAGCACCGCACCGGCCGCTGCACCGGGCAGTCGAGACCTCGGGTCTGGAGTGGACGCACGTGTTTCCCGGCGAGTTCATGGCGAACACCCGGGACTGGGCGCACGCCATCCGGGCCGAGGGGGTGGTGCGGGCGCCCTTCGGTGACTGGACCAGCGCCCTGGTCCACGAGGCGGACATCGCCGCGGTCATCATGGCGGCGCTCACCGAGGACGGTCACGCCGGCCGGGTGTACCAGCCGACCGGGCCGGAGCCGGTCCGCCGCCGGGACGCGGTCCAGATGATCGGCGAGGCGATCGGCCGTCCGGTGCGGTTCGACGAACTCACCCCGGAGCAGGCCCGGGAGTACTGGAAGGACACCTATCCCGCCGAGGTCATCGAGTGGTTCCTGGAGATGGGCCGGTACCTCGACGGCAACGCCTGGGTCGCCCCGGACGTCGAGCAGGTGACCGGCCGCCCCGGGCGTACGTTCCGGCAGTGGGCCGCCGAGCACGCGGACGACTTCCGGTGACGGCACCCGGGGGTTGGACCGGCCCGGTGGTCAGGCCGCGGGGGCCGGGCGCAGGTCGGCGAGCAGTCGCTCCACCTCGGCGTACGACTCGGCACTGAGCGGGCCCAGCTCCAGGGTGGCCAGGTTCTCGTCGGCCTGGGCCACAGTGCGCAGGCCGGGGATCGGCACGGTACGGGGGCTGCGCGCCAACAGCCAGCCGAGCGCGCCCTGGGCCAGGGTGCGCCCGTCGGCGGTGAGCGCCTCGCGGACCTGGTCGACCCTTGCCGCCCAGCGTGGCGTCGGCCGGCCGTCGGTGAACCACTCCAGCCACTCCGGTGCCCGTCCGCGCACATCGTCCGCCCCGACCGCCCGGGTCGACCCGGTGAGCAGCCCCATCGCCAACGGCCCCCGGTTGAGGCTGGCCAGGTCGTGTGTGTCGCAGACCGCCAGCACCGCCGGGTTGTCGCGCAGCACCGACTCGTCGTGCTGGATCGCGGCGCAGTGCGGGCCGGCGGCCGCGAACGCCTCCGCCGAGGCCGGGTCGTCGGTGCTCCACCCGTACGCCCGGATCTTGCCCTCGTCGACCAGGGCTTCCAGGGTGTCGACCAGGTCGAGCGCGGCGGGCACCGGCAGTGCGTTGATGTGCAGTTGGTAGAGGTCGACGTGGTCGGTGCCGAGCCGGCGGAGCGAGTCTTCCAGGCTGCGCACCGCGAAGGCCGGGCTGGTGTCGGTGCCGAGCGCCCGCCGGGTGCTCTCCTCGCTGACGTTGCCGAACTTGGTGGCGATCACCACGCTGTCCCGCCGCCCGGCCAGGGCCTTTCCGAGGATCCGCTCGCTGTGCCCGGCGCCGTAGTTGCTGGCGGTGTCGAACAGGGTCACCCCGAGATCGAGCGCCCGGTGGATGGTGCGGATCGACTCGTCGTCGTCCACCTCACCCCAGCCGAACGGCTGCCCGTCGTCACCCCAGAGCGGACCGCCGATGGCCCAGCACCCCATTCCGATCGCGCTCACCGTGATGCCGCTGCGTCCCAGCGTCCGTGTCGTCGTCATGGTCACCAGACTCCAACCTGGAGCGCGCTCCAGGTCAAGCACTACCATCTCGCGACATGAGCGGTTACGCCCCCTCGGAGGCCGCCCGCCGCAGCGGCTTCAGCCTGGACACCCTGCGGTACTACGAGAAGATCGGCCTGCTCGCGGACGTGGATCGGACGCCGGGCGGGCAGCGGGTCTTCACCGACGACGACCTTGGCTGGCTGGTGTTGTTCCGCTGCCTGCGCGACACCGGGATGCCGATCGCGCAGATGCGCCGCTACGCACAACTGGCCCGCGAGGGCGAGCACACCGTCGACGAGCGGCGTGAGCTGCTGGGCCACCACGCGGCGCGGGTGGAGGAACAGATGCGCCTGCTCCAACGCCAGTACGACCACCTCCGGGAGAAGATCCGCTTCTACGAGCGGCTGCCCGCTGCCGACCCGGGCCTGGAGGCCGGGCACGGCACCTAGAGGGGCCCGGGCGCGGTCAGGCCGAGCAGGTCCTCGGTCGTCCCGGGTCGGCCGGTCAGCGCGTTCAGTGCGGTGACCAGCCGCTTCTCCTCGTAGCGGAAGTGCGACTCCAGGAGGGCGGCCAACCCGGCCAACTCGGCGCGCACCTGGGCGACCGGCACCGCCGCGTCGCCGCCCAGCAACGCCTCGACCCGTTCCAGGATCCCCGCCACCACCTCGTGATCGGTGATCAGGTTCGCGATGACCGGGCGCAGTTCGGGGGCCTCCTCGGCCAGCAGTTGGAACGCGCCCACGTCCTCGCCTGTGTGGTGTCGTCCGAGCGCGGCACAGAAGGTCAGGCAGTGTGCCCGCAGATCCCGGGACGGGGTGTCGAGGCTTGCCTGTAGTCGGGCCAGTTCCGCGCTGAGCCAGAGGTGGATCTCGATCATCTGATTGCCGACGGCGGCGAGCCGGCCGGCCGGTGAACCGGTTGGGTGCACGTTGGTCCCATGCTGTCCCCGCGCCTCCATGCCCACGGCGGCCTTCGGGCCGGGTGCACTGCGACGCTGCACCGAAGTCTAGGGCCGGACGGTCACGCCCCGAAACCCGGGAAGGCCGGAGTCACGGCGTGGTCGGCTCGTCGGTCTGCCCGACGTCGTGCCAGCGCGCACGCCAGGCGGCCTCGTGGGCTTCGTGGCTGGTCCGCTCCTGAAAGACGGCGGACCGCAACGCGTGCCGGGACTGCGACATGACCATCACCTCCACGGCCACCAGCGCCACACAGATCACGGTCGCCAGGGTGAGCGCGCCCAGCGCTGGCAGGTGCTGGCCGATCGGGAGGGCCGCCGTGAGCGCCACGATGACGCCGACGCGGGTCCACGTGACGGTGTGCAGGGTGCGTAACTGGAAGAGCAGGTTGACGGCGAAATAGCAGATCAGCCCACCGAAGAGCATCGGCACCGCCGGCCCCTCGACCTTCTCGGCGATCCCGCCGGTCGGGTCGGTGATCTTGTGTAGGACCTCCTCGTTGCCGATCGAGAAGAGGATCACCCCGGCGATCATCGGCAGGTAGAGATACGCGTACGCGTCGCGGGCCATCGCCACCCGGGGGGCGCCCTCCGCCGCGTGCAGGGCGATCCGGGCGGCCGGCCCGATGAAGTCGAAGTGCGCCCACCAGAGGGCGGCGGTGACCACGATGCCGAGCGCGGCGGCAGCCACCGCCGGCCAGGTGACCGGCTTGCCGAGCAGGTTGCCACCCACCCCGGTGGAGATGACCGACTCGCCCAGCGCGATGATCAGGATGAGGTCGTAACGCTCGGTCCAGTGTTCGGCGCTGGTCACCCCCCAGCCCCAGGTCCCGACGATGAAGCCGGTGGCGTACTGCACCACCACCACGGTGATCCACAGCCCGTCGCGGACCATGGCGGCCCGGTCGGGCTCGGTGATCTGCGGCGGGATGAGCGCGGCGGCCAGCAGCAGCACGATGCTCACCGCCAGCTCCGGTGCGAACCGCCGCAGTTGCCGCCGTTCCTGCGGGCTGTCCCGCACCACGTGCTGATAGAGGATCATGTGTACGGCCCGGACCACGACGTAGCTGATGGCCACCAGCATCGGGCCGGCTGCGCTCCCCTTCGGGTCACTGAACGCCTGCGGCAGTGCCAGCGCGAACGCGAACAGGGCGACCATCGCGATCACCATCAGCACCGGGACGTAGCCCTCGCCGAGCCGGACCCGGGTGGCGACCAGGCTGTGCACGACCCAGATCCACCAGAGCACGGCAAGCACCAGGGTGGCGTGCAGCAGTTGCCGGCCGGAGATGTTCGCGGCGGTGGCCCGGGTGATGATGAAGAACGAGAAGACGAAGACCAGATCGAAGAAGACCTCGAACTTGTCCACCCGGGCACCGGGGGCGATCGGGACGGCCGGTCCCAGCTGTCCACCGCGCCGGTAGCCGCCCACCATCCCACTCTGGCAGCGTCGGGACCGGTCGGAGGCCCGAACGGCGATGGCGACGGAGCCCGGCGTTACCTCCGGCCCCGGTCGGGGAAGCACCGGGGGCACGGCCTCCCGCAGCGGGCCGGCCGGTCCGCCCCACCCCGGACAAGGATGGACAATGACGACCAACAACCCGATCACCACTTCGTTCGCCCATCACTCCACCGCCATGGACGTGATCCGGGGCGTGGACCTCGTCGGACGCCGGGCGATCGTCACCGGAGGGTCCTCCGGGATCGGTGTGGAGACCGCCCGCGCCCTGGCCAGCGCCGGCGCGGAGGTCACCCTTGCCGTCCGCAACCCGGACGCGGGCCAGCAGGCCGCGAACGACATCACCGGCACCACCGGCAACGACCGCGTCGTGGTCGCCCCGCTCGACCTCGCCGACCAGGGTTCGGTCGCCGACTTCGTGGCCAACTGGGACGGCCCGCTGCACATCCTGGTCAACAACGCCGGCATCATGGCCGCCCCCCTGTCCCGCACCCCACAGGGCTGGGAGATGCAGTTCGCCACCAACCACCTGGGGCACTTCGCACTCGCCACCGGGCTGCGCCCGGCACTCGCGGCAGCCGACGGGGCCAGGATCGCCGCGGTCAGCTCCGCCGCCCACCTGCGCTCACCTGTGGTCTTCGAGGACATCCAGTACGACAGACGCGAGTACGAGCCGTGGCAGGCGTACGGGCAGTCCAAGACGGCCAACGTGCTGTTCGCCGTGGAGGCGACCCGGCGCTGGGCTGACGACGGCATTTTCACCAACTCGCTCATGCCCGGCGCGATCCAGACCAACCTCCAGCGCTACGTGAGCGAGGAGGAGCTGAATCGGATGCGCGCTGGTAACGCGGCGGCCTGGAAGACCGTCGAGCAGGGCGCGGCCACCTCGGTGCTGGTCGCCGCCTCGCCGCTGCTCGACGGTGTGGGCGGGCGCTACTTCGAGGATTGTCAGCAGGCCGCCCCCGCCCAGCCCGGCGGGCGGACGGGCGTCGCCGACTACGCGTTGGACCCGGAGGCCGCCGAGCGGCTCTGGGAGGTCTCGACCGCGCTGCTCAAGGGCTGAGCACCGCGAACGAAAAGGGGCACCCCGGTCGACGACCGGGGCGCCCCTTTCGGCGTTGCGGGTGGCTCAGGCCAAGCCCAGCTCCGACTCGAAGTTGCCGCCCTCCAGCCGCTCCTTGACCGCGGTCAGGAAGCGGGCCGCGTCGGCGCCGTCGATCAGCCGGTGGTCGTAGGACATGGCCAGGTAGACCATCGACCGGACCGCGATGACCTCGCCCAGCTCCGGGTCGTTGACCACGACCGGACGCTTCACCACGGCACCCGTACCGAGCATCGCCGACTGCGGCGACGGCACGATCGGCGTGTCGAAGAGGGCGCCCCGGCTGCCCGTGTTGGTCAGCGTGAAGGTCGCGCCGGCCATCTCGTCCGGGGTGATCTTGTTGTTCCGGGTGCGCTCGGCCAGGTCGGCGATCCGCTTGGCGATGCCACCCATGTTGAGGTCACCGGCGTTGTGGATGACCGGCACGAGCAGCCCGCGCTCGGTGTCCACGGCGATGCCGAGGTGCTCGGCGGCCGGGTAGGTGATCGTGCCGCCGTCCAGGTCCATGCTGGCCTGGATGATCGGGTGGGTCTGCAGCGCCTCGATGGCGGCGAGGGCGAAGAACGGCAGGAAGGACAGCTTCACGCCGTGCTTGGCCAGGAACGAGTCCTTGGCCTGGGCCCGCAGCTTGGCAACCTTGGTGACGTCGACCTCGACGACGGTGGTCAGCTGCGCCGTCTCGTGCAGCGACTGCTGCATCCGCTTGGCGATGGTCGCCCGGATCCTCGGCAGCTTCTCCGTGGTGCCCCGCTTGGCGCTCGGCTGCGGCTTCGCGGCCGGCTTGGCCGGGGGCGCGGCGGCGGCGGGAGCGGCCGCCGGAGCCGGAGCGGCCTTTGCGGCCTTCGCCTTCTCGGCGGCCTCCAGCACGTCCTGCTTGCGGATCCGACCACCAACGCCGGTGCCGTTGAGCGCGGCCAGGTCGACGCCGTGCTCACTGGCCAGCTTGCGCACCAGCGGGGTCACGTACCCGGCGGCCTCCTCGCCGGCACCGGGTGCCGGGGCGGACGGGCGCGGCGGCGTCGGGGTCGACGCGGCGGGCTGCGCGGCCTGCTCGGTCTTCGCCGGCTGCGTCGAGCTCTCGGTCTCCGCGGCGGGCTCGTTGTACGACATGCCGGGGGTCGGCTCCTCGACCTTCGGCTCCGGCTCGGGCTTGGCCTCCGCCTTCGGCTTCGGCTCGGGCTGCGCCGGGGCGGGGGCCGCACCGGCAACGCCGATGATCGCCAGGTCGGCGCCGACCGCGGCGGTCTCGTCCTCGGCGACCTTGATCTCCAGCACGGTGCCGGCGACCGGCGACGGGATCTCGGTGTCCACCTTGTCGGTGGAGACCTCCAGCAGCGGCTCGTCGACCTCGATGGTCTCGCCGACCTGCTTCAGCCAGCGGGTGACCGTACCCTCGGTGACGCTCTCGCCCAGGGCGGGCATCTTCACCGCGGTGCCCTCGCCCGACGAGGCGGCGGCCGGAGCCGGCGCCTCGGCCGGGGCCTCGTCCTGGGCCACCTCGTCGGCGGTGCCCTCGGCGGCGGCCGTCGGCTCGGCGGCCGGCTCGACCGACTCGGCCGGAGCCTGCTCCTGCGGGGCGGCCTCGCCACCGCCGGTCGACTCGCCCTCACCGGCGATGACGGCCAGCTCGCTGCCAACCTCGGCGGTCTCGTCCTCGCCGACCACGATCCGGCTCAGCACGCCCGCCGCGGGCGACGGGATCTCGGTGTCGACCTTGTCGGTCGAGACCTCGAGCAGGGGCTCGTCAACCTCGACGGTGTCGCCCTCCTGCTTGAGCCAGCGCGTGACGGTGCCCTCGGTGACGCTCTCGCCGAGCCGGGGCATGGTGACCGATACCGGCATTTTCTGAGACTCCTTCATTCCCCTGGTGGGATCTTCGCCCGTCGCCGGACGCCGCGGTTTGGATGATCAGGCGTGCGAGTGCAGCGGCTTGCCGGCGAGGGCCAGGTGCGCCTCGCCCAATGCCTCGTTCTGGGTCGGGTGGGCGTGCACGAGCTGGGCGACCTCCGCCGGGTACGCCTCCCAGTTGTAGATGAGCTGCGCCTCACCGATCAGCTCACCGACCCGGGCGCCGATCATGTGCACGCCGACCACCGGACCGTCCTCGACCCGGACCAGCTTCACGAAGCCGGTGGTCTTGAGGATCTGGCTCTTGCCGTTGCCGCCCAGGTTGTAGTTGTACGTCTTGACCTTGTCGGCGCCGTACTGCTCCTTGGCCTTCGCCTCGGTGAGACCCACCGACGCCAGCTCCGGGTCGCAGTAGGTGACGCGCGGGATGCCGACCTCGTCGATCACGGCGGGGGTCTGCCCGGCGATCTCCTCGGCCACGAAGATGCCCTGCTGGAAGCCCCGGTGGGCGAGCTGGAGGCCGGGCACGATGTCGCCGACCGCGTAGACGTTCGGCACGCTGGTGCGCAGCCGCTCGTCGGTCAGCACGTAGCCGCGGTCCATCTTGACGCCCTGCTCCTCGTACCCGAGGTTGGCGGTGTTCGGGCCGCGACCCACGGCGACCAGCAGCACCTCCGCCTCGACGGTCTCGCCGCCCTGGATGGTCAGCTTGACGCCGTTGTCGGTCTTCTCGACCTTCTCGAACGGCTTGCCGACCTTGAAGTTGATCTTCCGCTTGCGGAACGCCCGCTCCAACGCCTTCGACGACTCCTCGTCCTCGGCGGCGACCAGTCGGGGCAGCGCCTCGACGATCGTCACGTCCACGCCGAAGGACTTCCACACGCTGGCGAACTCGACGCCGATCACGCCGCCACCGAGCACGATCACCGACGACGGCACCCGGTCCATGGTGAGCGCGTGGTCGCTGGTGATGATCCGCTCGCCGTCGACCTCCAGGCCGGGCAGGCTCTTCGCGTACGAGCCAGAGGCCAGCACGATGTTGCGGCCGGTGTAGCGCTTGCCGTCCACCTCGACCACGTTCTTGCCGACCAGCTTGCCCTCGCCCGCGACGAAGGTGATGTTCTTCGAGCCGCCCACCAGGCCCTGCAGGCCCTTGTACAGGCGGGAGATCACACCGTCCTTGTACGAGTTGACCCCGGCCATGTCGATGCCGATCAGCTCGGCCTTCACGCCGAACTGCTCCGACTCGCGGGCCTGGTCGGCGATCTCGGCCGCGTGCAGCAGCGCCTTGGTCGGGATGCAGCCGTTGTGCAGGCAGGTGCCGCCGAGCTTGCCCTTCTCGACCAGCGCGACCTTCAGGTCCAACTGGGCGGCGCGGAGCGCGGTCGCGTAGCCGCCGCTGCCACCTCCGAGAATGACAATGTCGAAGGTCGCTTCGTTCGGCTCGCTCACGTCCAACTCCCAGGTCGCGTCGCTGCATCGGGGGGTCACGGGGATGTAACACAGACACACCCCACCTCGGTCATCTTGTCACCACTGGGCACAGGGTGCGTACTGAGGTGCCCAACGACACGTCATCGACACGTACCCTTGGCACCGTTGTCGATGACGCACGGTGGGGGAGAGATCCGGTGGGGTTGTTCCGGCGCCGCAAACAGGCGGCTGTGCCGAGCCGTGACCGTGCCGCCGATCGTGGCGATCTGGACCATCTGGAGAACTTCATCCGGAGTCGGCGCGGCGTCGAGGCGTTCATCGAACCCCGGACGACGGTGACGGAGACCACCGTCATCCTGATCGCCGACGACGGTGAGTGGACCCGCCGGCGCATCGACGGCCCGGACGGAGCCCGCCGCTTCGCGTACCGGATGGGCATCCCGGTGTACGACGTCCGGCTGATGGGCTACCCACAGCGGATGCGCGACTTCAACGAGCGCCGCAAACGTCGCCCCGACCGGCACTGAGACACGTCGAAGGGGCCCCCGGCGTCGACCGGGGGCCCCTCACTTTCCGTTCCGTCAGCCGTTGGCGGCGACGTCCTCGACGAGCTGCACCAGCGTGCGGACCGGAACGCCGGTGCCGCCCTTGGTCCAGTAGCCGGTCGGCTCGCCCGAGTGGTAACCCGGCCCGGCGATGTCGATGTGCGCCCACGCCACGTCGTCGGTTACGAACTCGCGCAGGAACACGCCGCCCTGCAGCATGTGACCGGCCCGGTCCATGCCGGCGTTGACCTGCGAGATGTCCGCCACATCCGACTCCATGCCCTTACGGACGTCGTCGGGCAGCGGCATCGGCCAGGCCGGCTCGCCGACGGAGTCGCCGACCACCTTCACCCGGTCGCACAGCTCCGGGGTGCCCATCACGCCGGCCATCCGCTTGCCCAGCGCGATGACCTGCCCGCCGGTAAGGGTGGAGGTCTCGAACAGGTAGTCGGTGCCGTCCGCGCAGGCGCGGGCGATGGCGTCGCCCAGGATCATCCGGCCCTCGGCGTCGGTGTTGAGCACCTCGACCCGCTTGCCGTTGAACATGGTGATCACGTCGCCCGGCCGGTAGCTGGTGCCCGACGGCATGTTCTCCGCCATCGGCAGGTACCCGCTGACCGCCACCGTCGGCTTCAGGGCGGCGATCGCCAGCATGGCCGCGCCCACCGCGGCGGCGCCCGCCATGTCGGACTTCATCTCCCACATGCCCTGCGCCGGCTTGATCGAGATGCCGCCGGTGTCGAAGGTGATGCCCTTGCCGACCAACGCGACCCGCTTGCCGTTGCCGCCACCCTGCGGGGTGTAGGTCAGCTTCACCAGCCGCGGCGGGGCCTCCGAACCCTGCCCGACCGCGACGATGCCGCCGTACCCGCCGGCGGCCAGCGCCGCCTCGTCCAGCACCTCGACGCCGAGACCCGCCTCGCGCGCCGCGCTGGCGACAGCCTCGGCGAACGACGGCGGACGCAGCTCGTTCGGCGCGGAGTTCACCCAGTCCCGGCTCAGCCGGACCGCGCCCGCCACCGCCTGCGCCCGGGCGACCTCCGCCTGGGCGCCCGCGTCGCCGGCGTCCGGCACCGCGATGAGCACCTCGGCCACCGGCTCGCGCCGGGTCGGCTGGGGCCGGGTCTTGTAGCCGGCGAACCGGTACCCACCCAGCAGCGCGCCCTCGGCGACCGCGCGCAGCTCGGCCGACGCGTCCGCGTCGTCCGGCAGCGGCAGGGCCAGTGCGACAGTGGGTGCGCCGGCCAGGGCCCGGATCGCCACACCGGCGGCCCGGCGAAGCGTCTCCGGGGCCGGGGCGGCACCCGACGGCTCCGGGCCGAGCCCGACTGCGGTGACCAGCGGGGCGGTCACGGTGCCAAGCGTGGCCAGCTTGATGACCTCACCCGGCCCACCCGTCGCGCCGAGCAGCGCGAGGGTCTCGGTCAGCTTGCCGTCGAACGCGGCCGCGATGCTCTCCGCGCCGCTGGCGAGCAGCAGGGTGCCGGCGAGGCCGCTGGTGGCGCCCTGCTCTCCGGTCTGGCTGTGCACGCCGATCACGATCGCGTCGACGGCGAGCTCGGCCGGGTCGGTGTCGACCAGGCTCAGGTTGGTGGTGCGGGGTGAAGTCACTGAAGCTACTCCGGGCGGGCCGGGCCGGTCGCTGCGTCGCGTACCAGCGGTGAAGGTCTCCGGCGGAACCTACCTGCCGGACGTCATGGCTGTCCCGCCGACAGCGCCAGCGGGCTCCCGCCGATGCTAACCAGCGACGTTGCCCCCGGTAAGTTGCCACCCATGACCGACGTGACCTCCGACGCCGCCGCGACCCGGCTGCGCCGTTCCCCGCTGCACGAGCGGCACCTCGCCGCCGGAGCCAAGTTCGCCCCCTTCGGGGGCTGGGAGATGCCGCTGGAGTACGCCGGCGGCGGAGTGCTCAAGGAGCACACCGCGGTGCGTACGGCGGTCGGAGTCTTCGACGTGTCACACCTGGGCAAGGCCCGGGTGAGCGGCCCCGGCGCGGCCGACTTCGTCAACTCCTGCCTCAGCAACGACCTGGGGCGGATCGGCCCGGGCCGGGCGCAGTACACGCTCTGCTGCGACGACGCCACCGGCGGCGTGGTGGACGACATCATCGCCTACCTCTACGCCGACGACCACGTCTTCCTCATCCCGAACGCGGCGAACACCGCCGAGGTGGTGCGCCGGTTGCGCGCCGCCGCGCCCGCCCAGGTGACAGTCACCGACGAGCACGAGGCGTACGCGGTGCTGGCCGTGCAGGGCCCCCGCTCGGCCGAGTTGCTGGCCGCCCTGGACCTGCCCACGGAACACGGCTACATGAGCTTCTCCGCCGCCAGGCTGGCCGGGGTGGAGCTGACTGTCTGCCGTACCGGCTACACGGGTGAGCTGGGCTACGAGCTGGTGGTGCCGGCGGAGCACGCGGTCGCCGTCTGGGACGCGCTCTTCACCGCCGGCGCGGCGTTCGAGCTACGCGCCTGCGGGCTGGCCGCGCGGGACACGCTGCGTACCGAGATGGGTTACCCGCTGCACGGGCAGGACCTCTCCCTGGACATCAGCCCGGTGCAGGCCCGCTCCGGCTGGGCGGTCGGCTGGGACAAGCCGGCCTTCTGGGGCCGCGACGCGCTGCTCGCCGAGAAGGCCGCCGGCCCCCGGCGTACGTTGCGCGGCCTGGTGGCCGTCGACCGGGCCATTCCCCGCCCCGGCATGACCCTGCACGTGGGCGACACCCAGGTCGGCACCGTGACCAGCGGCACCTTTTCCCCGACCCGCAAACAGGGCATCGCGCTGGCCCTGCTGAACACCGACGCCAACCTGACCGACGGCGACGAGGTCGAGATCGACATCCGAGGCCGCCGAGCCCCCCTGAAGCTGACCAAGCCCCCCTTCGTAACCCCCTCAGTGAAGTAACCCCCCAGCCCCACCCCTGGACCTGGTTGATCATGAAGTTATTGCCACGACACGCCGTCGGCGGTGGCAACAACTTCATGATCAACGCGGGTTGGGCGGGCGGGGGCCCGCCGGTGAGCGGCGCGCGGTGGGGTGGGGTCAGGGGGTTGGGGTGGGGGGTTCGCCGGAGTCCAGGACTGCTTGGGTCCAGCCGCCCTCGATGACGCCTGTCGCGTCCAGGACGGCCCAGTCGACCACGTCGGACGCCTCCACGACCACGGGGGCGCCGATGCGGACGCTCTGGTCGGTGTTGGCGTCGCTGGCGCTCACGCCGACGATGCGCTCCGGGGTCTCCCACGAGGTCACGCCCGCCCAGACGTACTCCGGGCCGTCGTCGCCGGGTAGGCCGTACTTCACCACCAGCTGCGACTCGGTGGGGAGTTGACCGGCGACGAACCGGGCCCGCGCGTCACCCAGCGCGGCCCGGGCGGTGGCGACGGCACGACTCATCGCGTCGCCGGAGCGGGCGTAGCGCACGTCCGGCTGGATCCCGGAGAACAGGGTCGCGCAGGCGGCGGCGTAGTAGCGCCCGTCCGGGCCGGAGTGCCCGGCGGGTGGGCGCAGGCTCAGGAACGAGTCGGCCTCCGGGTCGGTCGCCGGATCCAGTTCGAGGCGGAGCAGCACCGGGGCGGTGGCGCCGTGCTGCTCCGGGTTGCCGTACGCCACCGCGATGTCGTGCCCGGTGACAGTGGCCAGCACCGGCAGTTGTACGAACGCCGGCACCTCCTCGCCGGTGAGCCCGTCGGTCCAGTCCCGCAGCAACCGGCGGGCCGCCCCGGTCATCACCGCACCCCAGGCTCGGGTGAGGTGGTCGGGCACCCCCTGGGTCTGCAACTCCAGCAGGCCGAAGCGGCGTAGCCCCTTGGTGGTGAACCACAGGCCCTCGGTGTCCGACGAGTACGGCACCAGGACCCAGTCGACGAGTCGGATGCGGCCCTGCTCGTCGGGGAGGGAACGCAGCGCGGTCGCCGGGTCGAGGAACTGCAGGCCGAAGACGTCCACCACGTCGCTGTCGACGGATTCCGCCACTGCGGCCGCGACCGCCCGGGCGGCCCACTCGTGCGCGGGCGGCCAGCCGGGCCGGTACTCGGCCTGGACGACCACCAGGTGCGTCGCCGCCGCCAGCCGGGCCAACTGCTCCTTGGTGGCACCGAACGCGGTGAGCAGGTCCGGTGGCAGCTCGGGGAACTCGGAGATCGGCCGGGTGTCGACGCTCATCAGCGGGCTGTCGAGCATCTGCCGGGCCAGCCCGTGCACAGGCTCGGCCAGCCGGCCGGTCAGGGCCGCCACCGCGGTCTTCGCACTGACCTTCGGTAGCCCCGCCATCGGCACCAGGTAGGTCGCGCTGAGCGACTCCGGCACCGGTACGGGCAGGAAGTCGTCCGTGATGAGCATTGTGGGATCCCCCGGTGGCCGCGCCGGTGTTGTCGAGCCGAACGCTACCCGGCCCGCCGGGCCCGGTTCAGCCGGACAGCACCAGACCCAGGTAGACCAGCGTGGTGACCACCTCGACGGTCGCGCCGAGGACGTCGCCGGTGATCCCGCCGAGCCGGCGTACCACGTGATTGAGCAGCGGAAGCGCGATGGCGATCGCGGCGACGACGGCCAGCGGCCCCTGCCACGGTCGGCCCGGCACCGCGGGCACCGCCAGCAACACGACGGCGATCGCACCGGCGGCCAGTGCCACCGGGCCGACCGTGCCGGCGACCAGCGCGCCCAGCCCGTCGGGTCGGGCCGCCGGCACGCCCCGCCGGCAGGCCACTGTGACACCGAACCGCCCGGCCGCGGTCGCCGCCACCACCGCCGCGAGTCCCGCCGGCCAGGACCGACCCGCCAGGTCGGCGAGCGCCGCCGCCTGCACCAGGAGTACGACCACCAGGGCGACCACCCCGAACGGGCCGACGTCCGGCTTCTTCATGATCTCCAGGGCGGCCGCGCCCCGCCGGTACGAGCCGAGCGCGTCCACGGTGTCGGCCAGCCCGTCCAGGTGCAGCCCTCGGGTGAGCAGCGCCGCGACGCCGACCGTCACGCCCGCCGCCACCAGCGGGGGAGCGAGCGCGCCGGCCAGCAGCAGCACACCGGCCAGCAGGACGCCGAGCAGCGCGCCGACCACCGGGGCGAGCGCCATCGCCGTGCCGGCGACCGGGCGGTCGATGCGCCCGGCCCGCACCGGCAGCGTGGTGAACGTGGTGACCGCCAGCCGGGCTCCCGCGAGGAGCCGTGGCTCAGCCGGCACGCCAGCCCGACGCCGGCTGCTCGTCCGCCCCGGTGCTGGCCGGGCCCGGCCCGGCCGGCTCCGGCTCGCCGAAATCGGGCTCAGTGGAGTCGGGCTCGGTGGAGTCGGGTTCGGTGAGATCCGGGGCCGCGTAGGTGGGCTCCGGCTCGTCCGCGTAGGTGGGCTCCGGCTCGTCGGCGGCCGGGTCGGTGTCGTCGGCGCCGCCCAGCGACGGATGCACCGGCAACGCGGCGGAGAGCGCCAGCACCGAGCGCAGCAGCGGCAGCGCGACCAGCGCGTTCGCGCCCTCGCCGAGATCCAGCCGCAGGTCGAGCAGCGGGGTGAGGCCCAGCACGTCGGCGGCGAGCCGCACGGCCGGGTGCCCGCCGTGGTCGGCCAGCAGACACCAGTGCCGGGCCTGCCCGGCCAGATCACGACTCACCATGCCGGCGGCCAACCCGACCGGCCCGTCGAGCAGCACCGGCACCCGGCGGGCGGTGGCACCGAGCAGCACACCGGTGGCCACTGCCACGTCGCCGCCGCCCAACTCGGCGAGGATGTCCTTGGCGCCGCGGGACGAGCGTCGGGTGCGGTGCAGCGCGTCGCGGACCGCCGCGCAACGGACCATCCACGCGGCGTCGTCGATCTCGCCGGATTCGGTGATCACCCGGCCCAGCACGGCGGGCGGCTCCGCGCCGGCGGTCGCCGCGAGCACCGCCGCGGCCGCCGCCTCGGTGCCGGCTCCGCACGCCCCGAGCACCAGCAGCTGTACGCCGGCGTCGGCGGCCTGTTCGGCCAACCGCCAGCCGTAGCGCAGCGCGGATTCCACCTGCTCCGGCGCGAGGGCCGGCTCGTCCTCGATCGGCGCGGCGGCCGGGGTGTCCACCACCTGCAGG
The DNA here is from genome assembly GCF_040608575.1 of Micromonospora sp. NPDC005171. Taxonomy (NCBI): domain Bacteria; kingdom Bacillati; phylum Actinomycetota; class Actinomycetes; order Micromonosporales; family Micromonosporaceae; genus Micromonospora; species Micromonospora sp. NPDC005171. Next base: position 167,992 of record NZ_JBEXIM010000009.1, on the reverse strand, counting down.
CTGGCGCCGCTCTCGGCGGCCAGCCGTGCCAACGCGCCGCGGCCGGCGCGGGCCTGCGCGGCGCGGCGCGCCGACTCACCGGCCACGGTGCCAGCCGACGCCCCGCCGGCGTGGTCGCCGTGCAGCAGCAGCACTCGCACCGAGCCCCAGGCGGCGGGGGTCGAGGTGCCCTGGGTGGCGGCGGCGAAGCCCACCACCCGGTCCAGTACGCCCAGCCCGGCGCCCGGTACGTCGAGCGTGGCCAGCCGATCCACCGCCTGCGGGCCCGCGTACTCGTCGGGCATCGGCAGCTCCATGCCGGGCTGGATGACCAGCCCGGTGGACACCATCGGCAGCGCCATTGTCGGTGCGGCCCACGCGTTGCCCGGCTCCTGGGTCGGGGCGGCCGGCGGCGTGTGGGTCAGCACGTCGGGCAGCTGCACCTCGGGGGTCGGCTCGGTGTCGGCCAGGCTCGCCACGACCGAAGCGGTGGCGGCGGCCGTCGGGGCGGTCGCGGGAGCTGCCAGCTCGGTAGCGGTGGCGGGAGCTGTCGGCTCGGTCGCGGTCGCGACCGGCTTGAGCCAGACCGGCTGACCGGCGACGACCAGCACCACCGCGTCGCAGGCGTCGGCGACCGCACGGTTGGCCGCGCCCAGAGCGTCGGTGAAGGCTCGGCCCAGCGGCGTGGTCGGCACCAGCGACAGCCCCACCTCGGGGCTCACCAGCACCACCCGGGCGGCGCATCCGCGGATCGCCTCGGCCAGCTCGGCGATGGTCGCCACATCGTCGGCGGGTTGGTGGTCCGGGTCGAGCAGCACCGTCACCCAACCGCCCAGGTCGTCGACGAGCACCGTCTCGTTGGGCTCGGCGGACGAGAGCACGTCGGCCAGCCGGCGCGGATCCTCGGTGGTCTCCTCGGTGGTCCAACTGCCCGGCCGCCGGGCGCGGTGCGCCGCCAGCCGGGTCGCCCACTCGGTGTCCTCCGGGTCGCCCTCGGGCGCGGTGGCGACGTAGCGGACCACCGGCGCGTCGGTGACCAGGGACTCGGCGAACTCGGACTTGCCGGACCGGATACCGCCGAGCACCAGGACCGTGTTCCACCCGTCTACGGACATGCCCGTACCTTAAGGCCGCCCGGGGTTGCGGTGCCTGCCGGCCCGGTGCTCCCGGTCGTTCAGTCGCAGTGTTCGAACCCGCTGCCGTAACTGACTCCGCCGGTGGAGCCGCCCCACTTGACGCACGTCCCGGCGGCGGTGGCCTTCACCGGTCCGGCGTAGTAGTCGAAGGACCCGCTGTCGGTGCTGCGGGCCCGCCCCTGCACCTCCAGGTACGCCGAGGCAGCCGACTTCGCGCCGACCGCGGTGTCCTTGAGGGTGACCACGCAGTTGGTGCCGGTGCCCGCGTGGTAGAGCAGGAAGACCCGGCCCTTGCGCTGCCCGTCCCCGCCGGTGAGCGTCGCCGAGTCGATCACCTGGTAGCCGCTGCCGCACGCCTGGGCTGCCGTGTACGGGTTGGGCCGGCTCGACGGGGTGCGGCTGGGCGTCGGTCGGCTACTGGTCGTACCGGTCGGCGTGCCGCCCGGCGCCGTGGTGCGCGGGTCCGGGGCGGCGGTCGGCGCGTCGGTCCGTCCGCCGGAGCCGGTCGGTGCGGCAGACGCGGTGCGGTTGACACCGGGGGTGCCGCTGGGAGGACTTCCCGAGGTACCCGCACCTGCGTCGTCGAACGCGCCGCCGTCCGGGGCCACCGCCGATTCGCCGGCCAGCGCGGGCGGGTGCTCCGTCCCCGCCGGCTCCCCGTCGGGTCGCAGGGCCGCCACGGCCACCGCGATCAGGGCTACCAGAGCCACCGCGCCGGCCCCGACCAGCAGTTGCCGGCGTCGGCCGGACGAGCCGTTCCGGAACGCCTCCTCTCGGGTCGATCCCGGCCCGGTCACCGGCGAGGCCGCGAAGCCTGCCGGCGTGCGCACGGCGGCGGACCCGATCGGCGCGGGCTGCCCGGTCGGCGTCGGCCCGGTCGAGGGCGTCGGTGTGGACGGCGGCGCGGGGGTCGGCACGGGCGGTGTGACGTCCGGGGTGACCGCGAGGGCCGAGGGCGTACCGGGGGTTGGAGCGGCCAGGGCCCACGGTGGGCGGGCCGAGACCGGGATGCTCGCCAGGGTGGCGTCGCGGGCATCGGCGGCGGCAGCGGCCAACTCAGCGGCGCTGCCGAAGCGGTCCGCCGGACGCTTGGCCAGCGCGCGGGCCACCACGGCGGCGACCGCGGGTGGGGTGTCCGCCGGCAGCGCCGCCGGATCCTCCTGGGCGTGTCGGAGCGCCACCGCGAGGGGGTTGTCACCGTGGAAGGGCGGCTGCCCGGCAAGGCAGAAGTACGCCACAGCGCCGAGCGCGTAGATGTCGGTGGCGGCCGAGACCGGCTGCCCGGTGGCCTGCTCGGGGGACATGTACGAGGCGGTGCCGAGCACCATGTTCGCGGCGGTGAGCCCGGCCATGTCGCGGGACCGGGCGATGCCGAAGTCGACGAGCACCACAGAGCCGTCGGCCTTGACCAGCAGGTTGCCCGGCTTCACGTCCCGGTGCACGATGCCGGCGAGGTGGGCGGTGTGCAGCGCGTCCGCGGCCTGGGCCAGCACCGACATGGTGGTGGCCGGATCCAGGCGCCCCACCGCGCGCACCCGGGCGGACAACGGCTCGCCCTCGACGTACTCCATCACCAGGTAGTCGACCTGGCTGCCGTCGTCGAGCGTGGCCTGCCCCACGTCGTGCACCGGGACGACTCCGGGGTGCCGCAGGGCGGCCAGCATCCGCGCCTCGGCCCGGAACCGGGCGGTGAACTCCGGGTCGGCGACCAGCGACGGCAGCAGCACCTTCACCGCGACCTCGCGTTCCAGCAGCACGTCCGTGCCGCGCCAGACCGCGCCCATCCCGCCCGTCGCCACCCGCTCGCCCAGCCGGTACCGGTCGCCGAGCAGCACTCCCCGCGTCAACACCGGGCCACCGTACCGGCCGGCGTCAATCGGATTGATCCACCCCGTGGGGTCGCCGCCGGGGCGAGCGAGCGGCCGTTGCGCGCCGGGCCGACTACGCTGGCGGGGGTTCGTCCCACGGGGACTTCAGCGGCGAGGGGAGACGCGGCATGGCGTGGAGCTGGCGGTACGAGGGCACGGACGGCCAGACGGTCGAGGGACCGGCGGAGTCGTTCGGCAGCCAGGCCGACGCCGAATCCTGGATCGGTCAGACCTGGCGGGAGCTCGCGGCGTCCGGCGTCACCTCGGTCGCGCTCGTGGAGGACGACCGGGTGGAGTACCGGATGAGCCTGCTGCCCACGGCCGAGTGATGGCCTACGACCGCCCGGGCGGTGACGGGCTGGTCCTCGGCGTACCCAGGGCGGCGTTCCGGCCCAGCCCGGTCTTCCTCGGCCTGGTCGCGCTCTTCGCGGTCAGTGGGGTACTGACCTGGAACGGGTACGGCAGCGTCCGGTTCAACGTGTTCCTCTTCGTGGTGTCCGGCTGGCTGGTGTCGCTCTGCCTGCACGAGTACGCCCACGCGGTGGTGGCCTACCGGGCCGGCGACCGGGACATCGCCCATCGCGGCTACCTGACGCTCAACCCGTTCAAGTACACCCACCCGTTGTTGTCGATCGTGCTGCCGGTGGTGGTGGTGTTGCTCGGCGGGATCGGCCTGCCGGGTGGGGCGGTCTGGGTGGACCGGCACGCCATTCCGGGCCGACTGCGGCACACCCTGGTCAGCCTCGCCGGTCCGGCGACGAACGTGCTGTTCACGCTGGTGTTGGTGGCGGCGGTGCGGCTCGGCATCCAGTCTGGTGGCCCGGTGGAGTTCTGGGCCGGGGTGGCGCTGCTCGCCTTCCTCCAGCTCACCGCCAGTGTGCTGAATTTGCTGCCGGTGCCCGGCCTGGACGGCGGCAACATGATCCAGCCGTGGCTCAACCCGCAGTGGCGCAAGATGTACGACCTGTTCGCCCCGTACGGCTTCATTCTGCTCTTCGCGCTGCTGTGGAACCCGCGCATCGGTGGCTGGTTCTTCGACGCGGTCTTCACGGTCGGTGACCTGCTCGGCCTGCCCTCGTGGCTCTACGCCACCGGCCTGGAGCTGATCCGCTTCTGGCAGAGCTGACGGGGCCCGGCGACGGGCAGAGCTGACCGGCCCGGCGACGGGCTGAGCTGACCGGGCCCGGTGACGGGCTGAGCTGAGTGGACCCGGCCCGGTCGGCGCGACATCCTCGCGCCGGCCGGGCCGGCCGGCGTCAGGGACGCTGCGCCGGGGACTCGGTCTTCGCCGGGTTCCGCTCGACGATCGGCTCGACGATGTCGTCGATCGCCTTGAGCAGGTCGGCGTCGAGCTTCACCCCGACCGCCTTCACGTTGTCGTGCACCTGCTCGGGGCGGGACGCGCCGATGATCGCCGACGCGACGTTCCGGTTCTGCAGCACCCACGCCACGGCGAGCTGGGCCATGCTGAGCCCGGCCTGCTCGGCGAGGGGCTTGAGCTGCTGGACCCGGGTCAGCACGTCGTCGTTCATGAACCGGGAGATGAAGCCCTTACCCGACTTCTCGTCGGTGGCGCGGGAACCGGCCGGCGGCGGCTGGCCCGGCAGGTACTTGCCGGAGAGCACGCCCTGGGCTATCGGCGACCAGACGATCTGCCCGATGCCCAGCTCTTCGCTGGCCGGCACGACCTCGGTCTCGATGACCCGCCAGAGCAGCGAGTACTGCGGCTGGTTGGAGATCAGCGGGATGTGCAGCTCCCGGGCGAGCGGGTGGGCGGCGCGCAGCTGGGCGGCGGTCCACTCGGAGACGCCGATGTAGTGCGCCTTGCCGGAGCGGACGACGTCGGCGAACGCCTCCATCGTCTCTTCCAGCGGGGTGCTGTTGTCGTAGCGGTGGGCCTGGTAGAGGTCGACGTAGTCGGTGCGCAGTCGGCGCAGCGAGCCGTTGATCGACTCCATGATGTGCTTGCGGGACAGGCCACGGTTGTTGCGGGTGGGCCCGGTCGGCCAGTAGACCTTGGTGAAGATCTCCAGGCTTTCACGGCGCTCGTTCTGCAACGCCCGGCCGAGCACCTCCTCGGCTCGACCGGCGGCGTATCCGTCGGCGGTGTCGAAGGTGGTGATCCCCGCGTCGAGAGCGGCCCGGACGCAGGCGAACGCCGCGTCCTCCTCGACCTGCGAACCGTGGGTGATCCAGTTGCCGTACGAGATCTCGCTGACCATCAGGCCGGAACGGCCCAGGTGTCGGAATTCCATGTACCGACCCTAGCTCTAGTGGATCACCGGCGGCGATCGGCGACTCAGAGCACCGGGTTGGCGTCGGTGAGTAGCCGGTCGATCTCCTCCAGCACCTCGGCGCGATCGCGGTGCACCGGGTCGATGAGCGGGACGCCGCGCCGGTCCAGCGCACCCCACCGCCCGTTGCCGCTCTCGACCAGGAACGCCACCGGGTGGATGACAAGCATCGGGTGCGCCGGCGGGACCAGCACCGTGCCGGTGCGGTCCACCACGCCCCGCCGACCCGCCACGTCGACCACAGCGAGCCCCTCGTCGGTGAAACCGTCGATCTGCTGGCCGTCGGCCAACTCGGTGACGAAGCCGTGGTAGCGGGTGGGCACGACGATCCGACCGGTCCGGTCGACCGCCCCCCACCCCTCGCGCCGCACCGCGGCCAGCCCACGCCGGAACGGTCGTACCTCGGCGAAGTTGGGCGCGACCTGCACCGTGCCGGTCGCGTCGATCGCCGTCCAACCGCCCTCGCCGACCACCCAGGCCAGGCCGTCGCTGAACGGATGGGCGGCCCGGAAGGACGGCGGGATCACCGTCGTACCGAGCAGGTTGATCAGCGACCAGCGGTCGGTGTCAGGCCGGCGGACCCAGGCCAACCCGTCGTGGAAGGGCTGCGCCTCGGCGTACCGGGCGGGGATGACCACCTCGCCGTCCTGGCTGGTGTAACCCCACAGCGGCCCGTCCCGGTCCGGCACCGGGGGTCGGTCCCGGTCGAGCACCTCGTCCCGACTCCGGGGGTACGGCCCGAAGCCATCCGCCTCGGCCCGGACGGTGACCGCGTCGAGTGCCACCCGAACCCGGTCCAGCAGTTCGGCGTCGCCCGCGCCGCGCAGGTCGAGCGCCTTCTCGAAGTGCGCGCAGGCCTCCATGAGTCGTCCCTGGTCGTAACACGACCGCCCGGCGTGCTCGTGCAGCGCGGCCCGCAACCGGTCCGGCAACTCGACCGAGTTGGCCTGGGCGAAGAGTTGGTCCGCCTCGGCGAAGTCGCCGCGCCAGCGCAGCACGTGGGCCAGCCGGGCCTGGGCCAGCGCGGTCCGGCGCAGCTCGCCGGTGGCCTCGGCGTAGGTGAGGGCGAGCCGACCGTCGGCAAGCGCGTCGTCCAGGTCACCGAGAATCCGCGAGGCCACCGCCCGCAGGCTGAGCAGCCGGGCCCGAGCACGGTTGTCGACCGCCGAGCCCAACTTCTCGGTCAGCCCCCGCCGGATGGCCCGCAGGTCGTCCGGGTCCGTCAGCTCCTCGCGCAGGGTGACCCGGTCCAACCGCCACCGGTACGCGGCCAGCACCTGCTCCGGGTCGCCCGGGTCGGCCAGCGACGGGCGGGTCACCACGGGTGGCGCGTCGACGGGTGGCGCGGACACCGGCACGTTCTCGCCGTCCGAACCGCTCCTCGGACCGGGTACGGCCGAGGCGGGTGGCCCGGACGTCGGCTCCACCGACGCCGGTGGCCCGGAGACGGGGACTGCCTCGGGCGTTGGCGGCCCGGAGACGGGAGCTGCGGCGGGTGGTGGTGTCGAGGCTGGTGGCGCGGAGACGGGCGCCGCCGAGGCCGGTGCCACAGCCGGCGGTGCGGAAATGGACGCTGGCGGCGCGGAGACCGGCGCTTCGGGGTGTGGCTGCGTCGGCGCGGGTGGCGCCGAGACGGGCGCGGCGGGATGCGGCCGCGTCGGCGCGGGTGGCGCGGACACCGGGGCTGCGGTCGACGCTGGCGGCGCGGAGACGGGCGCGGTGGTGAGGGGTGGCGCGGAGGCCGGTGCAGCGGCGGTGAGGGGTGGGGCTGAGGTGGGCGCTGGCGGGGCCGATACCGGCGGTGCCGGTGGTGCGGAGACCGGCGGGACCGAGGCGGGCGGTGCGGATACCGGCGGTGCCGAGGCGGGCGGTGCGGAGACCGGCGGTGCGGAGACCGGCGGTGCGGCGTCCGCTGGCTCGCCGTGTGGCGCGAGTGCGTCCCTCGGATCGTGCTCGACCGGCTCGGTGTCCTCGTAGGCCGAAGCGAAGGGCCGCTGGTCGGCCTCGCCCTCGGCTTCGAGGTCGGCTTCGGGCCGCTGGTGGGGCATCGCGACGACAGGCGCGCCGGAGACGGGCTCGTCGCCGTAAACCGTTCCTGTGTCGACAGCGTCGATCTCGCCGGAAACGCCGACCTGGTCCGCAGCCGCAGTCAGCGGGTCGTCATCCAGGTCGTCCGGCCAGAGCCCGGGGGCACCGGAGACCGGTTCAACGGGCGGCCCGGAGACGGGTTGGGCAGGTGGCGCGGAGACCGGGTGGGCGGGTGGCGCGGAGACCGGGGCGTAGGCGTCGTCTGGTGTCCATCCGCCGGCGTGCTCGTCGGCCACGTCGAGGTGGGTATCGGCCCTCGGCGTCGACGTCTCCTCCGCGTCCGGTGTGGCCGGGGTCGTGGCGAGGTCGGGGTCGCCGGCCGTCGACTCGTCGTCGGCCGGGTCGAACGACTGCTGATCCGTCGGCGACTCACCCTGGTCGGAATCAGCGGGCTGAGCGGGGCTGAACCACGCTTCCGGCCCGCGGGTGCCCGGGACGTCGTCCGGCTCGCGAACGGGCGCCACCGGCTCTTCCGAGGGCGGCGGGGGTACGTAGCGGCGCGGCGTACCGGGGGCCGGCGGGAGCGCCGGCACGACGTCCTCCGCCGGCGGCTGGGAGGCCGCAGGAGCCGGAGCCGCGGGGGTCGGGTCGGCCGGGGGTGGGGCGGGACGGGTCGCCGGTGGCTCCGGAGCCTGCCAGGTGGGTGGCGGGGCGACCGACGGGCGTGCGTCCGCCGTCGGGGTCGGTCGTTCCGGCGAGTACGGGCGCTGCGGCGCGGCCGGGCGATCGGCGGAGTGCGACCGTTCCGGGGCGGGCGCGCGGTCCGGGGAGATCAGGCGGCGGTCGGTCGGTGGGGTGCCGGCCAGCGGGTCGCCTACCCGAGGGTGGCCCGGCTCCTCGCCGCGCCGTTGCTCCGCCGGGCGGTCCCCGGTACCGGGGTAACGCGGTGGCGGGGTGGGGTGCGCCCCGGACGACGGTGGCGGTTCGGCCAGCGGCCGACGTCCCGGTGCTGGCGCGGCAGTCGACCGCTCGTCGGCGTCGGGCGGGTCCACCGGCGCGGGCAGGTACTCCAGCCGCAGGCGCGCGGCGGGTGGCCCCGAGACGGGCCGGTCGGAGGCGGGAGAGACCGGGGCGGCCGACACCGGTCGGTCCCAGCCGGGCGCGGCGGGAGAGACGGGTGCTGGTGACACCGGCCGTTGCGGGGAGGCGGGGGACGCTGACACTGGTTGGTCCCAGCCGCGGGCGGCGGGGGAGTCGGGTGCTGGTGACACCGGCCGCTGCGGGGAGGCGGGGGAGACCGGGGCGGCCGACAGCGGTCGGTCCCAACCGGGCGAGACGGGGGCCGAAGACACCGGTCGCTCCGGGGAGACCGGTGGGACCGGCATGGCACGGCCGGCCGCGGGCGGTGCCGTCGCGGCCGGGCGTACCTGTCGATCGTCGTACCGCGCCGGGGTGGCCGTCGGTCGCTCGTCGGGCCGGGACGGCGTGGCCGCCGGCCGTTCGGTCCGGGCGGCCGGCCGCGACGCGATGCCCGGCTCGGCGCTGCGGTGCGGGTCCGCGGTGCGGTGCGGGTCGGAACTGCGGTGCGGATCGGGACTGCGGTGCGGGTCGGGACTGCGGTGCGGGTCCGCGATGCGGTGCGGATCGGGACCGCGGTGCGGGTCGGGACCGCGGTGCGGGTCGGTACCGCGCGGTCCTCCGGTGCGCTGTGGCTCTGCGGTTCGGGGTGGGTCGGTGCGGTGACCCGGTTCCCGAGTGCGGTCCGGGGTGCGGTCCTGGCGCACCGGACCCGGCGGCGGCCAGGGCAGACTGCCGTCCGACCGTTGGCCCGGCTGCGGCCGGGGCTCGCGGTAGGCGTCCTCACGAGGCGCGTCCTCGCGGTATCCGTTCTCGCGGTACGCGTCCGGGCGGGCCTGCTCGCGGGGTCGCCGGTCCGGGTACGCCTCGGCGCGGGCCGCCGCCTCACGGGGCTGCTGCCAGTGCGGGTCGGGGTCGGGCCGGCGCCGGTCGTCGTCGAGGCGGGGCTGGTCAGGCAGGTCCGGTTCGGGGCGACGACGTCGTCCATCGTTGGGCGAGGGCGCCGCGCCCTCGTCAGCGCGGTAGCGCGGCTCTGGGCGGCGCAGGTCGTCGGCGGCCCGGTCCGGGTATCCGTCGGCCCGGTATCGCGTGCGGCCGTCCACGGGTGCCCACGGGTCGGCCCCGCCGGCGGTCCGGCCGTCGTGGTCGCGGGTGGGTCGGGTGGCGTACCCGTCGTCGGGGTGCCGCTCGTAACCGGCGGCCGGTCGCTCCGGTGTGCCGCGCCGACGCGGTCCGTCGTCCGGCTCGGGCACCCAGCCGGGTTCGGGTCGTGGCGCGGGGGAGACCGGCGGCGTGCCCCGGTAACCGCGATCCCGCTCGGTCGGCTCCTGTCGGGGGCGGTGGTCGTACCGCTCGGGATTGGGCTGGTCCCGGTGCCAGGCGGCTTCCCGCGCGGGTCCCCGCTCCTCGACGGGGCGGCGGTCGGACCAGGCGGTACGCCGGTCCGACTCAGGAGAGCGGCGGTCGTCGCGGCGGGGTGGCTCGGGCAGCGGACGACGGTACGGCTCGTGGTCGTAGTGGGGGGAGTCGGCGTTGCCGGGCCGGCCGTAGGCGGAGGTGTCCGCCGAGCGCTCGTCGCCTCGGGGCCGGCCGTAGGCCGGTGTCTCGCCCGGCTCGTCGTCCACCCAGGACCCGCCCTGGGGTGTCTGTTCCGCCGGTGGTTCGTCGGACCACGACCGGCCGAGGTAGGTGCCGTCCGGGCGGGTGGGCGCGAGGGGTGGCACTTCGGCCCGGCCGGACACCGTCGCCCGGCCGCGCGGTGGCGGCTGGTGCGGCCTGCCGATGTCGCCGGGGTAGCGCTGGCCGGGGAACTGGGGGTGCCACTCGGTGGTCGGTTCGACCACCCAGGACGGTTCGTTCGGGTCTGACCACCGGTCGGTGTAGCGGCCGTTCATTCGTCGAGCCCGTCGCCACACCCGGCCGTCGGGCCGATTCTCGCCGGGCGTGAGCTGTCCGCAGCCGTCGTCGGGTGACCGCTGGGCGTCCGGTCGCCGCCTGCCACGCCCCGGTGGCCGACTCGCGTCCGCTCGCTCACGCGTTGTCACCTCGTTGCAAATTGTCGCGCTGGGGCCGCACATGCCGGTCAGGTCGCCGCTTCGGCAGGCCGTGGCTGCGGATGGAGGGTAACGGCGTGGGCTCGCTCACCGCCACTGTGGCGCCGCCCACCGGCGCAAACGTTATCCCATTGGTTTCGGACATTTGGTCCTATAAGCGAATCTGGACTCCGACCCTACCGCACTCGAAGACCACCTGGCTGCGGCAGGATCGCCGCGCTCGTCAGGGATGTTCCATGATGAGGACGGCGAACGTGCCGGGAGCGAGCGCCTCGTAACGGTGCGGAGCGTCGCCAGGGAACGTGGCGTAGTCACCGGGGTCGAGGTCGACAGGCGCCCCCTCGGGCCCTGCCCGCAGTCGGCCGGCAGCGACCACCACGTGCTCGATGCTGCGGGGGGTGTGTCCCTGTCCGGTGCGGACCGCGCCCGGTTCCAGCCTGATCAGGTAGACGTCCCGGCGCAGGTGCGCCGCGCCGGCGCTGAGCAGAGTTCCGCTGAAGTCGGCCTGCTCGGAGCGGACGTGCGGCCCGTCCCCCGCCCGGATGACCCGTACGCCGTCGTCGGCGGGCTCCACCAGTCGGCTGAACGGCACGCCCAGCGCGACGCCCAACGCCCAGAGCGTCTCCACGCTCGGGTTGCCGGTGCCCGACTCCAGTTGGGAGAGGGTGGACTTGGCCACCCCCGCCCGGCGGGCCAGTTCGGTCAACGAGATGCCGACCCGTTCCCGCTCCCGGCGCAGGGCGGCGGCGATGGTGGCCAGCGGGGCAGCCGGTTCCGAAGGCATGCCTTCGCTCCATTGGGTCGAACGTTCGGTGTGGCGAACAACGGCAACCCGTTCAGCATGATGAACGCGCGCCGAGGTCCGCGCAGATACGGCGAAACTGCTGCCTCTGAGATGTCTGAGGCAGCAGTTTCGCTGAAGTCGCGCGGATCTTGTGGCGTGGGAGCCCGGGGTCAGACCTTGTCGCCGAGATTGACCTGGGGCGCCGGGGCGCGCATCCGCCGGAAGGTGATCGACCGCATGACCGCGTAGAGGTAGAGCGAGCCCATCCGCTGGTCGGTCTTCGGGAACCGCTCCCGGACCAGCTTGCTGATTTTGCGGCAGATCAGCACCGAGTCGACGACCACGCCCAGTGCCAACGCGCCCCAGAGCACGTTGGAGATCAGTCGGACCGGCGCCGGCATGGCCGCGTTCGACCCGACCAGCACGATCAGCGCGCCGCCGAAGAACCAGGTGCCGACGGTACGGCGGGAGTCGACCACGTTGCGGGCCAGCAGCCGCTCCGGGCCACGGTCGCGGGGGCCGCCCTCGCGGCGGAACTCCGACGCGGCCTCGGCGCGCAGTTGGCGGCGACGCTCCCGCTCCTCCTCCTTGGTGAGGGGGCGGCTGGGACCGGCCGGGCGACGGCCGACGGTTGGCCGCTTCGGCGTCTCCCGACCCTTGGCCGGGGTGTAACCCCGGGAACGCTCAGCGGTCTCCTCGGGGGTCACCGAGGTGACGGCCTCGTCGACGAGGTCGGTGGACTTGCGGCGAAAGAGCGACGGCACGCGGCAAGGGTAGCCAACGACTCGCGCCCGGTGCACATCGCGGTACGGCGGCCGACGGCTCCAGGTCGCAGCGCGACCTGGAGCCGTCGGAGCCGAACGATTGGTGAGAGAGGTTACGGACGCTCGGCGTGCGCGCCCAGGTCGGCAAGCTTCGCCTCGAAGTCCTCGTAGCCCCGGTTGATCAGGTCGACGCCGTACACCCGGGAGGTGCCCTCGGCCGCGAGCGCCGCGATCAGGTGGCTGAACCCGGCCCGCAGGTCCGGGATGACCAGGTCGGCGGCGTGCAGCTTGCTCGGCCCGGCGATCACCGCGGAGTGCTTGAAGTTGCGCCGGCCGAAGCGGCACGGAGTGCCGCCGAGGCAGTCCCGGTAGACCTGGATGTTGGCACCCATCGAGTTGAGCGCCTCGGTGTAGCCCAGCCGCTGCTCGTAGACCGTCTCGTGGACGATCGACAGGCCACGGGCCTGGGTCAGCGCCACGACCAGCGGCTGCTGCCAGTCGGTCATGAAGCCGGGGTGCACGTCGGTCTCCAGCGCCACCGCGTTCAGCTCGCCACCCGGGTGCCAGAAGCGGATGCCGCCCTCCTGACCGGGGTCGCCCAGCTTCGGCGCGCGGGCGTCGGTGACCTCGTACTCGCCGCCGACCGAGCGGAAGATGTTCAGGAAGGTCATCATGTCGGCCTGCTGCGCACCCAGCACCTCGACGTGACCACGGGTCGCCAGGGCGGCGGCCGCCCAGCTCGCCGCCTCGATCCGGTCCGGGATCGGCCGGTGGGTGTAGCCGTGCAGCTTGGGCACGCCCTGGATCTCGATCACCCGGTCGGTGTGGACCTTGATGATCGCGCCCATCTTCTGCAGGATGCAGATCAGGTCGATGATCTCCGGCTCCACCGCGGCGTTGCGCAGCTCGGTGACGCCCTCGGCCATCACGGCGGTCAGCAGCACCTGCTCGGTGGCGCCGACGCTCGGGTACGGCAGGGCGAACTTGGTGCCGTGCAGCCCGTTCGGCGCCGACAGGTGCAACCCCTCCGGCCGCTTGTCGACGGTGGCGCCGAACTCGCGCAGCGCCTGGAGGTGGAAGTCGATCGGGCGCGGGCCGATGTGGCAGCCGCCCAGATCCGGGATGAACGCGTGCCCGAGGCGGTGCAGCAGCGGGCCGCAGAACAGGATCGGGATCCGGCTGGAACCGGCGTGCACGTTGATCTGGTCGGTGCTGGCGCTCTCCACGTTCGCCGGGTCGAAGACGAGCTCGCCGTCCTCGGCGCCGTCGGTGACCTTGACGCCGTGCAGCCCGAGCAGACCTCGCACCACCTCGACGTCGCGGATCTTGGGCACGTCGAACAGCCGGCTCGGGCTGTCGCCGAGCAGCGCGGCGACCATCGCTTTCGATACCAGGTTCTTCGCGCCGCGCACGCGGATCCGCCCTTCGAGCGGAGTACCTCCGTGCACAACCAGGACGTCGTCGGTCAACGCAACCTCCAGCGCGTCGGTGCTGCCGTGTTGATGGTGGGGGGCATGAACGTTGTCTCTACCCCGGATGCGGCCATATCGAAACGGCCCGCGTGTGTCGTCGCTCGGGCAGCATAGCCCTCGGTGACGAAAAAGGACTCGGTCACATCGGCGTGTGTGGCATTAATCGGTGATCCGGCACTTTTGCGTACCAAGAGCGCTACGGATCGTGATCAGGACACTGCCGGCGGCGGAGTGTCCGCGCCGGGCAGGGCGAGCATCTGATCCAGCGCGACCCGGGCGTGGTGCGCGGTGTCGACGTCCACCGTGATCTGGTTGACCACCCGGCCCGCGACCAGCTCTTCGAGGGCCCAGACGAGGTGCGGCAAATCGATCCGGTTCATCGTCGAGCAGTAGCAGACGGCTTTGTCCAGGAACATGATCTGCTTGTCCGGGTGCGCCAGCGCGAGCCGGCGGACCAGGTTCAGCTCGGTGCCGAGCGCCCACGCCGAGCCGGCCGGAGCCGCCTCGATCGTCTTGATGATGTATTCGGTCGACCCGACGTAGTCGGAGGCCGTGACCACCTCGTGCCGGCACTCCGGGTGGACCAGGACGTTGACCCCGGGCACCCGCTCCCGCACGTCGTTGACGCTCTCCAGGGTGAACCGGCCGTGCACCGAGCAGTGCCCCCGCCACAGGATCATCTTGGCGTCGCGCAGCTGCTCCGGGGTGAGCCCGCCACCGGGCTTGTGCGGGTCGTAGAGCACGCAGTCGTCCAGCGACAGGCCCATCTCCAGCACCGCGGTGTTCCGGCCCAGGTGCTGATCGGGCAGGAAGAGCACCTTCGACCCCTGCTCGAAGGCCCAGTCCAGGGCGCGCTTGGCGTTGGACGAGGTGCAGACCACGCCGCCGTTGCGGCCCACGAAACCCTTGATGTCAGCCGAGGAGTTCATGTACGTCACCGGCACGGTCTCGCCGGCGATGCCCAGCTCGGTCAGCGTGTCCCAGGCGGCCTCGACCTGGCCCAGCACCGCCATGTCCGCCATCGAGCAACCCGCCGCGAGGTCGGGCAGGATCACCCGCTGGGTGTCGGTGGTGAGGATGTCGGCGCTCTCGGCCATGAAGTGCACGCCGCAGAAGACGATGTACTCCGCGTCCGGGCGGGCCGCGGCCTCCCGGGCCAGCTTGAACGAGTCGCCGGTCACGTCTGCGAACTGGATCACCTCGTCGCGCTGGTAGTGGTGCCCCAGCACGAAGACCTTGCTGCCCAGCTTCGCCTTCGCGGCGGTGGCGCGGGCCACCAGATCCGGATCGCTGGGCGCCGGCAGGTCGCCCGGACACTCGACGCCGCGCTCGGTGTCGGGGTCGCTGCCCCGGCCGAGAAGCAGCAGAGCCGTCGCCGTGTTGGAGGGTTCCACCCAGGTCGAAGTCACGTAATCCATGGTCCCACAGCGCGAGCGCGGCGCAGCTTCGCTCGGTGTGGGCTGCCACACTGCTCGGCATGCGCGTGCTGCTCTGCCCGGACAAGTTCGCCGGCACCCTGTCCGCACCGGAGGTGGCCGCTGCCGTCGCCGTCGGTTGGCGCACCGTCACCGACGGAGACGATCTGCTGATCCGACCGCTCGCCGACGGCGGACCGGGCTTCGTGGAGGTGCTCGCCGAAGCCCTCGGCGGCCGGCGGGTGCCGGTGTCGACGGTCGACCCGCTGGGCCGGCCGGCGGCCGGTGAGATCCTGCTCACCGCCGACGGCGCGACCGCCTACCTGGAGAGCGCGCAGGCGTGCGGCCTGCACCTGCTCTCCGCTGCCGAACGCGACCCGAAGACCACCACCTCGTACGGGCTGGGTCTGTTGGTGGCCGCCGCGGTGGAGAGCGGCGCCCGCACGGTGGTGATCGGGCTGGGCGGCTCCAGCACCAACGACGCCGGCGCTGGAATGCTCGCCGCGCTGGGCGTGACCCCCCTCGACCAGGGCGGCACTGCCCTCCCGTACGGCGGGGCGGCGCTCGCCGCGGTCGACGCGCTGGACGGCGCGCCCCGGCTGCGCGGCGTCCGGCTTGTCGCGGCCACCGACGTGGACAACCCCCTGCTCGGCCTGCACGGCGCGAGCAACGTGTTCGGGCCGCAGAAGGGCGCCGACCGGGCTGACGTACTGCTGCTCGACGCCGCCCTGGAGCGTTTCGCGGCGGTGCTGGAACGGGACCTGGCCGGCTGCCCGGCGGGGCTCGGGGCGCTGCCCGGGGGCGGGGCCGCCGGCGGCATCGGCGCCGCGCTCCTCGCCCTGGGCGGCGACTGCGAGTCGGGGATCGGCCTGGTCACCCGGGCCACCCGACTCGACGCCGCACTGGACACCGCGGACCTGGTGATCACCGGTGAGGGGTCGTTCGACCACCAGTCGCTGCGCGGCAAGGTCGTCGCCGGGGTGGCCGGCGCCGCCCGCGACCGGGGAGTGCCCTGCGTGGTGGTGGCCGGGCAGGTGAGCACCGGCCGGCGGGAGGCCGCCTCGGCCGGGGTGACCGACGCGTACAGCCTGGTGGAGCACTTCGGCGGCGAGGAGAGCGGCGGGCTCGACGCGGCGCTGAGCCGGCCCACCGAGGGGCTGCGCGAGCTGGGC
Source organism: Micromonospora sp. NPDC005171 (assembly GCF_040608575.1). Taxonomy (NCBI): domain Bacteria; kingdom Bacillati; phylum Actinomycetota; class Actinomycetes; order Micromonosporales; family Micromonosporaceae; genus Micromonospora; species Micromonospora sp. NPDC005171. Next base: position 151,949 of record NZ_JBEXIM010000009.1, on the reverse strand, counting down.
GCCCGGCTCGCCCGGCAGTGGAGCCGCTGAGCGTCCTGACCGTCCGCGCGCCCGCCCTGACCGGGGCCGACCTGGGGCGGCGGTCACGCCACGCGGGTGAGCCCGGCCGGGGCGGCGTACGATCGGCTGAGGACCACAACCGGGAATCACTGGACGGCGCGCGACGTTGGCCAGTGCGTCCGGACCCAAAACCGCGCAGGGAGACTTCCACGTGACCACGCCAGCGCAGACCGAGTCGACCGAGGCCCAGGCCCCTACTTCCGTCGTCCTCACCGACGTCGCGGCGCAGAAGGTCAAGGCCCTGATCGAGCAGGAGGGCCGCGACGACCTGCGGCTCCGCGTCGCCGTGCAGCCGGGCGGCTGCTCCGGCCTGCGGTACCAGCTCTTCTTCGACGAGCGTTCGCTCGACGGTGACGTCGTGACCGACTTCGGTGGTGTCGAGGTCGTCGTCGACCGGATGAGCGCCCCGTACCTTTCCGGCGCGACGATCGACTTCGCCGACCGGATCGACGCCCAGGGCTTCACCATCGACAACCCCAACGCGGGCAGCTCCTGCGCCTGCGGTGACTCGTTCAACTGAGTCACACCACACCCACCAGCGACGATGGGGCCGTTCTCTCCGGGACGGCCCCATCGTCGTACCGGTCGGCGGTCGCACCGGTCTGGGAGCGGTCCCGACGGGGTCGTGGCGGGCTGGTTGCCGTTGTCCGACCGAGCGGTGACCATCGGGTTGCCGTGCCGGTAGGCTGACCGCGCCCTGCTCCCGACCCCGAGGGTTGACATGAAGATCGCCGTCACCGGCTCGATCGCCACCGATCACCTGATGAGCTTCCCCGGTCGCTTCGCCGACCAGCTCATCGCCGATCAGCTCCACAAGGTGTCCCTCTCCTTCCTGGTCGACGACCTGGTGCTCCGCCGAGGTGGTGTGGCGGCGAACATCTCCTTCGGGATGGGTCAGCTCGGCCTGCGCCCGGTGCTGCTCGGCGCCGTCGGCGCCGACTTCGCCGACTACCGCTCCTGGCTGGAGCGCCACGGCGTGGACTGCGACTCGGTACACATCAGCGAGGTGGCGCACACCGCCCGCTTCGTCTGCACCACCGACACCGACATGTGCCAGATCGCGTCGTTCTACGCCGGTGCGATGAGCGAGGCCCGCAACATCGAGCTCGCCCCGGTCGCCGACCGGCTCGGCGGTCTCGACCTGGTGCTGGTCGGCGCCAACGACCCCGAGGCGATGCTGCGCCACTCGGCCGAGTGCCGCAGCCGCGGGTACGCGTTCGCCGCCGACCCGTCCCAGCAGCTCGCCCGGATGCCCGGCGAGGACGTGGTGGCGCTGATCGAAGGCGCCGAGTACCTGATGACCAACGACTACGAGAAGTCGCTGCTGCAGAGCAAGGCGCAGCTCAGCGACGACCAGTTGCTGGACCTGGTCAAGGTGCGCGTCACCACGCTGGGCAAGCACGGTGTGGAGATCGCCGGGCGCGGCATCGACCCGATCCACGTACCGATCGCGCGGGAGATCCGGGCGGTCGACCCGACCGGTGTCGGCGACGGCTTCCGGGCCGGCTTCTTCACCGCGCTCTCCTGGGGCCTCGGTCTGGAGCGGGCCGCCCAGGTCGGCTCGCTGCTGGCCACGCTGGTCCTGGAGACCGTCGGCACCCAGGAGTACGACGTCCGCCGCGACCTGTTCGTCAAGCGGCTGGCCGAGTCCTACGGCGACGCCGCGGCGGAAGAGGTCAGCCCCCACCTCCTCCCGTAACCCACCCCGCCCCCGCCCCACCCCGGCGATCTCGCGCTTTCTGTCGGCGTATCGCGGCTTCTGCACCCCTTTGTCCACGCAGAAACTGCAAGATCGCGGGGTGGGCGGGGTGAGGCGTGGTGCGCGGGAGTGACGCGGGGTGGCGGGGTTAGTGGGTGCGGCGGACGTCGTAGGCGGGCCCGTCCGGGCCGTCGACCGAGCCGAGGAACTCCTGGCCGCGCATCCGGCACCAGGCGGGGATGTCGACCGCCGCCGCCGGGTCGTCGGCCAGCACCCGGACCACAGTGCCGACCGGCACCTCGGGCATCCGTCGCGCCGCGGCGATCACGGGCAGCGGGCAGCGTTGCCCACGGCAGTCGATCACCTCGTCCGGCATGGTCACAGCCCCACCACCCCGGCCTCGGCGCGCAGCCCGGCGACGATCCCCGGCAGCTCGGTCAGGAACCGCTCCACGTCCGCCTCGGTCGTCTCGCGGTGCAGGCTGACCCGCACATTGCCGTGCGAGAGCACCCCCATCGCCTCCAACACGTGCGAGGGGCGCAGCGTGGACGAGGTGCAGGACGAGCCGGACGACACGGCGAAGCCCCGCCGGTCCAGGGCGTGCAGCAGCGCTTCCCCGTCGACGTAGAGGCAGGAGAAGGTGACCAGGTGGGGGAGCCGGAGCACCGGGTCGCCGACCACCTCCACGTCGGGCACCTCCGCCGCGACCCGCTCCCGGACCCGGTTCACCAGGGCGGCCAGCCGGGTCGCCTCGGCCGCCGCGTCGGCCGCCGCCGCCCGCAGGCTCGCCGCCGCCGCCACGACCGCCGGCAGGTTCACCACCCCCGGGGTACGTCCGCTCTCCCGCTCGTCGGCCGGCCAGGGTGACTCCCAGCGGGCGCCCTTGCGCACCGCCAGCACTCCCACCCCGGGTGGCCCGCCCCACTTGTGGGCGCTCGCCGTGAGCACCGACCAACCGGCCGGCAGGGGCACCCGACCCACCGACTGCGCCGCGTCCACGTACAGCGGCACACCCGCGTCGGCGCACGCGGCCGCCGCCTCGGCGACCGGCTGCACCGTCCCCACCTCGTGACTGGCGGTGATCAACGCGGCCAGCGCGACCCCCGGGGCCTGAACGGCAGTCGACCATGCGGTCAGGTCCAGCCGGCCCAACCTGTCGACCGGCACCTCGGTGGCGGACCCGCCCGCCGCGACGTGCCGCTCCGCCGCGTGCAGCACCGCCGAGTGCTCGATCGCCGAGTGCACGAGCGTCGACCCGACCCGGCACCGCCCCGCCAGACCCCCGAGCACCGCGCCGTGGGCCGCTGTCGTACCGCTGGGGGTGAAGGAGACCTCGTCGGCGCGGACGCCGAGCGTCAGCGCGGTGGCCTCGCGGGCGGCGTCGAGCAGTTGCCGGGCCCGGCGGGCCTGCGTGTACAGCTTGCCCGGGTCGGCCCAGCCGTCGTCGAGCGCGGCCAGCAGCGCCTGCCGCGCGACCGGATGCATCGGCGCGGCGGTCGCCGCGTCCAGGTAGACCGGGGATGCGCTCACAGACCCGCCTTCGTTCGCGACTGCGGGGCTCGCAACCCCGGCTCGCTCCTCGCGCTCACACAGCAACACGCTATCGCGGCGGTATGCCCAGGATCCCCCCGATGGGGGGCGGACAGTGACCCCACCACGGCCGAGTCCGTCATGGTCGAGTAATCTGCGACCGTCGGTGACGCCTTTGCCGCCGGTGCTGACGAAGGACGCACCGCGGCGCGCTAGGGAGGCAGGACCAGGTGGTCGCAAGGAGTTCGGAGGTACGGCCGTCGGCCGTACGGCACAGCGCTTCCCCAGGGGTTGGTGGACGCCGGGGGCGTGGTGCTGGTCGCCTGGCCGGGCTCGGTCTCGGTGGCGTCGCGTTGCTGGTTCTGCTCACGGGCTGTGACGTGGGTCAGACCTTTGACGGCTTCGGCTGGCCGCAGGGCGGCATTTCGGCCGAGTCCAAGCGGATGTACGACCTGTGGATCGCCTCCTGCATCGCCGCGCTCGCGGTCGGCGTCTTCGTGTGGGGCCTGATCTTCTGGTGTGTCGTGCGCTACCGCAAGCGTGGCAACGCGCTGCCGGTGCAGACCCGCTACAACATGCCGATGGAGTTCCTCTACACCATCGCGCCGATCCTGATCGTCTCCGTGCTCTTCTACTACACGGCGATCGTGCAGACCGACGTCGACAAGTTGTCGAAGAACCCGGACGTCACGGTCGAGGTCGTCGCGTTCAAGTGGAACTGGCAGTTCAACTACCGCGACGGTCAGGGCCCGGAGGCCCGCACCACCGCGTCGACGCTCGGCACCAGTGAGGTCATCCCGGTGCTGGTGCTGCCGACCAACAGGTCCATCCGGTTCGAGGAGACCAGCCGCGACGTCATCCACTCGTTCTGGGTGCCGGAGCTGCTCTTCAAGCGGGACGTCATGCCGGGCAAGATCCGCAACGTGTTCGAGGTCTCCAGCCTGGACGCCGAGGGTGCCTACGTCGGGCGCTGCGCCGAGCTGTGCGGCAGCTACCACGCGTTCATGAACTTCGAGCTGCGGGTGGTCTCGCCGGAGAAGTACGACCAGTTCCTCGCGGCCAAGCAGAGCGGCAAGTCCACCCAGGACGCGCTGTCCGCGATCGGTGAGGACCCGTACGCGGAGACCACCAAGCCGTTCGACACGCGGCGGACGCAGGACAACTTCAACCCGGACGATGTTCCGGCCCGCACGGGAAGCTGAGGCAGCCGCATGAAGACCGAGTGGCGTATCTTCCTGATCATCGCCGGGTTCCTCTTCGGTGCCACCATCCTGTACGGCGCCTGGACGAACGGGGAGTCGGGCGGAGTCGAGTGGGTCGGCACCGTCGCCCTGCTGCTGTCGTTCCTGCTCTGCTCGATGTGCGGTGGCTTCTTCTGGTTCGTCTCCCGCCGGATCGACCTGCGCCCGGAGGACCGCCCGGACGCCGAGATCGCCGATGGCGCTGGTGAGGTCGGCTTCTTCAGCCCGGGCAGCTACTGGCCGTTCGGTCTGGCGCTGGCCGCCGCGATCGCCGCGCTCGGCCTGGTGTTCTGGCAGTTCTGGCTGATCGGCGCCGGCCTGCTGGCCGTTGTCTTCGCCGCCTGTGGGCTCCTGTTCGAGTACTACAGCGGCACCCGGCGCACCGCCGAGCACTGACCCACCCGGTCGCCGTCGCGACCGACCCCGCACGACGAAGGCCCGTTCCCTGGGAGGGGAGCGGGCCTTCGATCATGCGCAGGCCAGGTCGGCGGCGCTGGTGGGGAGACGAGCTGCGGTTCGGCGGCCGCTGGTGGTGAGGCCGCGCTGCCGTGGGGCGGCGCTGCGGCGCTGCGGCGCTGCGGCGCTGCGGCGCTGCGGCGCTGCGGCGCTGCGGTGGGGCGGTGCTGGTGGTGAGGCGGTGCTGCGGTGGGGCGGCGCTGCCCTGGGGCGGTGCTGGCGGTGAGGCGGTGCTGGCGGTGAGGCGGCGCTGGTGGTGAGGCGGCGCTGCGGTCAGGCGGCGTGGCGGCGGGCGGGCTGGCGTCGGCGGGCGGCCAGCCGGGTGACCGGGAAGGTGAACGTGCCGACCATCACGGCGGTGCCGCAGCCGGTGCAGATCAGCTCTGGACAGTCGGTGCCGTGGCCGTCGACGCAGGGCGGCGCCTCGAACAGCGCCACGCCCTCGCAGACGTCGCAGTAGAGCTCGCGATGCGACACGGGCGTCTCCTCTCGATACCAGGCGGACCGCCCCCGGATGCGACAGTGACGCACCGACGGCAGCAGAGAACTACTCAGCTGTAGTTTCCCAGACGGGTCCGACAAATCTCCGCGCACGGTCGCCCGCTCGACGTCATCCGGGTGTGATCCACTCGACTTCATTGAAGTCGGGGCTTTACGGCTGCCCGGACACCGCGGGTTCAAGGAATCCGAGTCGATCACGCCCGAGACTCCGGCCGCAGACGGCGCCGGCGGGTCAGACCGTGTCGACGGCACTGACGGGTCAGACCACGCCGACGGTGGTGAGGTCTAGGCGGTGGCGGTCTCGATCCAGCGGTCCAGGGTCGCCGCGGCCGCGCCGGAGTCAATCGACTCGGCAGCGCGGGCCAGGCCGGCGCGGAGCGCCTCGGTCAGGTCGCCGTCCAGCGGGCCCTGAGTGGCCAGCGCCGCCGCCGCGTTGACGAGCACCGCGTCCCGGACCGGGCCCGTCTCGCCGGCCAGCAGGCGACGGGCCACCCCCGCGTTGTACGGGGCGTCACCGCCCCGCAGGTCCGCCAGGGTGGACCTGGGTACCCCCAGGTCAGTCGCGTCCAGGACGGCCTCGCGTACGGTGCCGCCCTGGGCCGCCCAGATCCGGGTCGGCGCGGCGGTGGTGAACTCGTCCAGCCCGTCCTCGCCGCGCATCACGATCGCCGAGTCGCCACGGGCCGCGAACACGCTGGCCATCACCGGGGCCATCCGCAGGTCGAAGCAGCCGACAGCGCCGGCCCGGGGGCGGGCCGGGTTGGTCAGCGGCCCGAGGAAGTTGAAGAAGGTGGGTACGCCCACCTCGCGGCGGACCGGGCCGGCGTGCCGCATCCCGGGGTGGAAGCGGGCGGCGAAGCAGAAGCCGATGCCGGCCTCCTCGACGCAGCGGGCGACCTGCTCCGGGCCGAGATCCAGTGGGATGCCGAGGAACTCCAGCAGGTCGGCGGTGCCGCACAGGGAGGAGGCGGCCCGGTTGCCGTGCTTGACGACGCGGACGCCCGCGCCGGCGACCACCAGCGCCGTCATCGTGGAGATGTTCACCGTGTGGGCGAGGTCACCGCCGGTGCCGACCACGTCGAGCGCGGTCAGGCGCATCTCCTCGGGGAGCGTCACCGGGACTGCGCGACCCAGCATCGCCTCCACCAGGCCGGCCAGCTCGGCGGGGGTCTCCCCCTTGGCCCGCAGCGCCACGGCGAAGGCGGCGATCTGCGCCGCGCTCGCCGACCCGGTCATGATCTCGTCCATCGCCCACGCGGTGTCGGCGGTGGAGAGTTCGTCACCGCGCAGCAGCGCGTTGAGCAGATGCGGCCAGGTCCGATCGCCCATGGCGGGCCTCCCGAGCATGCGAAGTGCGGGTGGGCTGGAACCGGCGCCGAGGAGATCCGGCGCCGTGCGGTGCCGGAGAAGCGGGGACGTCAGGCGGGTGCGTGCGTCCGCAGCAGCTCGGCCACCGTGCCGCCGGTGGTCACCGGGTCGAGCGGGTGCACCAGCGTCGCGTCGACCTCGGCGTACGCGGCGAGCCATCGGTCGGCGGCGCGGGCGATCACCAGGCAGGTCGGGGGAGCGTCGTCCCGGTCGTCCTTGATCTGCCGGGCGATGCCGATGCCGCCGCCCGGGCTCGCCTCGCCGTCGAGCAGCAGCAGGTCGATCTCGTAGTCGTCGACCAGCCGGATGGTCTCCGCGTAGGTCGACGCCTCGACGAACTCGATCTGCAGACCGGGCGCGGGCCGGGTGCCGACAGCCATCCGCATCCGATCACGGACCTGCGGGTCGTCGCTGTAGAGCAACACGGTGCAAAGACGATCGGTCATGCCGGAACTCCCACCTCGTAGCTGCTCGCAGATCGTACCGGTCGGCGTGACGTAGCCGACATCCCGCCCGGCGTCGTGCGTCGGGGCGTACCGTCCGGGCAGCTCAGGCGGGCGCGGCGTCGGCGGCGCGCTCGCGGGCCTCCTGGCGGTCCAGCTCGCGGTCCACCCGGCGGGCCTCCCGCTCGGACTGCTTGACCCACTGCACGACCAGCACCGCGAGCATCGTCACACTGACGAACTCGCCACCGGCCCAGAGGATGCCGCCGGCGACCACCTGGTCCTGCCAGGGGTCGACCCAACCGAGGTTGAGCGACGGGTACCAGTCGCCGCCGAAGAGCGTGCTGCTCTGCATGATGGTGAGGCCGAGCACTGTGTGGAACGGCACGGAGAGCAGCATCAGCAGCGCCCGCGCCGGGTACGGCCAGCGGCCGGGCAGCGGGTCGAGGCCGAGCAGCGGCCAGAAGAACACGCAGCCGGTCATGATGAAGTGCGCGTGCACCAGTTCGTGCGCCCAGGCGTGTTCGAGGGTGTAGCGGTACAGATCACTGAAGTACAGCACGAACGGGTTGACCACGAAGATGGCGAACGCCACCAGCGGGAAGCTGTAGACCCGGGCGACCCTGCTGTGCACGATCGCGAGCAGGCGCTTGCGTGGCCGGACCGGCAGGGTCCGCAGGGCCAGGGTCATCGGCGCGCCCAGCGCCAGGAAGATCGGCGCCACCATGGACAGCACCATGTGCTGGATCATGTGTACGGACAGCAGAGCGGTGTCGTACGCGTGCAGCCCGCTGACCGTGACGAGCGCGATGCCGCCCAGCCCGGGGCCGAGGAAGAAGACCGTACGGGCGACCGGCCAGCGGTCGCCCCGCAGGCGCAGCCGGTGCACCCCGTAGAGGTACAGGCCGGCGGCGAGCACCAGACCGAGGGCCAGCCAGCTGTCCAGCCGGGTCTCGCTCAGCACCGCGCCGACGGTGAACGGCGGCGGGGCCGAGGTGGCGGCGAAGATCGGATCGACGTGCAGCACGCTTTTCAGGCTAGGCCAGGCGAACCGGACCCTGACGCTCGGGCCACGGAAGGCGCAGGTTTGCCACCCCGCTGATCGCCGGCCCCGGTCAGGGGCAATAATGACGGCGTGACTGCGGCCCCAGCCATTGACAAGAGCCGGATCCACTCTCTGACCCGACCGAACATGGTCAGCGTCGGGACGATCGTGTGGCTCTCCAGCGAACTCATGTTCTTCGCGGCGCTGTTCGCGATGTACTTCTCCATCCGCGCGGCAGCGCCGGAGCAGTGGGAGAAGCACACCGAGGCGCTGAACATCCCGTACGCGACCACCTTCACGGTGATCCTGGTGCTGTCCTCGGTGACGTGCCAGCTCGGCGTCTTCGCGGCGGAGAAGGGTGACGTGCACGCGCTGCGGCGCTGGTTCACCGTCACCTTCGTGATGGGCCTGATCTTCGTCCTCGGCCAGCTGAACGAGTACCGGCACCTGGTCGCCGACGGCATCAAGATCAACGGAGACGGGTACGGGTCGGTGTTCTACCTGACCACCGGCTTCCACGGCCTGCACGTGACCGGTGGTCTGATCGCCTTCATCATCTTCATGGTCCGTACGACCATGGGCCGGTTCACTCCGGCGCAGGCGACGTCGGCGATCGTCGTGTCGTACTACTGGCACTTCGTCGACGTCGTGTGGATCGGGCTGTACGCCATGATCTACTGGCTCCAGTGATCTTGCGCGTCACATTCCGCGCTGCTGCTCCGTCCCCTGAGACAGGTCCAACCGGTTAAGGACACCGCTCATGACTTCTGACAACGACCGCCGACGCGGTCTGCTCGCGCGGTTGCGTGAGCGGCCCGCCGCGCGCAGCAGGGGCCGCCGCCGGCTGGGCGCCGCGGTCCGGCTGATCGCCGCGCTGATGCTCGCCGGCGGCGCATACACCGTCTTCGCCCCGGGCGCGCAGGCGCAGGACAACCCGCAGCTGACCGGCGCCGCCGCCGAGGGCAAGGCGCTGTTCGACGTAAGCTGCGTGACCTGCCACGGCCGCAACGCCCAGGGTGTCGAGGGCCGCGGGCCGAGCCTGATCGGCGTCGGCGCGGCATCGGTCGAGTTCCAGGTCAGCTCCGGGCGGATGCCGCTGGCCCGCCAGGAGGCCCAGGCGCACCGCAAGCCCCCGCTCTTCACCGACGAGCAGACCCGCCAGCTGGCCCAGTACATCCAGGAGCTCGGCGGCGGCCCGGTCGTGCCCGAGGGCGACGACCTCCGCGAGGACGGGAACATCGCGGCCGGCGGTGAGCTGTTCCGGATCAACTGCTCGCAGTGCCACGCCTTCGGCGGCGGCGGCGGTGCGCTCTCCTCGGGCAAGTTCGCCCCGAGCCTGCACCCCGCTACCGACCGCCAGATCTACGCGGCGATGTTGAGTGGCCCGCAGAACATGCCGGTGTTCGGCGACAACCAGCTCCGGCCGGAGCAGAAGGCCGACATCATCGCCTACATCCAGGAGACGCTGAAGCACGACCAGGACCCGGGTGGGTTCAACCTCGGGCGGTACGGCCCGTCCACCGAGGGTCTGGCGATCTTCCTGGTTGGCATCGTGGCGCTCGTCTTCGCTAGCCTGTGGATTGCGGGTAAGTCGTGATCGAGCAGGCCATCCGATTCAGTGCTGTGGTGCCGCTCGGCGCCACCCGTAGCGAGGTGACGGCATGAGCACCCACACCGAGCACCAGGCCCCCCAGGGCCAGGAGCCGCTCGACGTGAACGACCCCAAGCTGACCCGGTTCGACATCGTTCGTGAGGGCGCGCGACGGGACGACATCGAGATCGTCCACTACGAGCCGCAGGTGCTGCCGGGCACCAAGGCGGAGCGTCGGCTGACCCGGGTGGTCGCCGGCTTCTTCCTGATCACCGGCCTGGCCGCGACCGCCTTCCTGGCCATCTACATCTGGTGGCCGTGGCAGTACGAGGCGGGCCGGGGCGGCGACAAGTTCTACACCCCGCTGCTCGGCTTCACCCTCGGCGTCGCGCTGCTCGCCGTCGGCTTCGGCATCCTGACCTGGGGCAAGAAGTTGCTGCCCAAGGAGGTCTCGATCCAGGACCGGCACGAGGGCCAGGTGGACTCCGAAGGCCGCACCATCACCGGCCAGACCATGCTCTACATGGCCGACGAGCTGGGCGTGAAGCGTCGCCCACTGCTCGGCATCTCTTTGCTGGCCGGTCTCGCGCCGGTCGCCGCGGTCGCCGCGGCGCCGCTGGTCGGCGGGCTGATCTCGCAGCCGCACAAGAACAACCAGATGTTCACCACCGGGTTCGCCGCGGCCGAGGGCGGCCAGCGGATCCGTCTGGTCCGCGAGGACGGCCGGCCGATCCGCCCGGCGGACATCAGCACCGGTGGGCAGCTGACCGTCTTCCCCGGCATCGAACACGGCGTGAGCAACAGGCACGCCGACTCGCCGACGCTGCTGATCCATCTCCGCGACTCCGACGCGCAGGAGTCGCGCCGAGCCAACGAGCGGGTCGGCCACGGTGACTACATGTGGGGCAACTACGCGGCGTTCTCCAAGATCTGCACGCACGCGGGATGCCCGGCCAGCCTGTACGAGCAGCAGACCAATCGGCTGCTCTGCCCGTGCCACCAGTCCCAGTTCCTGATCACCGACAACGCCCGGCCCGTCTTCGGCCCCGCCAGCCGGCGGTTGCCGCAGCTGCCGATCGAGGTGGACTCCGAGGGCTTCTTCGTGGCGAAGTCCGACTACACCGAGACCGTCGGGCCTGATTTCTGGGAGCGGCCATGAAGCGTCGAAAGTTTGACCTTGCGGCGACGCCGGGCAAGGCCGCGGTGGGAGTGGACGACCGCTTCGCGGTGGCCACCCCGCTGCGCAAGCTGCTGAACAAGGTTTTCCCGGACCACTGGTCCTTCCTGCTCGGCGAGATCGCGCTCTTCTCGTTCATCGTGCTGCTGCTGACCGGTGTGTTCCTCACCTTCTTCTTCGAGCCGGCGATGACCGAGGTGGTCTACGACGGCAGCTACGCGCCGTTGCAGGGCACCCCGATGTCCGCCGCGTACGCCTCCAGCCTGGACATCTCGTTCGACGTCCGCGGCGGTCTGGTGATGCGGCAGATGCACCACTGGGCGGCGCTGCTGTTCATGGCCGCGATCGTCGTGCACATGCTGCGGGTCTTCTTCACCGGCGCCTTCCGCAAGCCGCGCGAGACCAACTGGATCATCGGTTCGCTGCTGTTCTGGGTCGGCTTCCTGGCCGGCTTCACCGGCTACTCGCTGCCGGACGACGGCCTGTCCGGCACCGGCCTGCGGATCGCCTCGGCGATCATGCTGTCCATCCCGGTGATCGGCTCCTGGGTCACCTCGTCGATCTTCGGCGGTGAGTTCCCGGGCACGATCATCATCAGCCGGTTCTTCATCGCCCACGTGCTGCTCATTCCGGGTCTGCTGGTCGCGCTCATCAGCGTTCACCTGGGTCTGGTCTTCAAGCAGAAGCACACCCAGTGGCCCGGCCCCGGCCGGACCAACAACAACGTGGTCGGCGAGCGGATGTTCCCCCGGTACGCGCTGAAGCAGGGCGGCTTCTTCATGGTCGTCTTCGGCGTCATCGCGCTGATGGGCGGTCTGTTCCAGATCAACCCGATCTGGCTGTTCGGCCCGTACGAGGCGTGGGTGGTCTCGGCCGCCAGCCAGCCCGACTGGTACGTCATGTTCCTCGACGGGTCGACCCGACTCATGCCGGCCTGGGAGATCCCCATCCCGATCGGCGACGGGTACGTCATCCCGCCGCTGTTCTGGCCGACGGTCGTGCTGCCCGGCATCCTGGTGGGCCTGTCGACGATGTACCCGTTCCTCGAGGCCCGGCACCTCAAGGACCGCAAGAGCCACAACCTGCTCGAGCGGCCCCGGGACGCTCCGGCCCGGACCGCCGTCGGCGCCATGGCCGTCTCCTTCTACATCGTGCTGACGCTCTCCGGCGCCAACGACGTGATCGCGGACAAGTTCCAGATCAGCCTGAACGCGATGACCTGGGCGGGCCGCATCGGCCTGCTGGTGGTCCCGCCGCTGGCGTACTACGTCACCTACCGGCTCTGCCTGGGCCTGCAGCAGCACGACCGGGAGGTTCTGGCCCACGGTGTGGAGACCGGCATCATCCGGCGTCTGCCGGACGGTCGGTTCGTCGAGGTGCACCAGCCGCTCAGCGCGTCGAACGGGCACGCGGACGGTCACGGCCAGCTGGACTACGTCGGCTGGGTCGTGCCGAAGAAGATGAACCGGCTCGGGGCCCTCGGCCCGGCCATCCGGGGCTTCTTCTACCCGATCGAGAAGCCGGTCGAGGCTCCGGTCTCGCCCGGGCACCCGCCGGTCGAGGCCCGACCCGAGCGCGAGGAGGTCGGCAGCGGCGAGAGCCGCCGCTGACCGCCCAGTCGCACCGTTACGGGGCGCCCGCCGGATTCCGGCGGGCGCCCCGTCGTATCCGTCTCCCGCCCATCCCGCCAGGAGTCGGACGTCCCTGATCGGACCGGTCGACCCCGCGCGACGGGCGATCGCAGGAATAACCCCGGTGAGCCGGGTATCCGTGCGGTCCAACGTCTCAAGGGGGGGAAGCATGTTGGGTATCAAACGCCTCGGCCTGTTGGCCGCGCTGGTACTGGTCGGTGTCGCGCCGGCTGCGGCCGCGCAGGCCGCGGCACAGCCGTCAACGCAGGACACCCAGTACCTGCAGGCGGTACACCAGGTCAACCTGTTCGAGATCACCGCTGGTGACCTGGCTCAGCAGAAGGGTCAGGACCAGGGGGTCAAGGACCTGGGCGCGATGCTGAAGACCGACCACACCCAGCTGGACCAGACGGTGCAACAGACCGCGTCGCAGCTCGGGGTGGAACTGCCGAACGAGCCGAACGCCGATCAGCAGGCGGTCATCGACAAGCTGAACAACGCCAGCGGCGCGGAGTTCGACCGGCTCTGGGTGACAAGTGAGTTGGCCGGCCACGTCCAGGCCATCCAGGCCACCCAGACGGAGATCTCGCAGGGCTCCGAGCAGTCGGTGGTCCAGTTGGCGCAGACGGCGCTTCCGACGCTGCAGACGCACTACGACGAGTTGGTGGCGCTCGCCAACAAGCTGGGCATCCCGGTTCCGCAGACCAGCGCCAGCGGTACGCCCAGCCCGGGCGGCACCGGCACTGAGTCGCCGGCTCCGGGTGGCACCGGCACCGAGTCGCCGGCTCCTGGCGGCGGTACCGGCACCGAGTCGCCGGCTCCGGGCGGCGGCACCACCGAGGTACCGGCTCCCAGCGAGAGCTGACGTAGCCACAGCAGACGGGCCGGTCCACCCCACCGGGTGGGCCGGCCGCCCTGTGCGCCGTGGGGCCGGCGCGGGCCCCGAAACGGCGGGCGGGTCGGTCGGGGCTGGCCCCGAAACGACGGGCGGGTCAGTCGGCGCTGGCCAGGCCGATCGCGAACGTCTCCTCCAGGTCGTGCTGGGAATACGCCCGAAAGGCGATGTGCGACTCGGTGTTGAGCACGCCCGGGACCTTGGAGATGCTGCCCGCGATGACCTGGGCGATCTGGTCGAACTCGCGGACCCGGACGATGGCGATGAGGTCGACGTGCCCGGCCACCGAGTAGACCTCGCTGACGCCGGGAAGGTTGGCCAGGTTCTCCGCCACCTCGGGGATCGCATCGGTGGCGCAGTCGATCAGCACGATCGCGGTGATCACGGGGCATTTCTCCGTTCGTCGGCGTCGTCGCCCATGCTAGATGCTTCGCCCCGGCACCGGAGGCGGGAGCCGTCGGGGCTCAGCCCTGGGCGGGGCAGGGCACGGTCAGGTCGCTTCCGGCCCGGATCACGTTCCGCAGCCGCTCGCCGGCGCGTACGGTCGCGCCCGGCCACACCACAGTGCGGGACACGTCGCCATCCACCCGCGCGCCCGCGCCGACGACCGACTCCACGCACCGGCCGGTCACCGTCGCGGACTCCTCGACGAGAGAACCGCCGGCTGCGGCGTGCAGGTTGGCCGCCAGGTAGTCGGCCGGGGTGCCGGTGTCGAAGAAGGTGCCGGGATAGGGCACCACCGCCAGGGCGCCCGCCGCCTCGGCCGGCCGCCACACGGCGCGGACCAGGTCCGAGAAGACGACCGGCAGGTCCCGGACCAGCCGCCAGGGCAGGAGCGAGAAGCCGGTGAAGAGATGCCCGGCGAAGGTGCCCGGCGCCGCCGGGTTCGCGGCGGGCTGGCCGAGCAGGCGTACGGTCCGCCCGTCCCAGCCGTCGAGCAGGGCGGCCACGTCCGGGCCCGGGGGAGCAGCCGGGTCGGCGAGGTACGCGTCGGCGTTGCCGACCAGCACCGGCCGCCCGTCGATCCAGTCCCGCAGGTTGGCCACCCCGCCCGCGGTGCCCAGCGGGTCGCCCGGCTCCACCGACAGGTGCGCGCGGTCGCCGACGTGCGCCACCACCTGGTCGCCGAGGTAGCAGGCGTTCACCGCGACCCGGTCGGGGCCGGTCAGGCCCAACCCGGCCAGCCGCGTCAACGCCCGCTCCAGCAGGGGTACGTTGCCCACCGGGCAGAGCGCCTTGGGCACCCGTTCGGTGAGCGGGCGCAGCCGCGTGCCCTCACCGGCGGCCAGCACCACCGCGCACAGCTCCGCCGGCACGCCGGCCACGCCGGTCACGGGGTGTCGTCGGGCACCGGTGGCGGGAACTGCCCGGCCAGCGGTCCGATGTCGTAGTAGGCGAGCAGCCGGGCCGTCGGCCAGGTCAGCTTGGGCAGGTCGTCCAGGGGGTGCCAGGCGGCCTCGAAGACCTCCCCGCCGTCGACGGTCAGCTCGGTGCTGGACGCTGGCACCTCGGTCTCGAAGACCATGTCCACCCAGCCCTTGGCGTGCACGATCGCGTTCGGCACCGCCGGGCGCAGCCGGGACGGGGGGAGTCGGACGCCAGACTCCTCGAACAGCTCACGGGCCGCGCCCACCACCGGGGCCTCGCCCCGGTCGAGCAGGCCGGCGGGGAGTGACCAACCCTTGCCGGGCGGCTGGCGCAGCATGAGCAACCGACCCGCGCCCGTCGCCTCGCTGTCCCGGACCAGTGTCACCGCGCCGACGATGTACTTGGGCACGGCCAGCCGGACCAGGCGTCGACGCACCGGCAACGGCAGCCGGTAGAAGGCCTGGTAGAAGAGGGCCCGACCGGTGGCGCGGGAGCGGGGGATCATGACTCCAGGCTAGTGGTCACGAATGTCCTTCGGACGCGCTGGGGCCCGTCGGGTCACTGTCGATGGTCGACCAGGTCGATGAGCTGGCGAACCACGGTGTCCGGTTCGATCGCCCGGTCGAAGACCGCGACCAGCAGGGTCTCCAGGTCGGGGTAGCCCAACTCCTCGGAGAGGCGCAGCAACGGCAGGTCACTGGCGAGGCCCCGGTTGTGCTGGCGCAGGGCGAGCCCGATGGTGGCCCGACCGAGACGCACCTTGTCGCTGATCGTGATGCCCGGCTCGGTGTGCTCGGCGAACCACCTGTTGATCTGCATCTGCGCGTGCGGCGACTTGACGAAGCTCAGCCACTCCCGGCGGGGGCCGCGCGGCGCCACCCCGGCCTCGAAGCCGTTGTCGCCGTCGTTCTCGGTGAAGATCTCCACCACGTCGCCCTCGTCCAGCTCCGAGCTGAGCGGGGCGAGCCGACCGTTGATGCGTGCGGCGAGGCAGTGGTCGCCCCGGTCGTTGCCCAGCTCGTACGCGAGGTCGACAGGCGTGGCACCGGCTGGCAGCACGACCTGCCGCCCGTCGGCGAAGACCTGGATCTGCCCCTCGGCGAGGTCGCAGCGCAGCGACTCGTAGAACTGTGCCGGGTCGGCGGCGTCCGGCTCCCAGTCGAGCACTCGGCGCAGCCAATCCAGCTGCTCGGCACGGGCCGCGGCGCTGCTGCTGCCGGAGCGGGGGAAACGGAAGTCGGCGGCGATGCCGTACTCGGCCGAGCGGTGCATCTCCTCGGTGCGGATCAGTACCTCCACAGTGCGGTCCTGTGGGCCGCAGACGCTTGTGTGCAGCGAACGGTAGAGGTTGTTCTTCGGTGAGGCGATGAAGTCCTTGAAACGGCCTGGCACCGGTCGCCAGGTGCCGTGGATCGCGCCCAGCGCGGCGTAACAGTCGGTGGCCGGGCCGTCGACCACCACCACGATGCGGGGCAGATCGTACGGGGCGGTGTGACCGCCGGCGATGGTGTCCTTCCAGATCGAGTAGAGGTGCCGGGGACGAGGGCTCACCTCGGCGTCGACCCGGCTGCGGCGTAGCGCCACCCGGGCCCGTGTGACCACCGAGTCGAGGTACGCGTCCCACCCCGGCCGGTCGTGCACGTGCCGGGCCAGCCGGGCGTGCTCGTCGGGCTCGAGGTGCAGCAGCACCACGTCGTCCAGCTCACGTTTGAGCGTCTGGATGCCCAGCCGGTCACAGAGCGGGACCAGCACCTCCTGGGTCTTACGGGCGATCCGTTCCCGCGACGACGCCGAACGCACCCCGAGCGTCCGCATGTTGTGCAGCCGGTCGGCCAGCTTGATGATCAGCACCCGGACGTCCTTGGCGGCCGCGACGATCATCTTGCGGATCGTCTCCGCCTCGGCGGCCTTGCCGTAGAACGCCTTGTCGAACTTGGTCACCCCGTCGACCAGGTGGGCCACCTCGCCGCCGAAATCCTCGGAGAGCGCCTGGAGGGTGTAGCGGGTGTCCTCCACGGTGTCGTGCAGCAGCGCCGCGACCAGGGTCGTGGTGTCCATCCCCAGCTCGGCGCAGATCTGCGCAACCGCGAGGGGATGGGTGATGTACGGCTCCCCGCTCTTGCGGAACTGCCCGCGGTGCATGTTTTCGGCGATGGTGTAGGCACGGCGCAGCACGGCGGGGTCGGTGCCGGCGTGGATGCCCCGGTGGGTGCGGACCAGTTGGGTGACCGGGTCGGAGTCGGTGGTCGGCCAGCTGAG
The DNA here is from genome assembly GCF_040608575.1 of Micromonospora sp. NPDC005171. Taxonomy (NCBI): domain Bacteria; kingdom Bacillati; phylum Actinomycetota; class Actinomycetes; order Micromonosporales; family Micromonosporaceae; genus Micromonospora; species Micromonospora sp. NPDC005171. Next base: position 134,685 of record NZ_JBEXIM010000009.1, on the reverse strand, counting down.
CAACGACCGCAGCCGACGGGCGAGCGGCAGCTCACCCGGCTGTGTCGGCAGGGCGCCCCCCAGGGCGGCGCCGTGTCCGGCGTCGACGTCCACGAGGGACACCTCCTCACCCCGGCTCCGCATCGCCGGGAACCCGGCGGCGGGAGCAGGCCCACGAATCGGGCAGGACTGCACTTCTCTAACAGCCTAAGCGAGTCGACGTAGTCCGATCGGTCAGTTGGTCATGAGCGTTCGGTCGAGAGTTGGTGGGACGCGCCGCCCTCCGCCTTCGCCAGCAGGTCACGGAACCGGGCCGCTCCACTCGCCGGCGAGGACCAACCGGAGGACATCTCGACGAGTCGGGTCTCCGGTCGCTCCAACCAGGACAGGATCCGCTCGGACTCCTCGGCGGTGGCGGCCGGCACCGGACCGTGCCCGCCGGACACCGTCTCGGCGGTGGCCCGGATCGTGGTCAACGTGGGCCGCGGGTGCACGCCCGGCGGCGACACCCCCGCGCCGGCCAGCCGGCCGTGCCGGATCAGCGCCAACTCCCAGCCGCCCCGGGCGGCCGGACGGGCCGCTGCCAACTCGACGATCCCGGTCAGCGCGGCCAGCCGCTGCATCCGCACGGTGGCCCGCAGCACGGCGGCCAGCCGGGACCGCACCACGGCTGCCTCCTCGTAGCGCTGGTCGCCGGAGAGTACGTCGATCCGGGCGAGCAGCGCGTCCACCACTGGCTGGGGGTCGCTGGCCGTCGCGGTGCGGAAGGGCGCGGCGGCGCTGTCGTCGTACTCCTCAGGGGTGATCTTGTGTTCGCAGGGCGCCGGGCAGCGACCCAGCTCGGCCAGCGCGCAGGCCGGCGTGACGGTGCGCAGCGAGAGCCGGTGCGTGCACTGGCGCAGCGGCACCGCGTCATGGAAACCGGCGGCGGCCAGCTCGGCGGCCCGCCGGGAGGTGAACGGCCCGAGGTACGCGGTGTCGGTGGGGGAGAGGTCGCGGACGATCGACAGCCGAGGGTACGGACCGTCGGTCAGCTTGAGCCAGACCATCCGTTCCGGGTATTTCGACCGGCGGTTGTACGGCGGGGCGTGCGCGGCGATCAACCGCAGCTCACGGACCTCCGCCTCCAACGAGTGGGCGCACTCCACCGCCTCGACCCGCTCGGCCGCCCCCAACATCTCCGAGATCCGGGCACGCTTCTCGCCGGCCGTGAAGTAGCTGCGCACCCGGGTCGCGATGTCGACGGAGGTGCCCACGTAGAGCGGCCGGTCGTCGGCGGCGCGGAAGATGTAGACCCCGGGGACCCGGGGCAACCCCTCAGCCAGGTGCCGCTTGCGGCGCTGGGTCGGGGTGACCGCGCGGGCGAACTCGATGGCGTCGCCGATCGTGTCCACCCGGTGCCCGCCGAGCCGACCGATCAGCCCGTGCAGCACGTCGACGGTGGCCTTCGCGTCGTCCAACGCGCGGTGGGTGGGCTGGGTGGCGGTGCGGAAGTAGGCGGCCAGGGTGCCGAGCTTGCGGTTGGGCACCTCGTCGCGGGTCAGCACCCGACGGGCGAGCGCCGCCGTGTCCAGAACCCGGGGGTTGGGCCAGCGGTAGCCGTGCTTGGCGCAGGCAGCCTTGAGGAAGCCCACGTCGTACGGGGCGTTGTGGGCCACCAGCACCGCGTCGTCGAGGAACTCCAGGAAGCTCGGCAGCACCTGCTCGATCGGTGGCGCCGGCACCAGCATGGCCTGGGTGATGCCGGTCAGCACGGTGATGAAGGGCGGAATCGGCTGGCCCGGGTTGACCAGGGTCGCCAGCACCCCCAACTGCTCGCCACCGCGCACCTTGACCGCGCCGATCTCGGTGATGCCGCCGCCGTCCGGCGCGCCGCCGGTGGTCTCCAGGTCGACCACCACGAAGGTCGTCGCGTAGAGCGGCAGCGCCGGGTCCACCCCGCCCACCGCCGGGTCGAGACCGGCCAGTGACTCCTGGACGTACTCCGCCTGTGCCATCGGCGGCACGCTAGCGCCACGGTCCGACACTCCCGTCGCAGCCGTCCCATCCGTCACCATGGGGCTAGGATGAGAGATCGGCTCACTCACCGGGCGGTGGGCCCGGTCGCGGTGGGAGACTTGCCACATGCCCCTCACCGAGCCGTACGACGACCACCTCCCGCAGGAGGACCCGGTCGCGTTCGACGGTGCTGTGGGCAACCCGGACGACAACGTAGTCACGGACACATCGGCCCCATCAGACCCGGCGACGGGCGACGGCCCGGCCACCGAACCCGAGCCGATCCTGCCCGAGCCGGTCCGGCAGCGGATCGTGACGCTGACCGCAGCGGTGCTTCCCACCCTCCCCACCGACGAGGTCCCGGTGCCGCTGCGCCGGGTGGCCAAGTTTGCCCCCAACCGACGCGCCCGGCTCGGCGCGCCGGTCATCGCCGCCCAGCTCACCGCCGACCCGCTGTTCCGGCAGCGGGTCACCGCGCGGGTCCTGGCCGACGCCGGTGACCTCGGCGCGGCAGTGGTCGAGGGCACCGCGCCGGCCGCCGCCGACCCGGTCGAGGTGGCCGCGCTCGCCTACCTGGCCCGACCCCGCGGCTGGCGGGAGCTGATCGACGCCAGCGGCGCGGCGGTACGCGCCGAGGCGGACAGCGCCGTGGTCGCCGAGTTGGTCCGCGAGGCCGAGCAGCGGGCCACCCGGGCCGAGCACGACCGCGCGGTGGCCCGGGTCGAGGCCGAGAAGCTCCGCGACGAGCTGGCCCGCGTCCGCGAGGAGCTGGGTCAGCTCCGCGAGGAGTCCCGGCAGCTGGCCCGCACCCTGCGGGAGACCCAGGCCCGCGAGCGGAAGGCCACCGAACTGCTGGCCACCGAGCGTGGCCGGGCCGCCCGCGCCAGCGCCGACGTGGACGCCGAACTCCGCCGCGCCCGAGCCCGGCTGGCCGAGGCCGAGGCCGCCGCCGGGGTGGCCCGGGCCAGCGCCAAGGAGGCCCGCTCGGTCGACGACGCCCGGCTCTGGCTGCTGCTGGAGACCATCGGCCAGGCCGCCGTCGGGCTGCGCCGGGAGCTGGCCCTCGACCCGGTGGACAAACTCCCCGCCGACTTCGTCGCCGACGCGTTCGCCGAGCAGCCGGGCACCGCCCCGGCCGGCCCCGCCGCCCGCGCCCGCGACACCGACGACCCGGCCCGGCTCGACCAACTGCTCGCCCTGCCCCGGGCGCACCTCGTGGTGGACGGCTACAACGTCACCAAGCGTGGCTTCGGCGAGATGTCCCTGGAGCAGCAGCGCAAACGCCTGATCACCGGGCTGGGCGGGATCGCCGCGCAGACCGGCGACGAGGTCACCGTGGTCTTCGACGGCGCCGAACGGATGCATGGGCTGCCGCCCGCCCCGCGCGGCGTACGGGTGCTCTTCTCCCGCAAGGGCGAGACCGCCGACGAGCTGATCCGGCGGCTGGTCCGCGCCGAGCCCGCGGGTCGGCCGGTGGTGGTGGTCTCGTCCGACCGTGAGGTCGCCGACGGCGTACGCCGGCACGGGGCCTACCCGCTGGGCGCGGACTCGCTGCTGCGGCGGCTCGCCCGCTCCTGACACCCGCTCCGACCGGTCCAGCGGCCCGGTGGGAGGGCACCGGTAGGGGGGGGCGGTTTCTGTCGTGCCCGAGGGCTACCGTTTCCGCTGGTGCCGACGGGAGGGGGTCGCCATGACTCAGGACAACGCCACGGAATTCGTCGACCGGGACCTGCGGGGGGCCCGGTTCAACAGGGCGACGCTGGCCGGTGCGGTGATGCGCGGCGTCGACGTGGATGGCCTGGACATCGACGCGCCGTGGCTGTCCGACGGCACGCTCGTGGTCAACGGCGTCGATGTCGTGCCGCTGGTCGAAGCCGAGCTCAACCGACAGTTCCCCGGCCGTGATCTCCGACAGGCCAAGGACCCGGACGACCTGCGCGTGGCATGGGCGGCGGTCGAGGGAGCCTGGGCGTCGGCAGTCGAGCGGGCCCGGTCCATGCCCAAGGGCGCGGTCGACGTCTCGATCGACGGGGAGTGGTCGTTCGCGCAGACACTGCGCCACCTCGTGTTCGCCACCGACGCATGGCTGGGCAAGGCGATCCTGCGCCTGCCGCAGCCGTTCCACCCGCTCGGTCAGTCGCACGTCGAGTACGAGACCGACGGCTTCGACATGTTGGTCTTCACCACCGAGCGGCCGACCTTCGAGGCGGTGCTTCAGGTGCGGGCCGAGCGGCAGGCCATGGTGCGCGACTTCCTGGCGACCGTCACGCCCGAGCTGCTCGCCGAGTCGCGGCCGAGCGCCTGGTGGCCCGACTACGTCGTGACCGTCCTGCACTGCCTTCACGTGATCATCGGCGAGGAGTGGCAGCACCTCCGCTTCGCCCTGCGTGACCTCGACGCGCAGGGCTGAATCTTCGCCTCGAACGGTCGCTCGGGGCGCCGCTGGACGCCCCTCCGTCGCTCGATCGACACGAGTTCCTTGATGTCGGGTCTTCCGGCCGGGTGGGATGGCCCGATTTCGCTGATCTGGAGTGGATCTAGCCCCGAACGGGCGGTCGGACGGGGTTCCTGTCGTACCCGGTGGTTAGTGTCGATGTCACCGACGGTGCTCGACCGGCGACGACAGGGTGTCGGCCGTGCACCGCGAGCCGATCAGGAGGCGTGATGCTCATCGACTGCGACGGGTGCGCGAAGCGGGCCGACGGCTGTTCCGGCTGCCCGCTGACCGCCCTGTTCGACGAGACGTCCCCGGCGGCCGGGCTGGTCGCCGCCGAGGTCGAGGCCATCGAGGTGCTCGCCCGGGCCGGCTTCGACGTGGAGGTGCTGGCCGCGCCCGCGCGCCCCGCGGCGACTCGCCGCCGTGCCACCCGGCGCGTCGCCTGAGCGCGACACCGCACTCGGAAGCGCGCTTCTCGCGGGCCATAGGATGAGCGGTCACGGCGGGAGGAGCGGCGCGATGAGCGGGGTACGACAGGCGGTGACGCGGTGACCCCGCGCGGCTGGGCGCTGATGGCCCTGGCCGGGCTGACCGTCGCGCTGGTCGTGCTGGCCGCGCTGCTCATCCCGTGGCACCGCCCGCCGGCGCCCCGAGCCGACCAACTCGCCGCGTTGGGTGACCTGCCGGCCGAGCAGGTGGCCAAGGGCCGGGAGTTCCGGGCCGCGCTGCGCCCCGGCGGCTATGCCGCCCTCGCCGTTGGGCTGCTGATCGCCCTCGCGCTCGGGTTGACCCCGCTGGGCAGTCGCCTGGTCGAGCTGGTGGGCCGGCCGTTCGGTGGGCACTGGGCCGCGCAGGCGGTGCTCGGCGGGCTGGCGGTGGTGCTCGTCGCCGACCTGGTGACGCTCCCGTTCGCCGCCTGGCGGCAGAGCGTGCTCACCCGCTACGGGTTGAGCACCAACGGCTGGAGCGGCTGGGCGGTCGACCTGCTCAAGTCGTACGCCGTCAGCGCGGTGATCGGCGCGGTGGCGTTGTTCGGCTTCTACGCGGTCATCCGGCTCGCGCCGCGCTGGTGGTGGGCGTTCGGCGCGGCCGGCGCCGCGGTGCTGGTGGTGCTGCTGTCGTTCGTGCTGCCGGTGCTGGTGGAGCCGGTGTTCAACAGGTTCACCCCGATGGAGCAGGGCCCGTTACGCACCGAGCTGATGAGCATGGCCGCCCGCGACGGGGTGCCGGTGCGGGACGTGCTGGTCGCCGACGCCTCCCGCCGCACCAGGGCGGTCAACGCGTACGTCTCCGGTCTCGGGCCGACTCGACGGGTGGTCGTCTACGACACGCTGCTGCGCGAGGCGACCCCGGCTGAGGTGACCGCCGTCGTGGCGCACGAGTTGGGCCATGCGAAGGACTCCGACGTGGCGGTCGGCACGCTGACCGGGGCGTTGGGTGCCGCGGCGGCAGTGGTGGCGCTCTACCTGCTCGGCTCGTGGGGGCCACTGCTGCGGTTGGCCGGCGTCGACTCGGTGGCCCAACCGAGCGCGTTTCCGCTGCTGGTCGCCCTGGTCACGGTGGCCGGTCTGATCGCCGCTCCGGTGCAGGCGCTGATGTCCCGACGGGTGGAGGCGCGGGCCGACGCGCACGCGCTCGCGCTCACCGGTGACCCGGAGTCCTTCGAGTCGATGCAGCGCCGGCTCGGCTCGGTCAACCTCGGCGACCCCGACCCGCCCCGCTGGGAATACCTCTACTCGGCCTCGCATCCGTCCACAGTGGAGCGGATGGCCGCCGCCCGCGCGTACGCCCGGGAGGTCGGCCGATGAGCCGTACCCTGCTGATCACCAACGACTTTCCGCCCCGCCCGGGCGGAATCCAGTCCTTTGTGCACAACCTCGCGGTCCGTCAACCGGCCGGCTCGGTGGTCGTCTACGCGTCGAGCTGGCGCGGGGCCGCGAAGTTCGACGCCGACCAGCCGTTCGAGGTGGTCCGGGAGCGCACCCGGGTGCTGTTGCCCACCCCGCTGATCGCCCGCAGGGCGGCCCGGTTGGCTCGCGCGTACGACTGCGACACGGTGTGGTTCGGCGCGGCGGCCCCGTTGGGGCTGCTCGCGGCGGGTCTGCGGAGGCGGGCCGGCATTCGCCGGGTGGTGGCGCAGACCCACGGCCACGAGGTTGGTTGGGCGGCGGTGCCGGCCGCCCGGCCGGCGCTGCGGCGCATCGGTCGGGGGGTCGACGTGACCACCTATCTCGGCGAGTACACCCGTAGCCGGTTGGCCCGGGTGCTGGACGGGGTGACCGAGCTGCGCCGCCTCGCCCCCGGGGTCGACGTGGACACCTACCACCCGACCGTGGACGGTGAACAGGTCCGGGCCCGGCTCGGGTTGTCCGACCGGCCGGTGGTGGTCTGTGTGTCCCGGCTGGTGCCGCGCAAGGGGCAGGACACGCTGATCCGGGCCCTACCGGAGATCCGCCGCCGGGTGCCCGACGCGGCGCTGCTCATCGTCGGTGGCGGGCCGTACCGGGCCACCCTGGAGAAGCTGGCTCGCCAGACCGGTGTGGAACGGGATGTGGTGTTCACCGGCACGGTGCCGTCGGTGGAGCTGCCGGCGCACTACGCGGCCGGCGACGTCTACGCGATGCCGTGCCGCACCCGCAACCGTGGTCTCGACGTCGAGGGGCTGGGCATCGTCTACCTGGAGGCGTCCGCGACCGGCCTGCCGGTGGTGGCCGGTGACTCCGGGGGCGCACCGGACGCGGTCCGCGAGGGGGAGACCGGCTACGTCGTACGCGGCCGGGACGTCGCCCAGCTCGCCGACCGGGTCTGCCGGCTGCTCGCCGACCGGGACCTGGCCCGCCAGCTGGGCGCGGCCGGCCGGGCGTGGGTGGAACGGGAGTGGCGCTGGGAGGCGCAGGCCGAACGCATGGCGGCACTGCTCGCCGGCTGATCGCCGGCTGTGGTTCAGCTCTCCCGGGCGGGCGCGTAGCGCGGCACGTACTCCTGGCCGGTGAGTTTCTGGATCGCCGCCATCACCTCGTCGGTGACCGTCCGGATGTCGCGCGGCCCGTTGATCCGCTCGGCGACCGGGATCGGCGGGCCGAACCGCAGGGTGATCGGGTGTCGACGGGGGAGCCGTGCGTCGACAGGCAGCACCTCGGCGGTGCCGGTCACGCCGACCGGGATGATCGGCACCTCGGCGTCGCGGGCCAGTCGGGTCATCCCGACCCGGCCCCGGTAGAGCCGCCCGTCCGGGGAGCGGGTGCCCTCCGGGTAGACGGCGACCAGGCCGCCGGCGCGCAGCACCGGGATGGCGGCGTCGAGGGCGCGCAGGGCGGCCCGGCCGTCGGTGCGGTCGACCGGGATGGCGCCCATGCCGGCGACGATCCGCCGGTTGAGCCAGCCGCCCGGCCCCCGGCCGTTGAAGTACTCGACCTTCGCCCAGAAGGTGACGTGTCGGGGCGTGGAGGTGACGAGGAACAACTCGTCGGCGACGGACAGGTGGTTGCCGGCGAGGATCGCGCCGCTGTGTCGGGGTAGATGCTCCAGCCCTTCCACCGTGGGCCGCCAGCCAAAGCGCAGCGCGGTGCCGACGGTCAGCTTGGTGACGTCGTACAGCAGGGGCACGTGTCCTCCGGGGTCGGGTTTCAGGTGGGCGCCGGGCCGAGGTGCGCTTCCAACGCGGCGCGCAGCACTGCGTCGTCGGTGGTGGCGCCGGTGGCCAGCGGCAGGCTGCCCCAGGCCCAGAGCTGGGCGATGCCGTGCAGGTTTGCCCAGAGCGCGCCGGCGAGGACCGCCGCGGGCGCGTCGGTCGGCTGGCGCGCCTGCGCCACCAGGTCGGCCAGGACGGCGAACAGCGGCAGGCTCGTCTCGCGCAGCCGCAGCCGGCCGCTGTCCAGCAGGTCGTGGCGGAACATCAACTCGAACATGCCGCGGTGGGCCGCCGCGAAGTCCAGGTACGTCCGGGCCAGGGCGGTCAATCGGGTACGCGGGTCCGCGTCGACAGTGCGCATCGTCTGCTCGACCCGGGCGGTGAGGTCGGCGAAGCCCTCCCGGGCGATGGCGGAGAGCAGGTCGACGTGGGTGGGGAAGTAGCGGCGCGGCGCGCCGTGCGAGACCCCGGCACGGCGGGCGATCTCCCGCAGCGACACCGCCGACTGGCCCTCGCGCAGCACCAGGTCCACCCCGGCGGCCACCAGCCGCGCCCGCAGCCCCTGCTCGTCGGCGTCCATAGACACTGTCTACCAGGCGGCGTAGACACTGTCTACTCCGGGGTGGCACCGCCGCGGGAGGTTCAGCGGATGCGGGCGAGGATGCGATCGGCGGGGGCTGGGCGGCCGAAGTGCCAGCCCTGTGCGGCATCGCAGCCGATCGCCCGTAGCCGCTCGGCCTGCCCGGCGGTCTCCACCCCTTCGGCGGTGACGGTCAGGTCCAGCGCGTGCGCCAGCGAGACCAGGGAGGCGAGGATCCGCTCGTCGGTGCGGCCGACGGAGGGCGACCGCAGGCCGGCCACGAACTCCCCGGCCACCTTCAGCTCGGTCACCGGCAGGTCCCGAAGGTACGCCAGGTTGCTGTAGCCGGTGCCGAAGTCGTCGATGGCGATGCGTACCCCGAGGTCGGCGAGGACCCGCAGGGCGCGTACCGGCTCCTCGGCGGTGCTCATCATCGTGCTCTCGGTGATCTCCAGTTGGAGCCGCTCCGGCGGCAGGCCGGTCTGCCGCAACAGCGCGCGGACCTCCTGGACCAACCCGGGCCGGTGCACCTGCCGTACCGCCAGGTTGACGCTGACGAACGGCGCGGCGGCACCCCCGGCCGACCACGCCTCGGCCTCGCGGCACGCCTCGGCCAGCACCCACCCGCCCAACTGGACGATCAGGCCGGTCTCCTCGGCCAACCCGATGAAGCTGTCCGGGCGCAGCACCCCCAACTCCGGGTGCCGCCAGCGGACCAGCGCCTCCACGCCGACCAGGCTGCCGTCGCGCAGTGAGGTCAGCGGCTGGTAGTCCAAGTAGAACTCGCCCCGCTCCAACGCGGCCGGGATGGCCGCGGAGAGCGCGTAGCGGGCCAGTTCGCGTTGGTTGCGTTCGGCGTCGAAGAGCGCCCAGCGCGCCCCACCGGCGGACTTCGCCCAGTGCAGGGTGCTGTCGGCGGCCCGCATCAGGTCCGTCGGGTTGGCCCCGGCCACCTGGCGCTCGACGATGCCGATGCTCGCCGAGATCTGCAGCTCGTGCCCGTCGACCAGGGCCGGTGTGCGTACTGCGGCGAGCGCGGTCTCGGCCACCGCGACCATGTCGTCGGTGCCGGCGGTGCGTTCCACAAGGATGACGAACTCGTCGCCGCCGAGCCGGGCCACCAGGTGCTCACCCATCGCCTTGCGCAGCCGCTCCGCCACCGTGGCCAGCAGCAGGTCACCGATCTGGTGCCCCAGAGAGTCGTTGACGACCTTGAAACGGTCCAGGTCCAGGAAGCACACCCCGACCCGCTGCGCGCCCCGGCCCGGCTCGTTGAGCGCGGCGGCGAGGCGTTCGGTGAACAGTGTCCGGTTGGGCAGGCCGGTGAGCGGGTCGTGGGTGGCCTGGTGCCGGAACCGGGCCTCGCTGGCCCGCAGCGCCCGCTCTGCCTGGGTGCGGGCCCGCATCGCGGCGCGGCGGATCGACTCCTGTTCGTCGAGGGTCCGGTCGCGCAGCGCGCGGGCGTAGCCGGTCGCCACGGCCGCCAGCAGCCGGGCCATCCGATCCTCGACGTCCTCGGCCACCAAGCCCAGGTCGCGCACCAGGCGGAGCTGGATGACCTCGACGGTACGACCCAGCCCCTCGGCGGAAGCGATGTGCGCGGCCACCAACTCGGCGCCGACCCGATGCCCGGCACGCAGGTCGAACGGCTCGGTGCGCAACGCGCCGGCCAGTTCCCCGGTGAGCCGGTCCAGCAGGGCCTCCAACTGGGCCTGGGTCATGGGTAGGTAGCTGGTGCCGGAAACCGCTTTCGCCCAGGCCCGGGCGAACGTCCCCGGGTAGGGGGTCGCCCCGGGCGACTCAGTCACCGAGGCGCCCGACGCCGCCCATGAAGACCGCACGCTCGGCGTCCTCGGCGCTCTCCGGGGTGTCCGGTCGCCACTCGGGCACCCAGACCACGCCCGGGTCGAGCAGCTCGAACCCGTCGAAGAGCGCGGTCAGCTCGGCGCGGCTGCGCACCCACAGCGGGCTGTCGGTGCGCCGGTAGACCCGCTCTGCCTCGGCGCGTTCGTCGTCGCTGCGCCCGTCATCGCTGGCCTGTGACAACACCAGGTAACTGCCGGGCGCCAACGCGTCCCGCAGCGTCCGCAGCAGCTCCGCCGGACGGTCGTCGTCGGAGACGAAGTGCAGGACGGCCACGACCATCACGGCCACCGGTTGGCTCAGGTCGAGCAGCTTGCGGACGTCCGGGTGGGCCAGGATCGCCTCCGGATGGCGCAGGTCCTCCTGCACCACCGCAGCCCGCTCGTTGCCGGCGAGGATCTCGCGGCTGTGCGCCACCGCCACCGGGTCGACGTCCACATAGACCACGCGCGACTGCGGGTCGAGCCGCTGGGCGATCTCGTGCACGTTGCCGACGGTCGGGATGCCCGAGCCGATGTCCAGGAACTGCCGGATCCCGGCCTCGGCGAGGTGGTGCACGGCCCGGCGCAGGAACGCCCGGTTGGCCTGGGCCATCAACGGCGCCTCGGGCACCGCGGCGACCATCGCCTGCGCGGCGGCGCGATCGGCGGCGAAGTTGTGTGAGCCGCCGAGGTAGTAGTCGTACATCCGCGCGACGCTCGGGCGCTCGATGTCGATGGTGTCGGGTGCCCAGTCCGGCCGCTGCATGCGTTTCACCCCTCGAGTCCGCGACACGAGCATCGTCGCCCGCGCGGGTATTGTGCACCCGCCACGCACGCCAGACCATAGCGCGCCGGAGGTTGCCCGCCGACGTCGGTCGATGCGCGACGGTCCGCGCCGGCCGAGAAGCTGGCGCGGACCGTCGGTCGCGACGTCCCGCTCGACGAGCGGGAGGCAGGTCAGAACTTCGGCGCGTCCGGTGCCTCGAGCAGGCCGAGCCGGAGCGCGGTCATCAGGGCCTGAGCCCGGTTGGCCGCGCCGAGCTTCTCGTACAGCTTGGAGATGTGCGTCTTCGCCGTGGACTCGCTGACGAACAGCTGCTTGGCGATGCCCGCCACGCTCATCCCGTCGGCGAGCAGCCGCAGCACCTGCCCCTCCCGAGGAGACAACTGCGGGCCGGACGGGGCGAGCCGGCGCTTCATCGCCTCGGCCAGGTCAGCCGCGGTGAACGCGCTGGGGGAGGAGGCGGCGTGCCGTGCGGCGGCCACCACCTCGTCGGCCGGTGCGGTCTTCGGCACGAAGGCGCTCGCGCCGGCCTCCAGGGCGCCGAAGAGCTGGTCGTCGCCGGCGTACATGGTCAGCACCACGATGCCCATCGACGCGCTGGACTTGCGCAGCGCGCGGGTGGCCTCCAGGCCGCTGCCGTCGGGCAGCCGCAGATCCATGATCACCACGTCCGGCTGCAAGGCGCCGGCCTGGCGTACCCCCTCCGCCGCCGTGGCCGCCTCACCGACGACCTCGAACTGGCGGTCGCGCTCGAAGGCGTGCCGCAAACCCTTGCGAATCAGGTCATGATCGTCGACAAGGAGGACCTTGGTACGGGTGGCCGGTATCGGACTTGTGGTCATCCTCGGGTTACTCCCCTTCTGGTGCTGCGCTGCCGCGCACGTTATCGCGCCGGGCCGAGGTGCCGAGAACCACCGCCACGGTCGTGCCGCTGGGTTGCCGCGGCCTGATCTCCAACCGGCCCCGGATACGTTCCGCCCTCTCGGCCATGATCGCAAGACCGTACCGCCCGTCCGGGCGCTGGTCAGCCATCCCCTGACCGTCATCCGACACTTCTATTTGCGCGTACGGGGGGTCGACCTCACACGTGACCCACAAATTCGACGCACCGGCGTGTTTGCGCGCGTTGGTCACCGCCTCCTGCGCGATGCGCAGCAACTCGGCCTCGGTGGCGGCCGGCAGCCGGGCGGTGGACTCGTCCAGCGAGAGGTGCACCCGCAGCCCGCCGGACGCGCCCACGGTGCGCGCGTACTCGGCGATCGCCGCGGCCAGCCCGCCCTGCCGGTCCACCTCGCTGCGCAGCTCGAAGAGGCTCAGCCGCAGCTCCTGGATCACCCGGGTCACCTCGCCGCGCAGCGTACGCAGGGCCTCGGCGGTCTCGTCGGCGTCGTCGAAGACGGTGGCCAGGGCGTTGTCGATGCCGTAGCCGACCATCACCAGTTCCTGCGCCACCCCGTCGTGGATCTCCCGGGCCAGCCGCTGCCGCTCCTCGTTGGTGGCCAGCGAGCGCACCTCGTCGAAGAGCAGCGCCGCCTCCAACCGCAGCGCGGCCGGGCGGGTCAGCGCGGTCACCCGGGACACCACCGGCGGCGGGTACGCGTGCGCGGCGTCGGCCTCCAGCACCACCAGCCCCACCGTGCGCACACCGGCGACCAGCGGAATGATCAGCGCGGACACGTCGCCGCCGCGGTGCGAGCGGGACTGCGACCGGGCGGCCGTGGTGGCCTGCTGGGTGGCCCAGGCGTCGGCGATCGCCGAGTCCGCGTCCAGTGTCGTCTCCCAGTCCACCCGGTCGACGCCGGCCTGGGCGAGCACCACTAGCCGACCCCCGCCGCTGGCCGAGAGCACGGCGCCCCGGTCGGCGCGGGCCACCGTGCGCAGCTCCTCCAGCAGGTGCTCGGAGATGCCGCCCGGGTCCAGGGTCGCCCCGGGCAGCTGCCGGGCCACCGTACGGAGCTGGGTCAGCAGCCGGGTGGCCTCGGCGTACGGCTGAGGTTTGCCCTCACCGCGGACCGCCATCACCTGGTGCAGGGTGCCGGCGGCGTAGAGCCCCAGCGCCGCCAGGATCAGCCACTGCGCGCAGACCGCGAGGTAACCCGGCTGACCGAGCTGGGGCCCGCCGTCGACCCGGGTCAGCGCGCCGCTGAGCAGCAGGGTGGCGGCGGTGACCACGAGCAGCGCGGCGCCCTCCGGGAAGCGGCGGCGCAGCGCGGTGACGGTCACCGGGACCGCCAGGTAGGGCAGCACCGCTGACGCGCCCAGCCCGTCGACAGTGCCGCCGATGGACGCCACCGCGGCGACGTGGCTCGCGGCCAGCCCCAGCACGACCACCTCGGCCACCCGGCTCAGTGGGCCGACCAGCCGGTGCTGTGGTGCCAGCAGCGATGGCAGCCCGGCCACCGCGAGCAACGCGATCCACCACAGCTGGGTGACGTCGCGGGTGGCGAACAGGGTCAGGATGGCGATCAGCGCCAGCATCACCAGGCGGGCGGCCGCGGCGAGGGGATGCGGGTGCGGTGTGGTGGCTGTGGATGCGGGCACGTGACGGATGGTAGTCAGCCTCGGTAGATATCGGCGATCTCCGCCGCGTACGTCTTGTGGACAACCTGGCGCTTGACCTTGAGCGACGGGGTCAGCTCGCCGGTCGCCTCGGTGAAGTCGCGGGGCAGGACCCGGAACACCTTTATCGCTTCGGCCTTCGACACGGCCTGGTTCGCGGTGTCGATCGCGGCCTGGATCTCCTTGCGCAGGCCCTCGTGCTCGCGCAGCTGCTCGACGGGGGTGTCGAGGGGCATCCCGGCGCTCTCCAGCCAGGTCGGCAGTGCCTCCTCGTCGACGGTGACGAGTGCCGCGATGAACGGCTTGGCGTCACCGACCACGACACACTGGCTGATCAACGGGTGCGCCCGGACCAGGTCCTCCAGCACCGCCGGGGCGACGTTCTTGCCGCCGGCGGTGACGATCAGCTCCTTCTTGCGGCCGGTGATGCTCAGGTAGCCGTCGGAGTCGAGTTGGCCCAGGTCGCCGGTGCGGAACCAGCCGTCGGCGCTGATCGTCTCGGCCGTCGCAGTCTCGTTGCGCCAGTAACCCTGGAAAATCAACTCGCCGGAGATCAGGATCTCGCCGTCGTCCTCGATCCGCACTGTCACGCCGGGCAGCGGACGGCCGACGGTGCCCATCCGGGTGCCGGTGGGCAGGTTCGCGGCGGCGGCGGGCGAGGTCTCGGTGAGGCCGTAGCCCTCCAGGACCGTCACGCCGATGCCCCGGAAGAAGTGGCCGAGCCGGGCGCCGAGCGGCGCGCCGCCGGAGATCGCGTCCCGGCAGCGTCCGCCGAGCGCGGCGCGCAGCTTGCGGTAGACCAGCCGGTCGAAGACCACGTGCTGGGCGCGCAGCGCCAGGCCCGGTCCGCCCGGGGTCTCCAGCGCCTCGCTGTACGCGATGGCGACCTGCTCGGCGCGGGCGAAGACGCCGCCCTTGCCGTCCGCATCGGCCTTCTGCTTGGCCGCGTTGTAAACCTTCTCGAACACCCGGGGTACGGAGAGCACGAAGGTCGGTCGGAACGCCTGCAGCTCGGCGACCAGGTTCTTGGTGTCGGCGCAGTGCGCCATGGTGGCCCGCGCCTGCACGACACCGATCTGGATGAGTCGGGCGAAGGCGTGCGCCAGCGGCAGGAAGAGCAGGGTGCTCGCGCCGGCGTTGAACAGGTTCGGCAGCACCGGCACCGCGTTGGCGATGTCGGCGTACATGTTGCGGTGGGTGAGCACGCAGCCCTTGGGTCGGCCGGTGGTGCCGCTGGTGTAGATGATCGTGGCCAGGTCGCCGGCACGGATGGCCTTGCGCCGCCGCTCGACCTCGGCCAACTCGACAGTCGCGCCGGTCCTGACCAGCTCGTCGACCCCGCCCAGGTCGATCTGCCAGACCTGGCCCAGCTCGGGCAGCCGGTGCCGGACACCGTTGATCAGGGCGGCGTGCGCCTCGGTCTCCACCACGAGGGCGACCGCGTTGGAGTCTTCAAGGATCCACGCGGCCTGCTCGGCGCTGGACGTCTCGTAGATCGGCACGGTCACCGCGCCGACGGCCCAGATGGCGTAGTCCAGCAGTGTCCACTCGTAGCGGGTGCGGCTCATCAGCCCGACCCGGACACCGGGCTCGATGCCGGCGGCGATCAGCCCGCGGGCCACGGCGGCCACCTCGTCGCGGAACTGGAGGCAGGTCACCTCGGTCCAGGTGGTGACGGTGCCGTCGGCGTGCGGGGTGGGGCGGGCGAACTGGACGGCGTCGGGCGCGACTTCGGCGTTGTCCCAGACCGGATCGGTGAGGTTGGCCGCGTCGCCAACGGTGACGATCGGTGGGACGGAGAACTCGCGCACCTGCACTCCTTCGTGCTCGCACTGGTCGGGCTGGCCGCCGCCGTGGGCGTCGGCTGTGTCGAAACCTACCCGGCGGGCGGTCGGGGTGGGACAACCAGGAGGCGGGTAGCCTCCCCCCCATGGCGGACTCCTCCACCCAGTCGATCATCATCGGCGCCGCACCGGATCGGGTGACGGCGGTCATCTGCGACTTCGCGCGCTACCCGGAGTGGACCGACGCGGTGCGTCGCGCCGAGGTCGTCGAGGAGTACGAGGACGGCTACCCCAGTCAGGTGCATTTCACCATCGACGCCGGGGTGATGGCCGACGACTACGTGCTCGCCTACGAGTACGCCGAGGACCTGTCTCGGATCGAATGGCACCTGGTCGCCCCCTCGAAGATGCAGAAGTCCCAGCGCGGCTCGTACGACCTGGTGGGGAACCCGGACGGCAGCACCACGGTGACCTACACGCTGGAGGTCGACCTGTCGGTCGGGATGCTCGGGATGTTTCGGCGCAAAGCCGAAAAGATGATCATGGACACCGCGTTGAAGCAGCTCAAGCGCCGGGTAGAAGCAACCGGTGCGGCGCAGTGACGTGTCCGGTGGCACGGTAGAGGAGCCGACGGTGGGCGGAACGGATCCGGGTTCGGCCCGGGAAGAGGCAGAACGGCTGGTCGCCACCCTGCTGGCAGGGGCGCGACTGGCCTCCGCCGGCTCGGCGGGCGGCGCGCTCGGCTCGTTGGGCGGGATGCTGTCCGGTGTCCTCGGTCACAGCGCCGGCCCGGACGGCCGCTCCGGCGCCGGTGGTGCTTTCGCCACCGGTTCGGCCGAATGCTGCGTCTGCCCGGTCTGTCGGGGCATCGCCGCGTTGCGAGACCCGAGTCCGGAATTCGCCGAACGCCTCGCCACCGGCGCCGGTGACCTCGCCGCCGGTGTCGCCAGCCTGCTCCGGGCGTTCTCCCCGGCCGAACCGCCCGCGCCGGGCCCCGCCGAGCCGACCACCCCGCCGGAGCCGGCCCCCGCCGCGAGCACCGACGACCTGCTCCCCGAACCACCACACAGCGCCCCGCCCACAGCGACCGCCGACGACCACGTGTGGCGCGATGCCACCCGTACCGGGCATGATTCTCAGCCGGCGCCGGAGCGGGATGTCTGGTCGGTCGCCACCCGGACGGCGGACCCACTCGCCCCGGCCGCCGTACCACCCGTCGACGAGGCCGGGCCGGCGACCGTACCGGCACCGACCACCCGCCCCGTGGTGCCCGCCTCGCGGGTGCCCGATGACGCCGACGCGGAAGCATCGGGCGACGGCGCCTGAGCGCGGGACCTTCCGACCCGGACCGGCACTGGGCCGGGACCTGGGCCGGACAGCACAGCAGAGGGGGGCGGTAGCGGTGACGCTGACCATCGGAGTCGACGTCGGTGGCACGAAGGTGGCCGGCGGTGTCGTGGACGACACCGGCACGGTCCTCGTGCAGACCCGACGGGACACTCCCGCCGATGACGTCGCCAAGACCCGGGACGTCATCATCGAGTTGGTCGGCGAGTTGGCTGCCGGGCGGACCATCGAGGCCGTCGGCATCGGCGCGGCCGGGTGGATCGACGCCAGCCGTTCGACGGTGCTCTTCGCCCCCAACCTGGCGTGGCGTGACGAACCGCTGCGCGAGTACGTCAGCGAGGCCGTCGGTCTGCCGGTGATCGTGGAGAACGACGGGAACGTCGCCGCGTGGGCCGAGTTCCGCTACGGCGCGGCCCGCGACGCCGACGACTCGATGATCATGTTCACCATCGGCACCGGTGTGGGCGGCGGCATCGTCCTCGGTGGCGACCTGATGCGCGGCTCGCACGGCATCGCCGCCGAGTTGGGCCACATGCTGGCCGTACCGGACGGGCACCAGTGCGGCTGCGGCCGGCTGGGCTGCATCGAGCAGTACGCCAGCGGCAGCGCCCTGGTCCGGTTCGCCCGGGCCGGCGCCCGGCAGGAGCCCAACCGGGCCACCGCCCTGCTGAAGCTGGCCGGCGGTGAGGCCGAGGCGATCACCGGCCCGATGGTGACCGCCGCCGCGCAGGGCGGCGACCCGGTCTCCGCCGAGGCGTTCGCCCAGATCGGCCGGTGGCTGGGCACCAGCCTCGCCGACATGGCGCAGATCCTCGACCCGCAGACCCTGGTGGTCGGCGGCGGGGTGATCGACGCCGGTGACCTGCTGCTCGGCCCCACCCGCCGCTCGTACCTCGACGCGCTCGCCCAGCGCGGTCGCCTGCCGGTGGCCGAGGTGCTCCCGGCGGAGCTGGGCAACAGCGCCGGGGTGATCGGCGCCGCTGACCTGGCCCGCCGGATCTGAGGCGGTCCGGGGTGGGCGTGCCGCTGCGCGTGGTGTCGTACAACATCCACAGCCAGCGCGACGACACCGCCGCGCTGGCGGCGGTGGTCCGGGCCGCGCGGCCGGACGTGGTGATCGTGCAGGAGGGCCCGCGCCGGTTCCGGTGGCGGCAGAAGTCCGCCACGTTGGCCGAGTCGTTCGGTCTGGTGGTGGCCGCCGGTGGGCTGCCCGCCCTGGGCAACCTGCTCCTGACCAGCCTGCGGGTCCAGGTGCTCGGCACCCGCTGCCAGCGCTTCCCGCTGACCCCCGGCCGGCACCTGCGAGGCGCCGCGTACGCCGACTGCCGGGTCGGTGACGCCCGGTTCACCCTCGCCGGCTCGCACCTGTCCACCGACCCGGCGGAGCGGCCCTCGCAGGCCGCCGAGTTCAAGCGTGGCCTGGACGCGGCGACCAGCCCGGTGCTGGCCGGGGCGGACCTCAACGAGGGTCCGGACGGGCCCGCCTGGGCCACCGTGTCGCGCGGGTTGACCGACGCGGCGGTGGCGGCCGACCGGGCCGAGCGGCTCACCTACTCCTGCGCCGACCCGCGCCGACGCATCGACGCGCTCTTCGTCGATCCGCGGATCACAGTTGTCGACTACGACGTGGTGGACACCCCGCAGACCCGGCGGGCCAGCGACCACTTCCCGGTCCTTGTCGACCTGCTGCTGCCCACCGCCGGCTGACCCCCGCCCCGGCTCGACCGTTCCAGGACTGGACATCCGGCCCGGTTGTGGAGAGGATTTCGCGGCGACCGGCACGCCTGCCGTACCAAAAGGAGATCTCCCCGGTGTCCACCTCCACCGACCACGGCCGGCCCGACCCGGAGGCGACCTCGCCCGCGGCGAACAGCGACGGTCGCCCGGTCTCCGACCGGGGCGACACGGTCTGCGTCATCGGGGCCGGGGCCAGCGGCCTGACGGCCATCAAGAACCTGCGCGAGCACGGGTTCGGCGTCGACTGCTACGAGCGGGAGACCGGCGTCGGCGGCGCCTGGAACTGGCGACACGACCGCAGCCCGGTGTACGCCAGCACCCACCTGATCTCGTCGAAGCCGTTCACCCAGTTCCCTGACTTCCCGATGCCGGACTCCTGGCCGGACTACCCGCACCACGGTCAGGTGCTGTCCTACTTCGAGCGGTACGCCGACCACTTCGACCTGCGCTCGCACATCTGGTTCGGCACCGAGGTGATCCGGGTCGAGCCCGTGGAGGGCGACCGGTGGGACGTGACCACCCGCTCCACCGGCGGGTACGGTCCGGAGCGCACCGCCCGGTACGCCGCCGTGGTGATCGCCAACGGTCACAACTGGTCGCCGAAGCTGCCCCGCTACGAGGGCCTCGAACAGTTCCGTGGCGAGATCATGCACGCCTCGTCCTACAAGGACCCGGCGCAGCTGCGCGGTAAGCGGGTGCTGGTGGTCGGCGCCGGCAACACCGGCTGCGACATCGCCGTCGAGGCCGCCCAGCAGGCGTCGCGCTGCTGGCACTCCACCCGGCGCGGGTACTGGTACGCGCCGAAGTACGTCCTCGGTCGCCCCGCCGACCAGGTCAACGACACCCTGTTGGCGCTGCGGGTGCCGCTGCGGGTGCGGCAGTGGCTCTACCACTGGACGCTGCGGCTGACCGTCGGCGACCTGACCCGCTTCGGCCTGCCCAAGCCCGACCACCGGGTGTACGAGACGCACCCGATCGCGAACAGCCAGCTCGTCTACTACGTGGGCCACGGCGCGATCGGCCCGGTGCCGGACGTCGCCCGGTTCCACCCGTACGCCGTGGAGTTGGCCGACGGCCGCGAGATCGACCCCGAGGTGGTCGTCTTCGCCACCGGCTACCTGCCGCGCTTCGAGTTCCTCGACGCGTCGGTGTTCGGTGACAGCGCGGGTGCGGGCCGGCCCACGCTGTGGCTCAACGCGTTCACCCCGGGGCACCCGACCCTGGCCGTCGCCGGTCTGCTGCAACCGGACTCCGGGCTGTTCACCCTGTCGCACTGGCAGACGGTGCTCTTCGCCCGACTGCTACGGGCCCGCCGGGACCGGCCGGAACGGGCCACGGCGTTCGCGCAGCGGGTGCGAGAGCGGGCCGGGGAGCGGTACTCCGGGCCGGTCAAGGAGAGCAGCCGGCACTGGTTCGAGGTCGGACATGCCGACTATCTGCGCGCCATCCAGCGCGCCCTGGTCGAGCTGGAGGGTAAGTGAGCGCGAGGAGTGAGCTTGCGAGCCCCGCAGTCGCGAACGAAAGGTTGGCACCGTGAGCGCGAGCGAGCTGCGGATCATGCGGGGCCGGGAGTGGTCCCGTCCGGTCCGGCCGGCCCGGCGTGAGGTGCTCAGCGCGATCCCCGAGCTGGAACAGGGGCGTCCGCCGCTGCTCTTCGTTCCCGGGTTCGGGCACGGCGCGTGGGCGTTCGCCGAGCACTGGTTGGGTCACGCGGCGTCGCGGGGGTTCCCGGCGTACGCGGTGAGCCTGCGCGGGCACGGTGGCAGTGAGCCGGCGCCGGAGGCGACGCTGCGGGCGTACGCCCACGATGTGGTCCAGGTGGCCGCGAGCCTGCCGCGGCAGGCGGTGCTGGTGGGGCACGGCGCCGGGGCCCTGGTGGTGGCGCACGCGTTGGCCCGCTACCCGGCGCGCGGCGCGGTCCTGGTGGCGCCGGTCTTCGGCGGCTGGGGACTGCTGGGCGCGGCGTTGCGCCGCAACCCCGCCGGCACGCTGCCGGCCGTGTTCGGCGGTCCGTTGCGGCTCAACCGGGGGCAGCTGTTCAGCCGCGAGTTGCCCGACGAGGAGGCTCGGCGGTACGTCGGACGCCTCGGTCGGGCGGGTCGGCGGGCCCAGTGGGCGCTGCTGGGTGAGCCGGCGGCCGAGCCGGCCGTGGGCGAGCCCCCGGTGTTGGTGCTGGGCAGCCCGGACGACCGGGTGGTGCCGGCGTCGACGCTGACCCGGGTGGCCCGCCGGTACGGGTCGGCCCCGCTGCTCTTCCCCGGGATGGGCCACGACCTGATGCTGGATTCGCGGTGGGCGGAGCCGATCGACGCGATCCTGGACTGGCTGGAGAAGGAGCCCGCGGCGCACTGAGATCCGGGCCGGCGGTCAGCCGCCGGCCTGGTGGACGGCCGGGCTGCTGCCGGTCGGTGTGGTCGGCCGGGGCACCCGAGCGGTGCCGTCGGCGGCGGTGTCGGTGCTGGCCAGGCGACTGACCAGGGCGCCGCCCTCGTCCAGGGCGTGCAGGTAGGAGCGGGCCCAGGCCCGGATGTCGTGCTGGTGCAGGTGGGCGCGCATGGCCCGCATCCGCTGGGTGGTGTCGGCCGGGCTGGCGCGCAGCGCCGCACGCAGGCCCTGCTTGAGCCCTTCCAGGTCGTGCGGGTTGACCAGGTACGACTGGGACAGCTCGGCGGCGGTGCCGGCGAACTCGCTGAGCAGCAGGGCGCCCGTGTCGTCGACCCGCGCTGCCACGTACTCCTTGGCGACCAGGTTCATTCCGTCGCGCAACGGGGTCACCGCCATCACGTCGGCGACCCGGTAGAGCGCGGCCAGCTCGGCCCGGTCGAAGGGCTGGGTGAGGTAGTGGATCGCCGGCTCGCCGACCCGGCCGAACTCGCCGTTGATCCGGCCGACCTCGCGCTCGATGCGCTCGCGGAGGATCTGGTACTGGCCGACGCGTTCCCGGCTCGGCATGGCGACCTGCACCAGCACCGTGTCGCGGACCTTGACGTCGCCGCTGGCGAGCAACTCGCTGTACGCCTTGAGGCGCTGCTCGATGCCCTTCGTGTAATCCATCCGGTCCACGCTGAGGATGACCTGCCGGGGGTCGCCGAGGTCCTGACGGAGCCGGTGGGCCCGAGCGGCCACGTCCGGACGGTCCGCGAGCGCGGCCATCTCGGCGGTGTCGATGGAGACCGGGAACGCGCCGATGCGGACGACCCGGTCGTCGATGCCGATCCGCCGGTCGGTGGCCGGCAGCTCCAGCACCCGGGTGACCAACTGGGCGAAGTTGTGCGCCGCCTGCACCCGCTGGAAGCCGACCAGGTCGGCGCCGAGCATGCCGCGCAGCAGTTCGGCCCGGCGGGGCAGTTGCATGAAAAGCTCCGGCGGCGGGAACGGCACGTGCAGGAAGAACCCGATGCGCAGGTCGGGGCGGAGCGCGCGCAGCTGACCGGGGACGAGTTGCAGGTGGTAATCCTGCACCCAGACCACCCCACCCGGCTCGGCCACCTCCGCGGTCGCCTCGGCGAAGCGCTGGTTGACCCGCTGGTAGGCCTCCCACCAGCGGCGATGGTGCTGCGGCTGTTCCACGGAGTCGTGATAGAGCGGCCAGAGGGTGGCGTTGGCGAACCCCTCGTAGTGGTCGCGCAGGTCTTCCGGGCTGAGCGCGACGGTGTGCATCCGTACGCCGTCCACGTCCGGCAGTGCGGGGGCCGGCCCAGTGCCACCGGCCCAGCCGACCCAGGTCGCCGGGGTGTGCCGCAGGAGCGGGTGCAGTGCGCTGACCAACCCACCTGGGCTGCGCCGCCACTCGCAGGCCCCGTCGGGGGCCTGACTGTCGTCGATGGGGAGGCGGTTGGCCACCACCACGAGAGAACTCTGTCGCATCTCGGGCATTCCGATCAGCAGAGGACTGACCGCCGCGAGCAAGGAAAAACCGGTCAGTCAGCGGGGGAAGTGACGT
Source organism: Micromonospora sp. NPDC005171 (assembly GCF_040608575.1). NCBI lineage: Bacteria > Bacillati > Actinomycetota > Actinomycetes > Micromonosporales > Micromonosporaceae > Micromonospora > Micromonospora sp. NPDC005171. Next base: position 112,062 of record NZ_JBEXIM010000009.1, on the reverse strand, counting down.
ACAGCGGTATTCCTACTGACAGTAAGTTACACCACTGTTACGCGTCCGGCGGGTCGCTGCCGTCCCGGGATGCGGGCCGGGCTCAGACGACGGCGCCGTTGTCCGGGTCGTCCTCGTCGTCGTCGCCGGGGCGCAGCCGCCAGATCAGCGTGACGAAACCGGCCAGGATGCCGGTGAACCCGAACAGCGTGACCGCCGAGCGGTCGATCGGGAGCAGCCACGGGAAGAGGAACAGCACGAACCCGACGACCACCCCGAGCACGCCGATCACCGCGTACTTGCTGACCCGTGGCAGCGGCGGCGGTGGCGGCGGGTGGTAGCCCTCGTCGTCCTCGTCGTCGGGCAGGTCGGCGCCGAAGGTGTCCAACCCGTCCAGCAGCGAGGGCTCGTCCGGTCGGGTGCCGCGCCCCACGGAGATCCCGGAGATGTCGGTCGCGGACGGTAGCCGGCGAACGTCGGTGGCGGTCGGGCCGGGCTCGTCCGCGCCGGAGCGGGTCAGCGGCCCGGAGGTCGGTTCGTCCCGGGAGTCCCGTTCGTCCACGTCCTCCGAGGCCGGCCACGGGTGGTCACCGGGAGTGGAGGTGGTGTGGAAGCCGGCCACGATCCGCGCCCACTCGGCGTCGATGTCCGGTTCGTCGCGAGCCGGCGGCTGCTCCGGCGTGGTCTCGTCGGCGAGCTGGGTCAGATAGTCCCGGGCGGTGGTCAGGTGTGAGCGGTCGACGTAGAGCCGGTCGACCGGCCGGGCCGGCACGGTGGTGGTGCGGGTGACCGGGTTGAGGTCGGCGGACGGCTGGAGGTAGGCGGCGATCCCGCCGGCGGCCAGCACGTCGAGCAGGTGCTCACCGACGCGCGGATCGACATCGCCGACGACGGCGTACTCGTTCGCGTCGAGCCCGTTGTCCCGCCGTCCCCGGCGGGCCCCACCCGCTGACACCCGGACATCCCCCTTAACGCGCCTTGCGGCGCGGCCACCGCTGCCCTTCGACGCCCGTCCGCACGCCGTGCTCTGAATCGTGACACGTCAGGGCATGGTTCCGGGAGTGCGTTGTGTCGCGTCTTCCAAAGTCACGGCTACTCCCGCAGGTCGCGGCGGGCCTCCTTTGTCCGTTCTTGCGCGACAAGTGCGATCTCGGTGATCGTTGGCAGCGAGGCGCCCCGACCCGCCGAGCGCAGCCCCACCGACCTGCCAGCGGCCCCGAACGACGTGGCAGCGGTGACCGCCGATGAGTGCCCGGGGTTTCGTCCGTTGTGGTGAGAGCGCTCGCTTCGTAGGCTCGGCGGCGACGACGGCTGGCGCTGTCGCGGGCACACCACGGGAAAGGACGCCGGTGCTCTACTGGCTGCTGAAGTACGTCATCCTTGGTCCGCTGCTCAAGCTGATCTTCCGCCCGCAGGTGGAGGGCCTGCGCAACGTGCCGGCGACCGGCCCGGTGATCCTGGCGAGCAACCACCTCTCCTTCTCCGACTCGATCTTCACACCGTTGATCACCGCCCGGAAGGTCACCTTCGTCGCCAAGGCCGAGTACTTCACCGGCAAGGGAATCAAGGGCTGGCTGACCAAGATGTTCTTCGTCGGCACCGGCACGATTCCGGTGGACCGCTCCGGCGGCCGGGCCGCGCGCGCCGCCCTGGACACCCAGTTGCAGGTGCTGCGCGCCGGGGGAGTGGCGGGCATCTACCCCGAGGGCACCCGCTCCCCGGACGGGCGGCTCTACCGGGGTAAGACCGGGGTGGCCCGGCTCGCCCTGGAAAGCGGCGCGCTGGTGGTGCCCGTGGCAATGCTCAACGCCGACGAGATCCAACCACCGGGCAAGCTCATCCCCAAGATCGATCGGGTGAAGATCCGGTTCGGGGCGCCGCTGGACTTCTCCCGCTACGCCGGGCTGGCCGGCGACCGGTTCGTCGAGCGCGCGGTCACCGACGAGATCATGTACGAGTTGATGGAGCTCTCCGGCCGGGAGTACGTCGACATCTACGCCCAGAAGCTCAAGGCGTCCGTCCCGACGCCGCTGGCCGCCTGACCACCGCCGGGCCCGGCCGCCCGTCCCGACGCCGCTGGCCGCCTGACCACCGCCGGGCCCGGCCGCTGTCAGGGCAGGTGGAGCAGGGCGGGGGCGTGGTGACGGGTGGCGAAGTCGTGCAGGCGGGCACGGGTCGCCGCGGCCGCGGGTGGGTCGGTCTCGGCCAGCGGGCCGACAGCCAACGCCAGCGTGATGACCTCGTCGGTCACGTCGGTCATCCGGGCGTAGCTCGCCGCCGCCGAACGCAGCAGGCTCGCCGCCGTCGAGGCGTCCCCGGCGTGCCGGGCCAGCGTGGCGTCGGCGACCTGACCGGCGGCCCGAGCCCACGGGGTCGTCCGGGGCGCCCGGTCGAGCAACTGCCGGACCAGCCGGGCCGCGTCCGCGCCGAGCACCCCGGCGACGTGCCCGACGGCCGGCACCCACTCCGCGAACGGAATCATCCGGGTGCGTCGCCAGTCCTCGTCCAGCTCGGTGAGCAGCGCCATCGCCTCGTCCCGGCGGCCCTGCACCGCCCGGCACAGCGCGGCGTGCGCCAGGGTGGAGCGCAGCACCCGGTGGAATCCGCTGCGCCGCGCCGCGAGCAGCGCCTGCTCGACCAGATCCCCGGCCGTTCCGTCCGGCCCCGCGGTTCCGTCCGGCCCCGCAGGTGGCACCGGCTCGGCTCCGGCCAGCCCGCGCATCCAACCCGAGACCGCCACGATGTGCAGATCCCACTCGGCGGTCGGCCGTCGGGCCGACTCCGCCGCCATGGCCAGCGCCGCCGTCCAGTCACCCGCGTAGTACGAGCGCGCCCACTGGTCCTCGAAGCTGGTGGCCAGGCTGTGCTCGCCACCCAGGTCGAGGGTGAGCTGCTCGTCGACCAACCGGGCCGAGCCGGCCAGGTCGCCCTCCTCCTGCAACGCCCAGGCCAGGTTCTGCACCGCCCGGCGCCGACTGGTTAGCCGCTCCACTCGGCAGTGCTCGGTCACCTCCGCCAACTCCGGGAACGCCTCGGCGGAACCGGACAGGTAGCGCGCCACGGCCAGGGTGATCCGCGCATTGGCCTGAACCTCGCGCAGTTGGAGCCGCTCGGCGAGGGACTCCGCCGCCCGCGCCGCGGTGCACGCCGGCTCGGTCTCCGCGTTCAGCATGTGCACCCGGGCCAACTCCAGCAGAGCGCCCGCCTTCTCCTGACTGTCCGGTAGGTCGCCGTAGATGCCGATCGCCTGGTCCAGGCAGTGCAGCGTCGTCGAGCGGTCGGCCCGACTCCACGCGGCGGTGGCGAGCAGCGTCCAGGCGCGGGCTGCCCCCGTCCGGTCGCCGCTGGTGGTGAGCCGCTCGGCCAGCCGGGTCAGGGTGTCCGTGCCCCCCGCCACCAGGAAGGCGTCCCCGTCCCGATAGAACGCAAGCTCGGCGTCGAACAGCTCCAGCGCCGGGTCCGGCCCGACGTCCAGGGCCAGCGCCCGGCCGACCAGCGCGGCGGCGGTGTCCAGCGCGTGCAGCTCGTACGCCCGGCGGGCCGCCCGGTGCAGCGCGGCCCGCGCCGGTGGGGCGTAGGGGGCGGTGTCCAACCCGACGGTCCGGGCGATCTCGTGTGCCGCCCAACGATGGTTGGCCAGCACCTCGGCCAGGTCGTACTGCCGGCCGTCGGTGAGCTGCGCCATCCAGTCGGCGGTGCGTTGGTGGCGCAGCACCCGCTCGGCCCTGGGCAGCCGCTGGTAGCAGACGTCGCGCACCAGGATGTGCCGGAACCGGTACTCGGACTGGCCGGGCATCGTCGACGTGCTCTGCTCGTACACCAGGTCGCGACGTTGCAGGCGGTCCAGCGCGCGCTCCACCCACTCCACCGGCCGCCCCAGCGCCATCGCCACCGGCGCGGCCCAGAACACCACGCCGACCACGGCAGCGGCCTGGAGCACCGCCCGGTCGGCCGGGTCCAGCAGGTCGAGCCGGTTGGCGATGACCGCCTGCACGGTGCGCGGCATCTCCGCGCCGCCGTCGAGGTCGGGGCGGGCAGCCGAACCGACCGCGTCGAGCAGGCCGCCGTCCAACAGCATCCGCGCGTACTCCTGGGCGTAGAGCGGGTTGCCGTCGGCGAACTCGATCAGCGGGGTACGCGAGCTGGAGGGCAGGGTCGCCTGCCCGAGGAGCAGCGAGTAGAGCGTGTCGATGTCGGTGTCGTGCATCGGCGGCACCGAGATGGACATCGCGCCGCTGATCGTGCCGGTCCAGGCCGGGTGCCGTTCCCGCAGGTCGGGCCGGGCGGTCGCGACGACCAGCAGCGGAACCCCGCGCGCTGTCGCGCCCAACTGCTCGACGAAGGCGAGCATCGCCTGGTCCGCCCAGTGCATGTCCTCGAAGACCAGCACGGTCGGGCCGGTGGTCGCCAGGGCGAGCAGGAACCGCCGCCAGGCGGCCTCGGTCTCGCCGGGGGTGAGACGCTCACCGGGTACGCCGATCAGCGGCCCGAGCGCCTCGGCCAGCCGGGTCGCGTGCGGGTCGGCGAGCTGCCCCAGCCGGGACCGCAGCCGCTCGCGCAGCGCGGCCGGGTCGTCGACCTCCGGTACGCCCACCCAGGTCTTCACGATGTCCGACAGTGCGGCCCAGGTGACGTTCTCGCCGAATGGCGGGCACTGCCCGACGAGCCAGGTGATCGGCGGTCCGGGCATGCTGCCGGCGTGCCGGGCCAGCTCGCGCAGCAGCCGGCTCTTGCCCACACCGGCCGGGCCGAACACCGTCACCAACTGGGAGGTCCGCTCGGTCACCATCCGGTGCAGCGCGTTGACCAGCAGGCCGCGCTCGTGCTCCCGGTCCACCATCGGGGTCAGCTCGGCGCCGCGCGGGTCCCGGTGTGGTCGCACCTGGACGGCCAGCCAGATCCGGCTCACCGCGGACCGGCCGCGCAGGGTGACAGGTGGTTGGTCGGCGTACTCCATCTCGTGTCGGGTGGCCGACCAGGTGCTCTCGTCGACGACGACACCGCCCGGCGGGGCGAACCCCTGCAGGCGGGATGCCGTGTTGACCACGTCCCCGGTTACGAAGGCCTGCCCACCGTCGCGGGTGGCGGAGAGGTCGACCAGGGCCTCGCCGGTCGCGATGCCGACCCGGAAACCGAGCGGCGGCTGCGGACCGGCGGGCTGGCGGGCCAGGTTCCGTTGCAGCTCCAGACCGGCGCGGACACACCGCAACGCGTCGTTGTCGGTGGCCACCGGCGCGCCGAACAGGGCCATCGCCGCGTCGCCGATGTACTTCTCGACCACTCCGCCGTACTGGTGCACGATCCGGCGCACCGTGGCGAAGTAGGTCTGCTGCAGACTGCGGGCCTGCTCCGGGTCGGCCCGCTCCGCGTACCTGGTGAAGTCCACGATGTCGACGAAGAGCACGCTGACCTGACGCCGGTCCTCCTGCACCGCGACGACGTGGTCCCGCAGCGGTTGGCCGCAGCTGGTGCAAAAGTTGACCTCGGTGCTGTTGGCGTGCCCGCAGTGCGCACAGTTGACCCCGAGCGGCTGGCCACAACCGCCGCAGAAGCGGTCGTCCGGCCCGGCCGCGCGTGCGCAGTGTCCACACTTGAGGTCGATGTTCAGCTCCGTGTGCGAAAGAGGTCAGTATCGCGGCCAGCCAGCCAAGTCGGGTACCCGACGTGCGGACGGGCAACGTCGTCAATCGGTCGGGGTTAGTGTTCCGTACCAGGAAGTTTCATGTCAGGGAGAGTGCCGTGCAGGTACGACTGTCCGCCTCGTGGACCGATCCGGGTGGCACGCAGTGGGCGCCGGGCGACACGATCGACGTCGATGCGGTCACTCTCGCCGAACTGGAGGAGCAGGGCATGGTGGAAGAGCCTGAGGGTCAGTCGGGCGGGTCGGGGGAGACCACGACCACCTCGTCGAGCACGTCCACGACCGACAAGCCGACCGATCCGAAGAAGATCGGTCCGGGGCCGGGTGCACCGCCGGCCGACAGCAAGGAGAACTGATCGCCCGGGTGCGGCCAGCCGGCCGGTGGTCCGCCGGCCGCACCCGTCGGCGCCTCACCCGTTGGCCGCCGCGAACCTGCCCGGTGTCGGCAGCCGTAGCCCCAGGGCCCGGGTGAGCAGCGCGGCGATCAGCCCCACTGTGGCCAGCACACCCAACCCGGAGATGACCAGCACCCATTGTGGCCCGACCACCGCCAGCAGCGGTGCGCCAGCCGCGTAGGCCAGTGCCTCCGCCGCGTACGGGAACATGTAGACGGTGCCGAACACCACGACCGCGAGCGGCTGGGCCGAACCGGGCGGGCCGGTCGGTCAGCGGTCGGCCATGCCGGCGCGGCGGCGCAGCGCGGCCACGTCGGTCACCACGATCCGGCGGCCCTCGGTGCGCAGCCAGCCACGGCTCGCGAACGAGCCGATGGCCTGGTTGACGCTCTGCCGGGATCCACCGGCCATCTCGGCCAGCTGGCTCTGATTGAGCTCGATCGTGATCATCGGGGCCTGGCTCTCGCCGGCCAACCGGACCAGCGTCTTCGCCACCCGACCGGGCAGGTCGAGGAAGACATGGTCGGCGTTCTGCTCGGTGAGCCGGCGGATCAGCCCGCCCAGTGAGCGCATCACCGCGTCCAGGATGCGTGGGTTGGAGTGCACCAACTCCATGAACGCGCCCCGCGAGAGCGCGAGCGCCGCGCAGTCCTCGATGGCCTCCGCCGAGGCGGACCGGGTGGACGCGTCCAGCAGGGAGACCTCGCCGAGCACGTCCGGTGGACGGATAACCGACAGCACGGCCCGCTCGCCGGTGGGTGCGGTGCGAAACACGGCCACCGCGCCGCGGCGCAGCACGATCAGCGACTCGCCGGGGTCGTTCTCCACGAAGAGCAACTGGCCCTTGCGGTAGGTGCGGGGGACGGCGGCGGCGATGACGCGTTGCCGCACCTCGGGCTCCAGCCCGGCGAACATCTCGACACCCGTGAGCGCGTCACCCGGCTCCGGCAGGCGAACCTCCACGGCCCAACCCCTCCCCCGGTCATGGACCACAACTCGCTCACCGGGCGAACCTGATAGGCCCCGACAAGGTGAACTGACACCGATTCGGCGTCCGGTAGCGGTACACATCAGATCATGACGGTCCGGTCGCTTGCTGTACACCCCTCGAAGCACTTCCGTGACCGTCACGAGCTGCGACGTGCCGTTCACGAGGTGTGGCCGCACCTCGACGGCCTCCGGACGGGCCCCGCCGGGCACGGCCGTGTGGCGGTGGGCGAGGATGCCCGGAATGGTCTACCGCTACTTCTACGACTGCGAGTTCATCGAGGACGGCACGACCGTCGACCTCGTCTCGATCGGTGTCGTCGACGAGTACGGCCGCGAGTTCTACGCGGTCTCCACCGAGTTCGACGACTCCCGCGCCGTGCCCTGGGTTCGACGCAACGTGCTGGACAAGCTGCCCTCCCCGGCGGACCGGGCCTGGCGCTCGCGTGAGCGCATCCGCGACGACCTGTACGACTTCCTGGTCGAGCCGATCCGGGACCGGCCGGGGGAGCAGCTGGAGCTGTGGGCCTGGTTCGCCGCGTACGACCACGTGGTGCTCGCCCAGCTCTGGGGTGCGATGCCGGCGCTGCCCCGGGAGATCCCCCGCTACACCAAGGAGCTACGACAGCTCTGGGACGATCGTGGTCGGCCGCCCCTGCCGGACGCGGACGCGGCGCGGCACGATGCCCTGGTCGATGCCCGGCACAATCTGGCCCGCTGGCGGGCGATGACCGCCCGCTGAGTGATGGCCGTACCGCCGTAGGTTTGACCGGTTCTGTCCCGGGCATCGGTTCGACCAGCCGAGCCGAGGGAGATTGCCATGAGCGACCAGCCGACCAGCGCCGCGGAGGCACGCGCCCGGGTCACCGGCCTGGCCCGGGCCGCGCGGATCTGCATGCTCACCACGATTGCTCTGGACGGACGGCAGGTGAGTCGGCCGATGGGGCTCCAGGAGGCCGAGTTCGACGGCGAGCTGTGGTTCTTCGCCTACGCCGACTCGGCCAAGGTCCGCCAGATCCGGGTGAACCCGGAGGTCAACGTCGCCTTCTCCGACCAGAAGCACAACGCGTGGGTGTCGATCTCCGGCACCGCCACCGAGGGGTTCGACCGGGCCCGGGCCGAGCAGCTGTGGAGCCCACTGCTCAAGGCGTGGTTCCCCGACGGGCTGGACACCCCCGGCCTCACCCTGATCAAGGTGCACGCCAGCTCCGCCGAGTACTGGGACTCGCCGAACAGCACCGTGGTGAACCTGCTCGACTACGCGAAGGCCGCGGTCACCGGCCGGCCGCCGGAGGTCGGCGAGAACCACGAGGTGACCTACTGACCGGGGGCGGGTGACCGGGGCGCGCTGTCGTCGTACCGGCGGGCCGACTACAGTTCGCAATGACGGCCCGCCCCGGGCCGGCAACGGCGCCGATGGTCTGACCTGACACATACCCTGGGGCATATCGGGCTTTACCTGATGCTCCAGGAGGATGAGCGGATCATGCGTATCGGCGTGCTCACCGGCGGCGGCGACTGCCCCGGTCTCAACGCGGTCATCCGGGCGGTGGTCCGCAAGGGCGTCGCCACCTACGGTCACGAGTTCGTGGGCTTCCGGGACGGCTGGAAGGGCCCGCTAGAGGGTCTGTCCCGGCCCCTGGACATCGCCGACGTTCGCGGCATCCTGCCCCGCGGCGGCACCATCCTCGGTTCGTCCCGGACCAACCCGTTCAAGATCGAGAACGGCGTCGAGCGGATCAAGGACAACCTCGCCGCCCAGGGCGTGGACGCGCTGATCGCGATCGGCGGCGAGGACACCCTCGGCGTGGCCACCAAGCTCTACGAGCTGGGCGTGCACGTCGTCGGCGTGCCGAAGACGATCGACAACGACCTCGGCGCCACCGACTACACCTTCGGCTTCGACACCGCGGTCAACATCGCGATGGAGGCCATCGACCGCCTGCACACCACCGCGGAGAGCCACCACCGCACCCTGGTCGTCGAGGTGATGGGCCGGCACGCCGGCTGGATCGCCCTGCACGCCGGCCTGGCCGGCGGCGCCAACGTGATCCTGCTGCCCGAGCGCCAGTTCGACGTCGACCAGGTGGCCGGCTACGTCGAGAAGCGCTTCCAGCACCAGTACGCCCCGATTGTCGTGGTCGCCGAGGGCGCCCAGCCGCTCGACGGCCAGATGGTCCTCGCCAACCAGGAGCTCGACTCGTTCGGCCACGTCCGCCTCGGCGGCATCGGCCAGTGGCTCGCCGAGCAGCTGGAGGCCAAGACCGGCAAGGAGGCCCGCACCGTGGTGCTGGGCCACATCCAGCGCGGTGGCACCCCGACCGCCTTCGACCGGGTGCTCGCCACCCGCCTGGGCCTGCAGGCCATCGACGCCGTCAACGACGGCGACTGGGGCAAGATGGTCGCGATGCAGAGCACCGACATCGTCCGGGTGCCCCTCGCGGAGGCCACCCGCGAGCTGAAGACCGTGCCGCTGGAGCGGTACGCCGAGGCTGAGGTCTTCTTCGGCAGCTGATCGATCGTCGGCGGCGCGGCGGGCCTGCGGGTCCGCCGCGCCGCGACCCGATGCGAGGGGGTACGGGCCGACATGTCAGCCGGGGTGCACACGGTCGCGGTGATCGGCGCGGGCAAGATCGGTGAGTTGATGCTCTCCGGGCTGCTGCGCTCGGGATGGCCGGTGGACCGGCTGCTGGCCACCGCCCGCCGGCCCGCTCGCGCCGAGGAGTTGACCGCCCGCTACGGCGTACGGGTGGTCGACAACCTGACAGCGGTGGACGAGGCGGCGGTGCTCGCGGTCTCGGTGAAGCCGCAGGACGCCGCCGCACTGCTCGACGAGATCGGCCCCAAGGTGCCGGCCGACAAGCTCGTCATCTCGCTCTGCGCCGGGCTGCCCACCAGCTTCTTCAGCCGCCGGTTGCCCGACGGCACCCCGGTGGTGCGGGTGATGACCAACACCCCGGCGCTTGTCGACGAGGCGATGACCGCGATCTCCGCAGGCGCGTACGCCACCGGGGCGCACCTGACGTTGGCCGAGGAGATGTTCAAGCCGCTCGGCCAGACGATCCGGGTGCCCGAGTCGCAGCAGGACGCGGTCACCGCGCTCTCCGGCTCCGGCCCGGCCTACTTCTACCTGCTGGTCGAAGCCATGATCGACGCGGGGATCCTGCTCGGGCTGCCCCGTCAGGTGGCACACGAGTTGATCGTGCAGACCGCGATCGGGTCGGCGGTGATGCTGCGCGACTCCGGCGAGCACCCGGTCAAGCTGCGCGAGGCGGTCACCTCACCGGCCGGCACCACCATCTCCGCGATCCGTGAGCTGGAGAAGCACGGCGTACGCGCGGCGCTGCTCGCCGCGTTGGAGGCCGCCCGGGATCGCGCCCGCGAGCTGGCGGCACAGGCCGACTGAGCGGTCGGGGCGCGTCGCGGGGCCGTGCGTGCCGCATACTGGCCCGGTGTTCACACTTGCCCAGGCCCGGCACCTGGTGGCCACTCTGCAGCCCCGCGTCGACGAGTTGATCAGGGTCCGGGCCGACCTCGCCGAGTTGCGCGTCGACCTCGCCGACCACGGCGTGAGCGCGCTCGGCGGGCTTGCCGAGGTGAAGGCGCTGGAGGCCCGGCTGCACGCCGTCGTTGACGAGCTGCACCAGCACGACATCCAGGTCAAGGGCATCGCCCCGGTGCTGCTCGACTTTCCCGGCGAGCGGGCCGGCCGCGCCGTGCTCTGGTGCTGGCTGGAGGGCGACTCCGACGTGCGCTGGTACCACCGGGCCGAGTGCGGCTTCGCCGGCCGCCGCCCCCTCTGACACCCCCGGCCCTGGCGCCGGGGCCCGCGCGGCCTGCCGTGCTGATGCGCGCCGCGCCGGGTTGAGGGCTTGATCCACTCGGAATCCTGAAAGTCGCGGCATCCGGGCACGCCGGACACCGCGACTTCCTTAAACCCGAGTTGATCACGCGGCGGGCCGGGACCTCGCGGCGTGGGTCGCGGCGGGCCGGGACCTCGCGGCGTGGGCCCATGCGGGCCGGGTGCGCGGCTCAACCTGCCGCCGACGTCGGCAGGACCGGGCCGCGGGCCTCGGTCACCGCGAACACCACCACGTTGTCGATGTAGTGGCCGCGCCGCCGGTCGAAGTCGCCCCCGCAGGTGACCAGGCGCAACTCCGGCCCGGGCGTCGGACCGTAGACCACTGCCGTCGGAAACTGGTCCTTGCGGGTACGCAGCGACCCGGTCACCCGGAACGACAACCGCTGCCCGTCGCGCCAGACCTCCACCAGGTCACCGGGCCGTAGCTCGCCGAGCCGGGCGAAGACCGCCGGGCCGCGTCGTGAGTCCAGGTGCCCGGCGAGTACGGCCGGGCCGGTGTCACCCGGGGCCGGGCCGCCGCCGTACCAGCCAGCGGTGTGGAAGTCGGTCGGCGGGATCAGCGCGCCGACGCGGTCCAGACCCAGCACGGTGAGCGGTGAGTCGACGCCGATGCGCGGTATGCGTACCCGCGTGGGTGGATTGTGTGACACGGGCGGGGCGGCCGTCGACGGGCAGTCGTCGCCGCAGCCGGGGCGCCAGCTCGCCCCCGGCGGTGGCGGGGCCGTGGTGGCCAGCCCGATCCCGGTGCCGGCGGCCAGGCAGACCGCCGCACCGGCCGCGACCAGCGCGGCCAGCGGTGTCCGACGGTCACGGTGCCGCCGGATCGACGGGTCCGCCCCGGCGCTCACCAGGTGGTGCGCCGCCGCCGACGCCAGAGCACCAGGGCCACCGCGCCTACCGCCGCGGCCAGACCGCCGGCCACCAGGGGGTACGCGTCGAGCTCGGACCCGGCGGTGCCACCGGCGCCGGTGTCCACCCCGCCGGCCGGGACGACGGTGCCGCCCTCGGCGTCGCGGCGCAGCTCGGCGGTGAGCCCGCCCTGCTTCGCGTCGAGCACCAGCAGCGAGTAGACCGCGCCACCGGTGAGCCGCACCTCGGCGTCGGTGCTCGGCCCGCCGGCACCCGTCAGCTTCAGCCGCCACTTGCCCGGCTCGACCTGCTGGTAGTCGGTCGTGGTGGCGAACTGCACCCCGCCGGCAATCATCGGGCCGTCGGCGGCGGCCACATCGAGCACCGGGGTCCGCACCGAGGCCTGCACGACCCGCACCTTGGCGCGCCCGTCGGTGGGGGCGCTGAGATCATCGTTGAGCACCCGCAGGCCGAGGTCGGCGTGCCGACCGACGCCGGCCACCGTGAAGGCGTCGCCGCTGGTCACCGCGACCTCGGTGGTGAGCACCGGGGGGTCGCTGGCCGGGGCGCCGGCCTCGCGCATGGCCACCGCGTACCGGCCCGGAGCGAGTTCGAGGTAGTCGGAGACCACGCCGTAACCGACTCCGGGGAAGACCTGCGGCTTCGCCGCGCCCGGCGCGGCCAGGTAGACGTCCACCGCCGGAGTGTCCGGGGAGAGGTGCGCGAGTCGGACGTATCCAACGGTGTCCGCGCCGGTCGCGGCCTTGGCCGGAACCGGGATGGCGGCGGTGGCGAGGGCGGTGCCGAGCAGGAGCGCGCCGGAGCCGGCCAGTAGCCGGCGGGGCACGGTACGGAGCGTGTGCATGTCGCCTCCGGGGGGCACGTTCGGTGAGCGGGCGGCAACCCAGAGAACAGGGTCCCGTGGACAGGACTGCGACGCAAGTTGCCACAACGGGTGTTTCTTGTTGCCGTCCCGGCTGCTCCGCATCGTGCTGCTGGCGGGCGACGCCCGCTATCGGGCAGCGACGAAGCCGAACAGGTCGGGCACGCCGCCCGGCCCGGCCTCGACGACCCGGACCAGCCGGAGGCCGGCGGCCACGGTCGCGGTGAGCAGATCGGCGAGCGGCACGTGCCAGGCGCCGACCCGGGCGCGGACGCCCTCCGTGTTCCAACTGTCGAAGCTCCGCGCGCGGTCGGCGTAGCGCTCGTCGACGACCACCCGCGGAAACTGACTCCAGTCGGCGAACGCGCCAACGAAACACGGGTGCACACCCACGTGCACGAACCGCCCGCCGGGGCGCAGCACCCGGGCCACCTCGCGTAGCACGGCCGGGTAGTCGGGCAGGTCGGTGCTGGCCAGCACACACATCGCGGCCGGCAGCGACGCGTCGGCGACCGGCAGGGCGACCGCGTCACCCCTGGCCACCGGCAGCCGCCCCCGCGCGTGCCGCAACTGCCCGCCGGACAGGTCCACGCCCACCGGCGTCCAACCCAGACCCGCCGGCACCGAGGCGTGCGCGCCGGTACCACAGCAGATGTCGAGGCAGGGCCCCTCGCCCACGCCGAGCAGGTCCCCCACGGTTACGTGCACCCGCCGCAGATAGTCGCCGCCGCGAAAGATGAAACCCTCGTACCAGTCCGCGTGGGCGTCGTACGCCGGTCTGCTCGCCGTCCCCATTCGCTGAGGCTACGAATCGACACCCATCCCGCGACACCCGTTCTTCCGAGGGCAGACATGGCTGGCCCGGGGCGTTTGCGTTCGCTCACGACCGGCTACTGGGCAGCAATGGTGGCGGAGGCCGGCAGGGGAGACCCGCCGAACGTCCACCGACTGCGCCGAACTGGCACACCCGGTGGCCCGCGTCGTCGACGAGCCGTCGCCCGACCCCACCACCTGACGTGGCCGAAGCCCCGCGTCCGTCGCTGCGGGGCCACGACGACCATCGCGGTCGCCTATTCTCGGGCGATGCGGGATCGCCGGGTGGCGCTGGCGTGGGCGGCCTTCGTCGTCGTCGCGCTGGTGTCCGGTGTGCTCGTCCTGTACCGGCCGGATCGCCTCTCCGACCTGCACATCTACTACGGCGCGCTGTCCGACCTGCGCGCCGGCAGGCCGCTGTACGGATATGTCGCGGAGAACGGCGGTCCGTTCACCTATCCCCCGTTCGCCGCTCTCGTGCTGTGGCCGATAACCGCCGTCAGCGAGGGCGTACTCCAGGGGATCTGGCTGGTGGCGACGTGCGCGGCGGTCGTCGCCATCGCCGGGTCGGTCGGTGTCGCGCTGACCACCCGACACTCCCGGCGCCCGCTCGTCGTGGCGCTGGCGGCCACCGTGCTGATGGTCTCCGCGCCGGTGCAGAGCAATCTACGCTTCGGGCAGGTCAGCATCTTCATCGTGCTGATGGCCCTGCTCGACGGGCTGGGCGTCGTCCCACCCCGACTGCGCGGGACGCTGGTCGGGGTGGCCGCGGCCATCAAGCTCACCCCGCTGCTGTTCGTGGTCTACTTCCTCGCCGTCGGCCGCTACCGTGACGCCGGCCGGTCGGCGGCCACCTTCGTGGCCTGCGCGGGACTCGCCGCGATCGTGCTGCCCGGGGAGAGTTGGGCCTACTGGACCGAGACCGTGCGGCAGACCTCGCGCATCGGCAATCTGTCCTCGTTGGGCAACCAGTCAGTACACGGAATGTTGCTGCGCGTCGGCGTCGACGAGACGGCGCTGCCCCTGCTCTGGGCCGGCATGGTGGCACTGATCTGCGCGGCGGCACTGCTGCGGGCCCGCCAGTTGGCGCGGCAGGGCCGCCCCGGGCACGCCGCCGTGCTGGTCGGCTGCGCCACCGTGGCCGCGTCCCCGGTGTCCTGGACCCACCACCAGGTGTGGCCGGTGCTCGCCGCGATGCTGTTGATCGGCGCGTCCGGCGTCACCCAGCGGGTCGCCGGCGCGGCGCTGCTCGCCGCCACCGTCGTCTCGTTGGGTGCGGTGCTCAGCCCGGTCTCGACGCGGCCGGGGGTGCAGTTCCTCTTCGAGAACGCCCGTGCCGTCGGGGTGTGCCTCCTGTGCCTCGTCGGCTTCGGCGGTGTCGCCGTCGCCGCCCAGCACACGAGCAGACGACCGGCCGCCGGCCGTGCCTGGATGCGGGTGGGCGTCACGGCGACGGTCGCGGTCGCGTTCTTCGCCGTGCAGCCGCTGCCGGCCGGGGCCGACCCCACCTTCAAGGCGTACAGCCTCGACGACGTGGTCAACCCGCGATACTTCTTCGTCTGCCGTGGACCGGCCGAATGCGCCGAATACGCCACCGACGCGCCGGTCACCTTCGGCACCCGTGCCGAGAAGACCAAGGTCCGGGTCAACGGCGTGGTCTCCCCGCAGGTGACCCGCCTGGAGTACTACTCCGCCCCGGGTGGAGCACCCCGGGCCATCCCGCTACTCGCCGCGTACCCGGGTTCGCGAACCTTCTCGTTCCGGTCCGCGACGATGGCCCACGGTCGGCTCGTCGCGTACGCCTCGGACGGGCAGCCGATCGCCAGCTACGACGACGAACTCGCCGCCGCCCTTCACAGGACCACCAAATAGGCGATCGCGGGCAGGGCGGCGGCTGGCCCTGCTCAGCGGGTGGCGGCGGCCAGGGCGTCGCGCAGCTTCGCGGCGTCGCCCGGGGCCGGGTGCTCCCAGTCGGTCGGGCTGGCCGAGTAGAGCGTGCCGTACGCCGGGGTGTCCGGTTGGTAGCGCCACCCCTCGGCCAGCGGGCCGACGTCCACCGCGTCGTAGCCGATCCGGTCCAGGAAGGCGGTCACCTCGGCCTTCGCGGCGGCGTCGTCACCAGCGATCGCGAGGGCGCTGCGGTCGGCGGCGCCGGTCGGGCGGGGGAGCGCCGCCAGGCCCTTGAAGTAGATGTTGTTGAAGACCTTGACCACCCGCGAGTCCGGCAAGCGCCGCTGGAGCAGCTCGCTGCTGGTGATCTCGCCGGAATCCAGCTCCGGGAAGGTGCCGTCGCGCTCCGGGTAGTAGTTGTTGGTGTCGATGACGACCTTGCCGGCCAGCGGTTCCACCGGCACCGCGCGGTACGCCTTCAGCGGCACGCTGACCACCACCAGGTCACCGACCTGCGCCGCGTCCTGCGTGGTGCCGGCGCTGGCGTGCTCGCCCAGGGTCTCCACCAGGTCGGTGAGGGTCTCCGGGCCCCGCGAGTTGCTCAGCACCACGTCGTAGCCGGCGTCGACGGCCAGCCGGGCCACGGTACCGCCGATGTTGCCGCTGCCGATCAGTCCCACAGTTGTCATGCTCGTTCCCAACTCCGTCCACCCGCGCCGCATTCCCGACCTGCCTGGTGGGTTATTCGGTTGTCCGCCGTCGGGCGGCTGCTCCGGCTGCTCGCGACCTCGCCGTACCGGCGGGTGCCTGGTGGCGCCGCGCCCGTCCTGCACAACGTACTGCTCACGCTGGTCACCGACCGGCTCTCCGGTGACGCGCCACTCTCCGGTGACGAGCGGTCCGTGCCGGCCGCCGTGCGGTGCCGGCTCGGCTCGGCTCGGCTCGGCCCGGCCCGGCCCGGCCCGGCCCGGCCCGGCCCCCGCAAGATCGTGCTCGATCCGGGATGTAGTGGCGTCCGAATGTCGGAAGGCCACTACGTCCATGTTCGAGCGTGATCAAGGCGGCGCCACGGAGGGCCCCGGGGCGTCAGGAGGTGGGGAGGGTCTTTTCGATGGCCGCGCGTAGGTCGTCGGAGCCGGGCTCGACAGTGGGGGCGAACCGGGCGGCGACCGAGCCGTCCGGGGCCACCAGGAACTTCTCGAAGTTCCAGCGCACGTCACCGGTGTGCCCGTCGGCGTCCGGGGTGTCCACGAGCGCGGCGTAGAGCGGGTGCCGGTCGGGGCCGTTGACGTCGACCTTCTCGGTCAGCGGGAAGGTGACCCCGTAGTTGACCTGGCAGAAGTCGCTGATCTCGGCGGCGCTGCCCGGCTCCTGCCCGGCGAACTGGTTGCACGGCACGCCGAGCACCACGAGGCCCTGGTCGGCGTAGGAGTCGGCGAGCGTCTGGAGGCCGGCGTACTGCGGGGTGAGGCCGCAGCGGGAGGCCACGTTGACGACCAGCAACGCCTTGCCGCGGTAGCGGGCCAGGTCGGCGGGGCCGCCGTTGAGGGCGTCGATCGGGATGTCGAAGACGGTCATGGGCCGAGGCTACGCGCCAGCCGGGTGCCGACCGGGGGTGGGCGCAGCGTACGCACTCCGTGCACCAGGAGAAATCGAAACATGCGCATCTTGACGAACTGATGACGGCGTGAGTACCGTCTCACCATCTCTTTTGGAAAGTTTCCTAACAGTTCGGGAGACGCCTCATGAAAAGATCGCTCCGCCGGGCCCTCTGGGCCGGTGCCGTGGTCGCCGTGACCGTCGCAGCGGTGCCGGTGACCACCGCGTTCGGCGCCGGCACGGTCACCACCACCTTCACCAAGGCGCAGGACTGGGGGACCGGTCACGAGACGAAGGTGACCATCACCAACGGCTCCAGCGCCACCGTCACCACCTGGCGCATCGAGTTCGACCTGCCGTCGGGTACCACCATCAGCAGCGCGTGGGACGCCGACGTCACCAGCAGCGGCAACCACTACGTCGCCGTCAAGAAGAGCTGGGCCGGCGGCCTCGCCCCCGGCGCCTCGTTCAGCTGGGGTTACAACGGCACCGGCGCGTACAAGGCGCCACTGAACTGCACAGTCAACGGTGCCGCGTGCGGCGGTGGGACCACACCGCCGACCACTACCCCGCCGACCACGACGCCACCCACCACCACCCCGCCCACCACGCCACCGCCGACCACGCCACCGCCCACCACCCCGCCGCCGAACACGGGTGGCAAGAAGGTCGTCGGCTACTTCGCCGAGTGGGGCGTCTACGGGCGCAACTACCACGTCAAGAACATCCAGACCAGCGGGTCGGCCGCCAAGCTGACCCACATCCTGTACGCCTTCGGCAACACCACGGGCGGTCGCTGCGCCATCGGTGACAGCTACGCCGACTACGAGAAGGCGTACACCGCGGCGGACAGCGTGGACGGCGTCGCCGACACCTGGGACCAGCCGCTGCGGGGCAGCTTCAACCAGCTGCGCAAGCTCAAGCAGATGAACCCGCACCTCAAGGTGATCTGGTCGTTCGGTGGCTGGACCTGGTCCGGCGGCTTCACCCAGGCCGCGCAGAACCCGGCCGCGTTCGCCGAGAGCTGCTACAACCTGGTCGAGGACCCGCGCTGGGCGGACGTCTTCGACGGCATCGACGTCGACTGGGAGTACCCCAACGCCTGCGGTCTGAGCTGTGACAGCAGCGGCCCGAACGCGTTCAAGAACGTGATCAGCGCGTTGCGGTCGAGGTTCGGGTCCAGCGCACTCGTCACCGCCGCCATCACCGCGGACGGCAGCAACGGCGGCAAGATCGACGCCACCGACTACGCCGGTGCCATCGGCAACCTCAACTGGCTGATGCCGATGACCTACGACTACTTCGGCGCGTTCGCCGCCCAGGGTCCGACGGCACCGCACTCACCGCTCACCTCGTACACCGGCATCCCGCAACAGGGCTTCAACTCCGACGCGGCGATCCAGAAGCTCAAGAGCAAGGGCGTCCCGGCCAACAAGCTGCTGCTCGGCATCGGCTTCTATGGTCGGGGCTGGACCGGTGTCACCCAGACCGCTCCGGGCGGCAGCGCCACCGGCGCGGCGCCGGGCACCTACGAGGCCGGCATCGAGGACTACAAGGTCCTCAAGAACACCTGCCCGGCCACCGGCACGATCGCCGGCACCGCGTACGCCAAGTGCGGCAGCAACTGGTGGAGCTACGACACCCCGTCGACCATCAACGGCAAGATGACGTACGCGAACAACCAGGGCCTCGGTGGCGCGTTCTTCTGGGAGCTCTCCGGTGACACGAGCAACGGCGAGCTCATCGGCGCCATCAAGGGCGGTCTCGGCTGAGCCGAAGGCCGACGCACCACCCACACGGCGGGAAGGGGCCCGCACCGCCCCTTCCCGCCCGTGACACAGCGGTCCGGTCGACGCCCGGCGTCGACCGGACCGCCGCCGTTGGGCTCGGTCAGCTGAATGTGGCAGACTCGCGGCTCGGCACATCTCGATCTCACCGCCAACGGAGGTGATCATGTACGCGACCCACCGCAGGCTGGCGGCGACCGCCGCCGGGCTGGTGCTGCTGCCGGTCGCCCTGGTCGGCTGCGGGATCGGCGGCGGGGACGAGGACGAGTCCGCCGCCAAGCCGGCCCGAGCCCCCGCCGAGGAGGCCACGACCCGCTCCCGTGAGCGCGTGCAGGCGTACCTCGACGCGATGGCGGCCAAGGACCTCGCCGCCGGCCGCAGTCAGCTCTGCGCTCTGCTCCATGACGGCTTCGACCTGGGCGCCACCAGCCCCAACGGTGACTTCGCCGACCACTTCCAGGTGCCGGAGGCGGCCATCACCGACATCCGGTCCGGTCCGCGCGGGCAGGAAGTCTCGGTGTCGGTCTCGGTCGCGGTCGGCAAGCGCACCGTCACCCGGCCGCTGGTCTTCACCGTCACCCGGGACGGCAGCGACTGGTGCATCGCCGGCGAAGCGCCGGGTGGGTCGGCAGCTCCGACGCCGACCGGCATCGCCCCTACCCGCGCGTCCTGACCAGCGCCCGGCAGATTGATCTCCCATCTGCCGGAACCGTCCCCCTCGCCGCCCGGCCACCCCAACGGTCGCCGTACGCTTTCTCTCATGCGCCATGAGTGGCATCAGCTGAGCCATCCCGCGGTGGGCAGCCCGGGCCTGCAGACCAGCCGACCGACAGTCGACTCCGCCGAGGACGCCGCACTCGGCCTGGACCGATGGCGGGAGCTGCCCCGCGAGCAGGTCCCGCCGTGGTCCGACCCGGCCGCCGTGGCCGCGGTCTGCAAGGTCCTCGACACCGTGCCGTCGGTCGTCGCGCCCTACGAGGTGGACCAGCTCCGGCAGAAGCTCGCCCTGGTCTGCGAGGGCAAGGCGTTCCTGCTGCAGGGCGGTGACTGCGCCGAGACGTTCGTCGACAACACCGAGAGCCACCTGCTGGCCAACGCCCGCACCCTGCTTCAGATGGCGATCGTGCTCACCTACGGCGCGTCGCTGCCGGTGGTCAAGGTCGCCCGGGTCGCCGGGCAGTACACGAAGCCCCGCTCACTGCCGACCGACGCCCGCGGCCTGCCCGCGTACCGCGGCGACATGATCAACTCGCTGGAGGCCGACCCGGCCGCCCGGGTCGCCGACCCCCAGCGCATGATCCGCGCGTACGCCAACTCGGCGGCGGCGATGAACATGCTCCGGGCGTACCTCGCCGGCGGGCTCGCCGACCTGCACGCCGTGCACGACTGGAACAAGGGCTTCGTGAAGAACTCCCCGGCGGGGGAGCGCTACGAGGCCATCGCCCGGGAGATCGACCGGGCGCTGGCCTTCATCCGGGCCTGCGGCATGACCGACGACGAGGCGCTGCGCACCGTCACGCTCTACTGCTCCCACGAGGCCCTCGCCCTGGAGTACGACCGGGCGCTCACCCGGGTCTCCGACCGCCGGGCGTACGGGCTGTCCGGGCACTTCCTCTGGATCGGCGAGCGCACCCGGCAGATCAGCGGGGCGCACATCGACTTCATCTCCCGGATCGCCAACCCGATCGGGGTCAAGCTCGGCCCGACCACGTCCCCGGACGAGGCGATCGAGCTGTGCGAGAAGCTCAACCCGGACAACATCCCCGGCCGGCTCACCCTGATCAGCCGGATGGGCAACCACCGGGTGCGCGACGCTCTGCCGCCGATCGTCGCCAAGGTCACTGCCGCCGGCGCCAAGGTGGTCTGGCAGTGCGACCCGATGCACGGCAACACGCACGAGTCGTCAAACGGCTACAAGACCCGGCACTTCGACCGCATCGTCGACGAGGTGCTCGGCTACTTCGAGGTGCACCGGGGGCTGGACACCCACCCCGGTGGCCTGCACGTCGAGTTGACCGGTGAGGACGTCACCGAATGCCTCGGCGGCGCCCAGGGGATCGAGGATCTCGACCTGCCCGACCGGTACGAAACCGCCTGCGACCCGCGACTGAACACCCAGCAGTCGTTGGAGTTGGCGTTCCTCGTAGCGGAGATGCTCCGTGGCTGAGGGTTGCGAGACCCGCAACCGCAGCCGAAAGGATGACCATGGCTGATTTGTTCGTGGACCTGCGGTCCGACACGGTGACCCGACCCACCGCCGGGATGCGGGAGGCGATGGCCACCGCCGAGGTCGGTGACGACGTGTACGGCGAGGACCCGAGCGTCAACGCGCTGGAGGTCGAGGTCGCCGCGTTGTTCGGGCACGAGGCGGCGCTGTTCGCCCCGAGCGGGTCGATGGCGAACCAGATCGCCCTGCAACTGTTGGTGTCGCCCGGCGACGAGTTGCTCTGCGACGCCGACGCGCACGTGGTCACGTACGAGATCGGCGCCGCGGCCGCGTACGGCGGGATCTCCTCGCGGACCTGGCCCGCGGTGGGCGCGGACATCGACCCGGAGGTGGTGGCCGGGATGATCCGGCCGGACGGCTACTTCGCCGTCACCACCCGCGCGATCGCCGTCGAGCAGACCCACAATCGCGGCGGTGGCGGGGTGATTCCGCTGGCGACCCTGCGGGATCTGCGCGGGGTCGCCGACGAGGCGGGCGTCGCGCTGCACTGTGACGGCGCCCGGATCTGGCACGCGCACGTCGCCGACCGGGTGCCGCTCATCGAGTACGGCCAGCTCTTCGACACGTTGTCGGTGTGCCTCTCCAAGGGTCTCGGCGCGCCGGTCGGTTCGCTCGTGGTGGGCAGCGCGGAGAAGATCGAGCGTGCCCGGCTGATCCGCAAGCGGATGGGCGGTGGCATGCGCCAGGCCGGCATTCTCGCCGCCGCCGGTCGGTACGCGCTGGCGGAGCACATCGACCGGCTGGCCGACGACCACGCGAAGGCGGCCCGGCTCGCCGAGGCGGTCGCGCCGTTCGGGGTGCTGGCCACCACTGTCCGCACCAACCTGGTCGCGCTGGACCTCACCAAGCACACCCTGGACGCGCGGGCCCTGGCCGCCGCGGCGCGGGCCGAGGGCGTACTGATCTCGGTGCTCGGCCCCCGCACCGCCCGCCTGGTCACCCACCTGGGCGTCAGCGACGCGGACATCGACCGCGCCGTCGCAGCCCTACCCCGCATCCTCGCCGCAGCCTGAATCCCCCACCCCAGCGCTCACACCCATGATCACCGGGGCGGGTGAGGGACGCGGGGAGGGTCAGGGGTGGGACAGGCGGGTGAGGGTGCTGATGTCGGCGGCGTGACCCACGTGCTTCTCGCTGGGGGTCTCCACGACGACCGGGACACCAGCGGTCGCCGGGTGGGCCATCAGCTCGGCGAAGGCGGGCTCGCCGATGCTGCCCTTGCCGATGTTCTCGTGCCGGTCCCGGGTGGAGCCGCACAGATCCTTCGAGTCGTTGGCGTGGACCAGCCGCAGCCGGTCCGCACCGACAGTCGCCACCAGGGTGTCCAGGGTCGCCGTCATGCCACCCTCGGCCGCCAGGTCGTGCCCGGCCGCCCAGGCGTGGCAGGTGTCGAAGCAGACCCCGAGCATGGGGTGCCGGTCCACCGCGTCCAGGTAGGGCCCGAGCTGCTCCACCCGGGAGGCCAGTGACCGGCCTCCGCCCGCGCTCGGCTCGACCAGCAACATCGGCCCGCCAGCGTCGGCGGCCCAGTCGAGCAGCGGCAGCAACACCTCGCGGACCTGTCGCATCGCCGCCTCGGCGTGCCCCTCGTCCACCGAACTGCCCGCGTGGAACACCACTCCCCGCGCGCCGATCGCCACGCCCCGACGCAGCGCGTGCGCCAGCGTCTGGGCCGACTTCTCGACAGTGGCCGGGGTGGGCGAGCCCAGGTTGACCAGCAGCGCGGCGTGGATGAACGCGGGAATGCCCCGCTCGGCGCAACCGTCGCGGAACAGGGCGTCCTGCCCCGGATCGCCGTCGGGCAGTGCCCAGCCGCGCGAGTTGGAGACGTAGACCTGCACCACCCGCGCACCGGTCGTGTCGGCGTACGGCAGGGCAGCCTTCGCCAGCCCACCCGAGGTCGGCGTGTGCGTGCCCACCGGCCGCGCGGAGATCGTCGGCATCAGAAGCACGTCAGGGTGACCGGGGTGCCGGGCGCCACCTGCGAATTCTCACCCGGCAGCTGGATCCGGACCACGGCGTTCGGGTTGATCGCGACCGCCACCGGGAAGCCCTGACCCTCCAACGCCTGCTTGGCCTGCTGGCACGGCAGGTCGATCACCCGTGGCATGACGATCAGCGGCGGCCCCTTGCTGACGTCCAGCTTGACCGAGGTGCCCTTCTCCACGCCGGCGCCATCGGCCGGGCTCTGGCCGAGGATCTCGTCCTTCGGCTTGTCGGAGTCCTTGTAGTTCTCCACCAGCACCAGGTTGAGCTGGGCCAGGGTCGTCCGGGCCTCGGTCAGGCTCTTGCCGACCAGGTTCGGCACCGTCACCGGCGCCCTACCCCGGCTCAGAATGAGGGTGACCTTCGCACCTGGTTTGACCTCGGCGCCCACCTTGGGGGAGCTGTCCACCACGACCCCGGCCGGCAGGCTGTCGTCGTAGCGGGCGGTGCCCTTGGCCACCACCAACTTCGCGTTGACCAAGTCCGCCTCGGCCAGCTCGAACTCCTTGCCGATCACGTCCGGTACGGGGAAACGCTCCGGGCCGAGGGAGAGGGTCAGGGTGATCGTGCCACCCTTGACGATCTTGGCAGCGGACGCCGGGCTCTGCCCCAGCACGCTGTCCTTCGGGGTCTTCTCGTCAAAGCGCGGCTCGGCGTACTTGAGGACGAGCCCCGCGCGGTCGGCCTGCGCCTGCGCCTGCGCCTTGGTCAGGCTCACCAGCTGCGGAGCGTCCGTGTAGCGGCCGACGCCGAACCACCAACCCCCGATCGCGGCCACCAGGCCCAGCGTCACCACCACGGCAGCGACGGCCAGCCGGCCACGAGGGTCGCTCAGCACCGTGCTGCGCAGCGCGGCGAGCCGGGCACCCAGGCCCTCCGCCGGCTCCGGGGCGGCCCGACGCCGCCCCGGCCCCTGGCTGCTGGCCCCCTCCGGTAGTCGTGCCCACGACGGGCGGTTGGGCGGCTGGACCGTCGCGACCATCATGGTCGGCTGGGAGAGCGACGGTGCGTCGCTGATCGGGCTGAGTACGGCGGTGTGGCTGTTGGCGTCGCCCAGACGATCCCGGGCAACCTGCACCTCGGCCAGGAGTGCGCCGGCGTCTGCGGGCCGTGCGCCGGGATCACGTCGAGTGGCCCGCTGCACCAGGTCGTCGAGGATCGACGGCAGGCCCGGCACCAGCGTCGAGGGCGCCGGCACGTCCCGGTCGACGTGCTGCCAGGCGACGTCCACCGGGCGGTCCCCGTCGTACGGCACGCGGCCGCTGAGCATCTCGAACAGCACGATGCCGGCCGAGTAGACGTCCGTGCGCGGATCGGCGCGGCCCTCGGTGACCAGCTCCGGGGCGACGTACGCCACGGTCGCCATCAGCTGATTGCCCTGCTCCTCGTCGGCGCTCGCCTCGACCGCCCGGGCCAGCCCGAAGTCGGCCACCTTCACGACGCTGTCGACCAGGTTGGCGACGCCGCCGGTAGGCGCCTCCGCGACCAGCACGTTCTCCGGTTTGACGTCGCGGTGCACGAGCCCGGCCCGGTGCGCGGCGGCGATCGCGGCGAGCATCTGCTCGGTGATGGCCAGCGCCTCGTCCGGGTTGAGTCGGCGTCGCTCGGCCAGCACGTCGCGCAGCGTGCGACCACGGACGTACTCCATCACCAGGTACGGCAGACCGGCGTGCGTGCCCTGGTCGTAGACCGCCACCACGTTCGGGTGGGTCAACCGGGCGATGGTCTTCGCCTCGTCGGTGAACCGGGCCACGAAGTTGGCGATCCGGGCTCGTGCCTCGCTCGCCTGGGTCGGGTGAATGATCTTGACAGCGACGGTGCGCTCAAGGCGTTCGTCGGTGGCGGTGTACACGGTCGCCATGCCACCACGGGCCACGCGACCGCGAATGCGGTAGCGCCCGTCGATAAGCGAGCCCAGCAACGTGTCGGCGACCTGAGTGTCCATCGGCAGGCAGTCTATGTGTCCAGGGGGTGAAGGATGAACAGGATGCTACAGCCGTACGCCGAACCGGCCCGTCCCGCCGCGCTCGTCGCCCCTTATTTGCTGGTCAGCGGCGATCAACAGAGTGGGCGCCGATGGGTCGCCCGGGGTGCCGGTGGCTCGTCGCGGCGATGGCGTGGCAGGGTGGTCGGGTGACCGAACCCGTACCCGACCAGGCCGCGCCCGGCCTGGAGCTCGCCGGACCCACCGACCCGGCCGGCTGGTTGACCCTGCCCGACGTCGCCGAACGCCTCGACGTGTCGATCAGCAAGGTGCACCAGATGATCCGTGACCGGGAGCTGCTGGCGGTCCGCCGCGACGGCGTCCGCCGGATCCCAGCGGACCTGGTTGCCAACCAGACCGTGCTCAAGCACCTGCCCGGCGTGCTCAACCTGCTCGCCGACAACGGCTACGACGACGAGGCTGCCCTGCGCTGGCTCTACGAGCCGGACGACACCCTCCCCGGCGCCACCCCAGCCGCCGCCCTCTCCGGCGACCAGGCCCGCGAGGTAAAACGCCGAGCCCAAGCCCAAGGCTTCTGACCCGCCGCTCGCCCGCCCCCGCCGCCCGCTCCCGCCGCCTCCGCGCCTCCCGTCCCCGTTGATCATGAAGTTATTGCCAGCCCGCTCGGCGTGTCGTGGCAATAACTTCATGATCAACACCGGGGGCCGGGGCCGGGTGGGGCGGGGTTAGTCGGCTCGGCGGGTTGCGGCTATGGCCAGGTCCACCAGGGCTTGGCGGGCCTCGGTGTCGAGGTCGACGGCGGTCAGGGCGGCCAGGGCGGTGTCGGTGAGCGTGACGATCCGCTGCTCGGTGCGGGC
Organism: Micromonospora sp. NPDC005171; assembly: GCF_040608575.1. Classification (NCBI taxonomy): domain Bacteria; kingdom Bacillati; phylum Actinomycetota; class Actinomycetes; order Micromonosporales; family Micromonosporaceae; genus Micromonospora; species Micromonospora sp. NPDC005171. Next base: position 86,362 of record NZ_JBEXIM010000009.1, on the reverse strand, counting down.
CAGTGCCCCACTTCCCGAGATCACCTCGCGGAGCCGGGCCACCCCCTGCTCGTCCAGCTCCGGGTCGCCGAGCCGGCCGAGCAGCAGCTCGCGGCCCGCGTCGTCGGTGGCCTCCACGGCCGCCGCCACCAGGTAGGTGCGCTTGCCCTCGCGCAGATCGTCCCCGGCCGGCTTGCCGGTCAGCGCCGGGTCACCGAAGACCCCCAGCACGTCGTCGCGGAGCTGGAACGCCTCGCCCAACGGCAGCCCGTACGCCGAGTAGGCCGTTCGCACCTCCTCCGGCGCGTCGGCCAGCGCGGCGCCGAGCAGCATCGGACGCTCGACCGTGTACTTCGCGGACTTGTACCGGGCGACCTTGCTGGCCCGTTCCACCGAGGTGTCCCCGGTGACCTGCGTCAACACGTCGAGGTACTGCCCGACGGTGACCTCCGTGCGCATCTCGTCGAAGACCGGCCGGGCCCGGGCCAACGACCACAGGTCCAGTCCGGCGGAGTGCAGCAGCTCGTCGGACCAGACCAGGCAGAGGTCACCGAGCAGGATGGCCGCGGCGTCGCCGAAACCGTCCGGGTCGCCGCCCCAGCCGGCCTCCCGGTGCCGGGTGGCGAAGCGCCGGTGTACCGCCGGCTCGCCGCGACGGGTGTCGGAACGGTCCATCAGGTCGTCGTGGATCAGGGCGCTGGCCTGGACGAACTCCAGCGCGGCCAGGGCGGTGAGCACCTGGTCGCCGTCCACCCCGCCGGCCCCCCGGAACCCCCAGTACGCGAATGCCGGACGCAGCCGCTTGCCGCCGCCGAGCACGAACGCCTCGATCGCCTCGGCCACCGGACCCAGCGCGTCGTCCACGGCGGCGAGCCGGACCCGTTGGCCGGCCAGGAACTCGGTGAGGGCCTTGTCGATCCGCTCCCGCAGGCCGGCGCGGTCGACGGGGGACACGGGAGCAGCGTGGGTCACGCCTCGACGCTAGCCGGTCGTCATGGTTCGTGCTCCACCGCCACGCGTGGTCCCGCCGGTGCGGCCGGGACCCGTGCGCCCACTCGGTCGCCCGCCGGCCACCGCGGCGCGGCCCGGCCCGGTGGCCCGCGTCGAGCCGGCCCGACGGGCGGCCGCGGCGGCCTCGGCGAGCACCACCAGCGGCACGTCCAGGACGACGGCGAGCCAGCCGAGCCAGAACCCGCCCGGCACGCGACGCTGTCGCTCCCACCGGGAAATCTCGTGCCGACTCAACGTCGGCACCCCGGCGGCGGCACACAGCTCGGCGGCGGCTCGCTGCTGGCTCCAGCCCCGGGCCAGTCGGCACCGGGCCAGCAGCGGCCCGAGCTGCGCGGGGCGCGGCGATGCGGGCGGGATCATGGGTCCTCCTGGCGGGCGTCGGTGCGGTGACGACCCACCCACCCGACCGGACGGGACCGGCGTCACCGCTCGGTTGCTGACCCCCGCACGAGACCGGGACCACCCCCGCCGCCCCTCCCGCACCGCCCTTTCCTACCTCGGAGGTACGACGCCTTTCCGCCCGGGCGACCCCCGCCCATCGGTCGGGCGGACCGGGCGGGCCCGCCGCTGGGTGGGAAGGGCCTGGGTCCTGGTGCCATTGACCGCTAGAGTCGGGTCGTGGCGCTCGGTCTTCCCTCGACACTCCCCAATCCGCAGCCGGCGATCGGGGAGCTCATCCGTGAGCACCAGCCGACCTTCTCGTTCGAGTTCTTCCCGCCCAAGACCGAGGCGGGGGAGCAGCTGCTCTGGCAGGCCATCCGCGAGCTGGAGTCCCTGCGTCCGTCGTTCGTGTCGATCACGTACGGCGCCGGCGGCTCGACGCGGGACACCACCGTGGCGGTGACCGAGCGGATCGCCACCGAAACCACACTGCTGCCGATGGCCCACCTGACCGCGGTCAACCACTCCGTCGCCGAGCTGCGGCACGTGGTCGGCCGGCTCGCCGGGGTGGGCGTGCGCAACGTGCTGGCCGTTCGTGGCGACCCCCCGGGCAATCCGGGCGGCGAGTGGATCCGCCACCCCGAGGGGGTGGACTACGCCGAGGACCTGGTCCGGCTGGTGCGCGACGCCGGCGACTTCAGCGTCGGCGTGGCCGCCTTCCCGTACAAGCACCCCCGCTCGCCCGACGTGGCCACCGACACCGCCCAGTTCGTCCGCAAGTGTCGGGCCGGCGCGGAGTTCGCGGTCACGCAGATGTTCTTCGACGCCGACGACTACCTGCGGCTACGCGACCGGGTGGCCGCTGCCGGCTGTGACACCCCGATCCTGGCCGGGGTGATGCCGGTGACCCAGATCGGCACCATCGAGCGGTCCGTGCAGCTGTCCGGCGCGCCGTTCCCACCGGAGTTGGCGGCCCGCTTCGAACGCGTCGCCGGCGACCCGGACGCCGTCCGCCGGCTCGGCATCGAGCAGGCCAGCGAGATGTGCCGCCGGCTGCTGGACGAGGGCGTCCCGGGAATCCACTTCATCACCCTCAACAGGTCCACCGCGACCCGCGAGGTCTGGCAGAACCTGAAGGTCGGCGCCCGCGTGTGAACGCTGCGCCTGCGACACCTGTTGCCCGGCACGACGGTTGATCCGTGGTGGGCACACAGCTGAACTGGGATCAGTACGCCACGGCGTGGGCGCGGTTGCACGGCGGGTTCGACCCTCGGGTCGCGGCGCCGGTGGTGCGTGCCTGGCTGCGATTCGCGTACCACGTCGGATATGTGTTGGGCCGGCTGCGGGTCAGCCCCACCGCGGTCACGGTGGCCGGGGTGCTGCTCTGCTTCTGCGTACCGTTGCTGGTGGGCCGGCCGGGGGACGGGCCGTTCCTCGGCGCGCTGTTCGTGCTGCTCGCCGCCGTCGCGGACAGCGTGGACGGCGCGGTGGCGGTCGCCACCGGTCGCACCACCCGGCTCGGCTACGTCTACGACTCGGTCGCCGACCGGCTCGGCGAGGTGGCGTGGCTGCTGGCGTTCTGGCTGGTGGGCGCGCCGGGTGGGCTGGTCGTCGCGGGCGGCGCGCTGTCCTGGTTGCACGAGTACGTCCGAGCGCGGGCGGTCGCCGCCGGCATGCGGGAGATCGGCGCGGTGACCGTGGGCGAACGGCCCACCCGGGTCTCGGTGGCGCTGGCCGGCTTGCTGGTCGCCGGGCTCGCCGGCCTGATCGAGCCGGACCTGGCCGCCGGCACCATCACCATGGCGACCGCGGTCTGGGTGCTACTTGCCGGTTTCGGCCTGGGGCAACTGCTCTCCAGCATCCGCCGCGCCCTGCTCGACGCCGGCTGAAGACAGACACCCGCAGAAGAGACCGGCGCCGGCTGACAGCAACGCCGGGTCTACCAGGCGGGGCCGATCTCGTCGGCGACGATCTGCGCGGAGAGGGTCACCATCGGCAACCCGCCGCCCGGGTGGGTGGAGCCACCCACCAGCCACAGCCCGTTCGCCGGACCCCGGTTGGCCGGGCGGAGCAGTCCACCGGCGGTGCCGTAGATCGAGCCACCCGGCGCGCCGGTCGCCACGTCCAGGTCGGCGGGGGTGCGGATCTCGCGGAACAGCAGCCGGTCCCGCACGTCCACGCCGCGCCGCGCCAGCACGTCGAGGATCCGGTCGGCGTACGCGTCGGCCAGTCCCGGGCGTCGCCAGTCGACAGCGCCCGCCGCGGTGCCCTGACGGGGGGCGTTGACCAGCACGAACAACGCCTCGTGCCCGGCTGGGCGGACCATCGGGTCGTCGGCCACTGTGACGAACACCGTCGGGTCGACCGCCGGTCGGGCCCGTACGCCGCGCCCGGGGTCACCGAAGACCGCGTCGAACTCGGCGTCGTAGTCGTTCGGGAAGAAGACGTTGTGGTGGGCCAGCCCGGTGCTGCCGGAGACGCCGAGCAGCAGCACGAAGCCGGCGAGGCTGCGGTCGGTCAGCGCGGCCAGCCGACGCGGGTGCGGCAGCAGGTCACGGTAGACGGTGAGCGCGTCCACGTTGGCCACGACCACGTCGGCGGGCACCGGGGCGGTGACGCCGGCGAGGCGTACCCCGTGCACCCGGCCGCCGGTGGCGTCGATCCGGGTGACCGTGGCGTCGGTCTGCACGACCACGCCGAGGTCCAGGCAGCGGGTCAGCAGCGCGTCGGCGAGCGTGCCCAGCCCGCCGCGCAGGTACCAGCCGCCGAAGGCCAACTCGGCGTAGGGGACGGCGACCAGCGCCGCCGGTGCCCGACGTGGGTCGGCGCCGGTGTAGGTGGCGTACCGGTCCAGCAGCATCCGCAGCCGGGGGTCGGACAGGTGCCGGCGGCCCAGGCCGCGCAGACTGCGACCCGGGGCGATGGCGGCCAGGTCACCGACGCGCCAGGCCAGCGACGCCAGGTCGCGGGGAGAGTCGACGGCGCGGCGCAGGATGTCCCGCGAGGAGGCGTTCCACACCCGCTCGGCCCGGCGCCACAGCCGCTGCCAGTCGGCTGCCGCCCGGTCACCGAAGGCGGCCCCGATCCGGGCGGTGAACTCCACCGGGTCGGCGCACGAGTCCAGGGTCGGGCCACCGTCGGCGAAGACGTGCCGGACGATCGGGTCCAGCGGGACGAGGTCCAGATATTCGTCGAGCTTCGCCCCGGTCGCCTCGAACAGGTCGTGGAAGACCTCGGGCAGGGTGAGCAGGCTCGGCCCGGTGTCGAAGTGGAACGACCCGGCCGGGGTGTCGTGGGCGTACCGGCCGAGCTTGCCGCCGACCGCGTCCGCGGCCTCGAAGACGGTCACCTGGTGCCCGGTAGCGGCCAGCCGGGCGGCGGTGGCGAGGCCACCCACCCCGGCGCCGACGACCACGATCCGCGCCATGCCGCGTCCTCCCTAGGTGACCGGGCGGCCCCGCCAGGTCAGGCGGCGTCGCTTTCGCAGATGGTACGACCGCAGGGTCAGCCAACCGAGGACCACGACCGACACGGGGTGTGCGAGCGCGTCGGGCCAGCACCGTCCTCCGGTCGCGCGGGCGGTGAGCACCCGTCCGGTCACCCCGAGCAGATAGCCGGCCAGGCCCACGGCGGCCACCCCCGGTGCGCCGGCCGCCGCACCCGCCAGCGCGATCAGCGGTGGGGCGGTGTAGAGCAGCAACAGCGCGGCCACCACGGCCGCCGCCGCGCCCGGGTGCCCGAACGACGCCCACAGCGACTTCGAGTACCCGTCGCGCAGTTGCGGCCAGTCGTCGTACATCCGGCAGGTGGCCAGCCGGGAGCCGTCGGCCAGGGCGATCCGCCCGCCGGACCGCTTGACCGCCCGGGCCAGCTCGACGTCCTCAAGGATCTTGTCGGCGACCGAGGCGTGCCCGCCGGCGACGGTGTAGCCGGCCCGGTCCACCACCAGGAACTGCCCGCCCGCCGCGGCCAGCGACGGCCGCGGCGAGCGTTCCATCGCGCGCAGCGGCAGGAAGGTCAACCAGAGCCACTGCAACAGCGGCTGCACCAACCGGTCGGCCGCCGTCGCCACCACGATCCGGGGGTACGGCGACAGCAGCGTCGCCCGGGCGGCGCGCAACTCGGTGACGGCAGCGGCCACGGCGTGCGGGGCGAGCACCACGTCGGCGTCGACGAAGACCAGCGCGGTGGCGTCCGGGTCGGCCCGGGTGGCCAGCTGCCAGCAGGCGTGCGGCTTGCCCAGCCAGCCCGGTGGCGGGGCGACCCCGGTGAGCAGCGTGACCCGGGGGTCGTCGCCGGCCACCGCGCGGACCACGTCGGCGGTGCCGTCGGTGGACCCGTCGTCGAGGACCACGACGCGCAGCCCGGGTACACCGCGCTGGGCCAGCAGGGCGCGCAGGCAGGGGGTGACCCGGGTGGCCTCGTCGCGCAGCGGCAGCAGCACGGCCACCGGTTCGTCGACGTCCTCGGGCCGGTCGGTGGGCCGTCGCAGCCAGCGGCCGGCGTTGAGCCAGGTGTGTCCGGTCAACGCGGCGACGGCGAGCAGCAGGGCGAGCAGGACGGTCATCGGGTCGCGTCGACGCCGGGGCGGTGTGGCTGGTGGGCCTGCGGCCGGAGGTGACGGCTGCGCTGGGCGCGCAGCAGGGTCACCGTCAGGGGTACGGCGGTCACGGCCATGCCGGCGGCGCCCCAGAGCGCCGAGGCGGGCAGGTCGAGGAAGACGGCGTGGGCCAGGATGCTGGAGAAGTACGTCCACAGGTAGAGCGCGAGCATCGGGTGGTCCCGCTGGTCGGTGCGCTCGGCGGCCGGTCCGGCCAGCGGGCGCAGCGCGCTCATCATCAGCACCGCGAAGAGCAGCCAGCCCAGGTAGTTGCTGACTGGGATGCCGGCCAGGCCGGGCAGGGCCGGGGTGGCGTCGCGCCAGACCCAGTAGCCCTCGGCCACCATCTGCGGGTCGAGGAAGAGGTCCCACGCGGCCAGCCCCACAGTGGCCAGCGCGATCCGCCCCACCCATCGACCCACCGTCGGCCCGCCGCCGGCCGTTGACGTGCTGCCGTCGACCGTCGGGGCACTGCCGCCGGTCAGTCGGACCGCTGCCAGCCAGGCCGGCCAGGCCATCCAGGTCCAGGCCAGGGGAATGATCAGTGGCACTCCGGCCAGCTTGGGGCCCAGCTCACCGGAGTAGTCGTAGCTGCCGAACGGCACGCCGGTGGCCACCCCGATCGCCTCGATCGCGAACCCGCCGCCGGTGGCCACAGCGACCAGCGCCGCCGCCACCCGCGGGCCCCGACTGAGCAGCGCGTGGCCGACCGAGAGCAGCCAACCGAGGACAACGGTGGCCACGGTGAGCCCGGCCCGGGTGGCGCCGGTGGTGAGCGGGTAGCAGATCTGGGCGAGCACCAGGACGGCGAGCAGCGTCCAGGAGATCCGCCGGGTCATGACGTCGGTGGCTCGAGCGGTAGATCCCGACCGAGTACGCCGAACGGTCGCTCGTCGCCGGGGAAGTGGAAGTCGCGCAGCACGTCGACGAAGCCGAACCGTCGGTACAACCGCCAGGCCCGTGAGGTTTGTTCGTCGGCCTCCGGGGTGGACAGCAGCGTGGTGTCGCCCTCCGCCATGCCGAGCAGCGCGCGCAGCTGACCGGTGCCCAGCCCGTGCCCCTGCGCCGGTGGCCGGACGTGCAGCTCGACCACCTCGAAGCAGTGGGTGAGCCAGCGCGTGCGGGTCGGGGCGTCCAGCGCGCGGTGCACCTGGTCGTGCCACCACTGACCGGAGGCGCCCAGGTAGCCGTAGCCGAAGCCGGCCAGGTGACCCTCGCTGGTCAGGCTGGCGACCGCCCGGAAACCCGGCCGGCGGACGTGGGTGGCGATGTAACCGCGCCGGGCCTCCAGCAGGTCGGTGCGGTATCCCATCGCCTCGCCGTAGACGGCCACCACGTCGTCCAGCCGCCGGACGAGATCGTCCGGCGTCCAGCGCACCAACCTCATGCCCGTCCACCCTTCACCGTTTCCGGGCCGCCGTCGGCGACCCACCCGAGCACCGACCGGTCGCCGACCACGTCGCGCACCTCGAACCGGGCGAACAACTCCTCGGCGTACCAGCCCGCGGTGGGGGTTCGCATGATCGCCGCCCGGTGCTCCGGGTGACGGTACGCGAACGCCACCAGGTCCGTCGGGTCGCGCCACACGCTCACCGTGCCCTGCCAGCCCAACGGGGCCTCTCCGACCCCGAACCGGGCCAGCAACCCGGGCGCGTCGCGCAGGGCGGCGGCCACTGGCGGGATCGCCCGCCAGAAGGTGGCAGCCCGACGGGCCCGCAGCCGGGCCCGGGTCAGTGCCAGCACCGGGCCGGTGACCCGGCCGCCCGGCGGGTCACCGAACGGCCGCTGGCCGGACCACTCGCCCCGGCTGGTCAGCGGGCGCAGGTCGATCCGGGCCTGGGCGTGGGCGATGCGCGCCCAGGCCCGCCCGACCGACGAGTCGTCGAAGTCGGCCGCCGCGGCGGGGGAGTCCCAGACGGTCAGCGCCGCCCACCGGGTCAGGTCGGCGTCCCTCGGCCCGAAGTCGGTGCCGGTCCCGGTGCCCAGCAGTTTGCCGAACCGGACGCCCGGGAGGGCCCGCAACCGGCGGGGGTCCAGCGCCATCCGGGTCAGCGCCCGGGGCAGCGCGCCGCGGGAGGTCCGCCACACGTGCAGCGTGACCAACTCCGGAGCGTCGCTGCCGTGCCTGCTGGTCAGCTCGCTCGCGTCTCCGCTTCGCGGCGGCGCGAGCGCGTCGCTGCTGTGCCTGCTGGTCAGCTCGCTCCGCTCGCTCACGCCACCTCGGCCGGGGTGCCGGCGGTGACCCGCAACAGCTCGGTGTAGGTGGTCGGGAAGACCGCCTGGGGTACACCACCAGCGGCCCAGATCTCCGGGTACGCCGCCAGTGCCGTGTCCACCAGTGTGCGCAGCGGGTGCGGGTGCCCGAGTGGGGCGACCCCGCCGATCGGCTGCCCGGTGTGGGCCCGGACGAACTCCGGGGTGGCCCGGCGCAGTCGGGTGACGCCGATCGATGCCGCCAGACCGGCGGTGTCGACCCGGTGCGCGCCGGAGGTGAGGACGAGCAGCGGCGTGTCGTCCGCGTCGAAGATCAGTGAGTTGGCGATCTGACCGACCGCGACGTCGAGCGCCTCGGCGGCCGCCGCGGCGGTGTGCACCGCGTCGGGCAGCAGACGGACCATGCTGGGCTCACCGGCGCCGTCGAGTGTGCCGGCGGCGGTGAGCGCGTCCTGCACCGCCCGTACGTTCGGGTGTGGCTGCATCCCGCCATTCTTCCCGGTCCGCTGGTGGCCGGTTCAGCCGCCCGGCACGCTCGGCGCGTCACACGTTGCATTTTCGTCGGAGGGGAGGTGTACTGTCAGCAGCAGTTAGAACGAGTGTTCGATTGCCTCGAACGCCCGTTCCAACCAGCCGGAGCGCGGCGTTTCGCGGCGCCACCTCCGGGCGGTGCGGCTCCGCGGGCCGCACCTGGGTTTCCGGGCAGTCGCGAGCCTGGTCCCAACAGGCAGGAGCGTTGCCCGCCGCCCACGACCCCCGGGCGGCGGGCGACGCACCCGCCGGTCCGCCGGCCGGGTGTGGTGTGGGGAAGCATCCACACCCGGCCGGCCACACCCGGTGCGTCTTCCTCCGCACCACCTCGACCTCGGCGTCGCGTCGGTGGCATCAGCCGCCGGAGTGACGTCTCGGCCACGTGGAGGAGAGACATTCATGCCGACTAACCCGGCTCAGGCACCGACGGTGCCGGCGCACGTGCTGCCGCACCGCACCCCCGCCCAGCTCCTCACGTTGGCCCGCCGTGGGCTGGTCGAGGCCGGCCAGACCCGACCTGACGGCCTGCGCTACGCGGCTGCCCACCTGGCTGCCCTGCGCGCGGCGGCGGCCCTGCTCGCCGCCCGGGCCCGACCCGCGCCGACTCGGCGCAACCGGATCACCAGTGTCTGGGTCCTCCTCTGCGCCGTCGCTCCGGAGCTCGACGAGTGGTCCCGGTTCTTCGCCGCGGGGGCCAGTAAGCGCGCCGCCGCCGAGGCTGGCATCCCCCGGGTGGTCAGCGCCCGGGAGGCCGACGATCTGCTCCGCGCCGCCGAACAGTTCGTCACGGTGGTGGAAACCGCGCTCGGCGTGGCCCACCAACCGGCCCTGGACGGTCTCGCCGCCTGATCCCGCCGTGCCACCGGCCGCCCCGCGGGGGGAGCCGGGCGGCCGGTGGCACGGCGTGCCGGTCCTGATCTGATCCACAGCAACGACGGGGGAGTTGGTCCAATGGCGGGCCGCATGGTGGTCGGTTCCGCCGCGCTGGCCGATCTGGTGCGCCCGGCGAGCGCCCCCGACCCGGTCGGTGGGCACCGGGTGCTGCCGGTGGTGCCCGAGCTGACCGGTCTGCTGCCCAACCGGGGCCTGCGCCGGGGCAGCACCATCGCGGTCGCCGCCGGCCAGCCCCGCCGCAGCGGTGGCACCTCGCTGATGCTGGCCCTGCTCGCCGAGGCGTCCCGGGCCGGCTCGTGGTGCGCCGTGGTCGGGGTGCCGACGTTCGGCGCGGGCGCGGCGGCTGAGTTGGGCATCGCCCTGGACCGGTTGGCCCTGGTGCCGAACCCCGGCCCCGAGTGGGCCACCGTGGTCGCCGCGCTGATCGACGGGGTGGACGTCGTGGTCACCAGCGTGCCGGCCTCGGTCTCCGCCTCGGTCGCCTCCCGATTGGCCGCCCGGGCCCGGCAGCGCGGCAGCGTGCTCGTCCCGTACGGCCGGTGGGACGGCGCGGACGTGACGCTGCAGGTGGTCCGTGGGGTCTGGGAGGGGCTCGGGCTGGGCCGGGGGCGGTTGCGCCGTCGGGAGATCACCGTCTCGGCGCGCGGGCGCGGGGCGGCCGCCCGACCCAAGGAGATCAAGGTCTGGCTCCCGGGTGACGAGCTGACCCGGGTGATCCCTCGTACGCTGCCGTCGCCCGTGGGCCGATCGGCCGCGCCACTCGCACTGGTCGGTCGGGGGTGACCGGCGCGCCGGCACGCACGCTGCTGCTGTGGTGCCCGGACTGGCCGGTGCTCGCCGCCGAGATCGTCGACGGGGTGCCGGCGACCGGCCCGGTCGCCGTGCTGCACGCCAACCGGGTGGTCGCCTGCTCCGAGCAGGCCCGCGCCGAGGGGGTGCGTCGAGGGTTGCGCAAGCGGGAGGCGCAGGGTCGCTGCCCACAGCTCACCGTCGTGGAGTACGACCCCGGCCGGGACGCCCGGGCGTTCGAGCCGGTGGTCGCGGCGGTGGAGGAGTTGGTCGCCGGGGTCGAGGTGGTCCGTCCGGGTGCCTGCGCGGTGGCCGCCCGGGGGCCGGGCCGTTACCTCGGCGGCGAGGAGGCGGCCGCCGAGCGGATCATCGAGCACGTGGCCCAGTCGTGCCTGGTGGAGAGCCAGGTCGGCATCGCCGACGGGGTGTTCGCGGCCGGGTTGGCCGCTCGCGCCGGCCGGGTGGTGGCCCCGGGCGGGACACCGGAGTTCCTGGCCGGGTTGCCGGTCGAGGCGCTCGGCCGGTCGGCGCTGGCCGACCTGCTGCGCCGGCTGGGGGTGCGCACCCTCGGCGACTTCGCCGCCCTGCCAGCCGGCGATGTGCTGGCCCGGTTCGGGTTCGACGGTGCGCTGGCCCACCGGCTGGCCGCCGGACGGGACCACCGCCCACTCGCCGTCCGGCAACCACCGGCCGATCTGACGGTGACCGCGGAGCACGACGAGCCGATCGACCGGGTCGACGCGGCGGCGTTCGTGGCCCGGGCACTGGCCGAGCAGCTGCACGAGCGGCTGGCCGGGCACGGGCTGGCCTGCACCCGGCTCGGCATCGAGGCGGTCACCGAGCACGGGCAGGAGCTGCACCGGGTGTGGCGGCACGATGGCCTGCTCACCGCCGCGGCCATCGCCGACCGGGTGCGCTGGCAGCTCGACGGGTGGCTCTCCGGCAGCAACGGCCGCGCCGGCGCCCGCCCGGCCCGACCGACGGCCGGCATCATCCGACTGCGACTGATCCCGGACGGGGTGATCGCCCAGGCCGGTCTGCAGGCCGGCCTCTGGGGGGAGACCGGCGAGGAGCGGGAGCGCGCGCACCGGGCGTTGAGCCGGGTGCAGGGCATCCTCGGCCCGGAAGCGGTGGTCACCGCGGTGCTCGGTGGTGGGCGTTCCCCGGCCGACCAGGTGCGGCTGGTGCCGTGGGGCGACGAACGCGTCCCCGCCCGCCCCGGCCCGGCACCGCTGCCCGGCGAGCCGATCGCCGGCGGCGCCGACCGGGCCGCCAGTGCCGGTCGGCCCGCCGACCGCAGCGGGGGCGGAGTTCCGCCGTGGCCGGGTCGGCTGCCGGCGCCCGCGCCGGCGGTGGTGCTGCCCAGCCCGCTCGCGGCGACGGTGCACGACGCCGCCGGTGAGCCGGTGGTGATCAGCGCGCGGTTGGCGGTGAGTGCCCCACCGGCCCGGCTGGTGGTCGGCACCGGCCAGCCGGCGGAGATCGTGGGCTGGGCCGGCCCGTGGCCGGTGGACGAGCGGTGGTGGGCGCCGGTCGAGGCCCGTCGCCGGGCCCGGTTCCAGGTCAGCCTGGCCGACGGTGCCGCTCTGCTGCTGGCCGTCGAGGCCGGGCAGTGGCTGGTGGAGGCGATCTATGACTGAGCCGGTGCTCCCCGGGCCGGAGGCGGATGCCCCGACGAGCGATATGACTGTCAGGCATGTTCATGACTTCCGGTCATATCGCACCCCGGCCCTCTCGCCGGCGGATCCGGCCGTCGGGATCCGGCCACCCGTGAGGGCGGCTCGATGAGTTTCCACAACCCGAAGATGCCCTGGTCAGAGCTGGAACGGGTGCTCTCCGGGCGGGCCGCCGGCGGCTCCGGCCGGTCGGGCGGCGGGCGGTCGCGCGAGGAGCGGCACCTGCACGTGGTGGACCCGCTCGCGGTGGACGCCGATGGCGGCGACTCCCCGGCCTGGAGTCGCCGCCGCGAGCAGTACCAGCCGCCGGAGCTGACCCGTCCCGACGGTGTGGTGCCCTACGCGGAGCTGCACGCGCACACCAACTTCAGCTTCCTCGACGGTGCCAGCCACCCGGAGGAGCTGGCCGAGGAGGCGGCCCGGTTGGGGCTCACCGCGCTCGCCGTCACCGACCACGACGGCTTCTACGGGGTGGTCCGCTTCGCCGAGGCGGCTCGTACGCTGGGCCTGCCGACCATCTTCGGCGCGGAGCTGTCCCTCGGCCTGCCCGGCCCGCAGAACGGTGAGCCCGACCCGCACGGAGCGCACCTGCTGGTGCTCGCGCACGGCCACGAGGGGTACGCCCGGCTGGCCACCACCATCGCCCGCGCCCAGCTACGCGGCGGGGAGAAGGGCCGCCCGGAGTACGGGGACCTGGAGGAGGTCGCCGCCGAGCTGCGTGACCATGTGCTGGTGCTGACCGGCTGCCGCAAGGGGCACGTGCCGGGGGCGCTGCTCACCGAGGGGGTGGACGCGGCGGCCCGCGAGCTGGACCGGCTGACAGCGCTCTTCGGCGCGGAGACGGTGGCCGTGGAGCTGACCGACCACGGCCATCCCGTCGACGCCGACCGCAACGACGCGCTCGCCGAGCTGGCCGCCGCGGCCGGGTTGCCGACGGTGGCCAGCAACAACGTGCACTACGCCAGCCCCGGCCGGCGTCGGCTGGCCACCACCGTCGCCGCGGTCCGGGCCCGACGCAGCCTGGACGAGATCGACGGCTGGTTGCCCGCGGCGGCCACCGCCCACCTGCGCAGCGGCGCGGAGATGGCGGCCCGGTTCGCCGCGTACCCGGGTGCGGTGGCGCGGGCCGCCGAGTTCGGCGCCGAGTTGGCCTTCGACCTTCAACTCGTCGCGCCGCAGCTTCCGGCGTACCCGGTGCCGCCGGGGCATACCGAGATGAGCTGGCTGCGGAAGCTGACCGCTGACGGGGCGCACGAGCGCTACGGGCCGCCGCAGGCGCATCCGACGGCGTACGCGCAACTCGACCACGAGTTGAACATGATCGAGGAGCTGGGGTTCCCCGGCTACTTCCTGGTGGTCTACGACATCGTCACGTTCTGCCGTGACCAGGACATCTACTGCCAGGGTCGGGGTTCGGCGGCCAACTCGGCGGTCTGCTACGCGTTGCGGATCACCAATGTGGACGCGGTCCGGCACCAGCTGCTCTTCGAGCGGTTCCTCGCCCCGGAACGGGACGGTCCACCGGACATCGACGTGGACATCGAGTCCGACCGCCGGGAGGAGGTGATCCAGCACGTCTACACCCGCTACGGCCGGGAGCACGCCGCCCAGGTCGCCAACGTCATCTCCTACCGGCCCCGGTCGGCCGTGCGGGACGTGGCCAAGGCGTTCGGCTACTCGCCGGGGCAGCAGGACGCCTGGAGCAAGCAGATCGACAGGTGGGGCTCGGTCGCCACGGTCGACGTGGAGAACATCCCGGAGCAGGTGGTGGAGTACGCCAACGAGTTGCAGACGTTCCCGCGGCACCTGGGCATCCACTCCGGCGGCATGGTGATCTGCGACCGGCCGGTGATCGAGGTCTGCCCGGTGGAGTGGGGGCGGATGCCCGGGCGCAGCGTCCTGCAGTGGGACAAGGACGACTGCGCCGCCGTGGGCCTGGTGAAGTTCGACCTGCTCGGCCTGGGCATGCTCTCCGCCCTGCACTACGGCTACGACATGATCGGGTCCCGGCTGGATCTCGGCGACATGACGCTGGACGACCCTGAGGTCTACGACATGCTCTGCCGGGCCGACTCGGTCGGGGTGTTCCAGGTGGAGAGTCGCGCCCAGATGGCCACCCTGCCCCGGCTCAAGCCCCGCGAGTTCTACGACCTGGTGGTCGAGGTGGCGCTGATCCGTCCCGGTCCGATCCAGGGCGGTTCGGTGCACCCGTTCATCCGGCGCAAGAACGGCCAGGAGCCGGTGACGTACGCGCACCCGTTGATGCGCAACGCGCTGGAGAAGACCCTGGGGGTGCCGCTGTTCCAGGAGCAGTTGATGCAGCTCGCCATCGACCTGGCCGGCTTCGACGCGGCCGAGGCCGACCAGCTGCGCCGGGCCATGGGCGCCAAACGCTCGGTCGAGCGGATGACCCGGATCGCCGACCGGCTCTACGCCGGGATGGCCGAGCGGGGCATCACCGGCGAGCTGGCCGACGACGTCTACCGCAAGCTCACCGCGTTCGCCAGCTACGGTTTCCCGGAGAGCCACGCGATGAGCTTCGCCTACCTGGTCTACGCCAGCTCCTGGCTCAAGCGCTACCACCCGGCGCCGTTCCTGGCCGCGCTGCTCAACGCCCAGCCGATGGGTTTCTACTCCCCGCAGACCCTGGTCGACGACGCCCGCCGGCACGGGGTGGAGGTCCGTCGTCCGGACATCAACGCCAGCGGCGCGAAGGCGGTGCTGGAGTCCACCCCGGAGACCCGGTGGGGCAGCGGGCCGGGGGAGCCGCCACACGCCTGGGGGTTGGGCGGCCCCGCCGTCCGGCTCGGCCTGTCCAGCGTGCGGACCCTCGGCGCCGAGGTGGCCGAACGGATCGAGGCCGAACGGGTCGCCGGTGGGCCGTACCGGGACATGCCGGATCTGGCCCGGCGGCTCGGTCTCACCGCCGCTCAGCTGGAGGCGTTGGCCACCGCGGACGCCTTCGCCTGTTTCGGGCTGACCCGGCGACAGGCGCTGTGGGCCGCCGGTGCGGCGGCCCAGGACCGGCCCGGTCGGCTGCCCGGCACGGTGACCGGCGCGGCGGCGCCCACGCTGCCCGGGATGGAGGCGGTGGACCGGCTGGTCGCCGACGTGTGGGCCACCGGGTTGTCGCCGGAGAGTCATCCCGCCCGGTTCATCCGGGGTCAGCTCGACGTGCTCGGCGCGGTGCCGATCGCCCGGCTCGGTCGGGTGGAGCCGGGGCAACGGATCCGGGTCGGTGGCATCGTCACCCACCGGCAACGCCCGGCGACAGCGGGTGGGGTCACCTTCCTCAACCTGGAGGACGAGACGGGGATGCTCAACGTCACCTGTTCGCCGGGGCTGTGGCAGCGCTACCGGCGGGTGGCGCGGACCAGCGCCGCGCTTGTGGTCCGGGGGCGGTTGCAGCGGCACGAGGGGGTGACCAACCTGGTCGCCGACCGGCTGGACGCCATCGAGCCGCCGGTCAGTCCCGCCTCCCGCGACTTCCGCTGAATCAGTGATCCACATTACGGTTTCCGGAGCCGTCGAGCGGGAGACTCGTCTCGAGCGGGCAGAGCGGCCCGTGATCCGTAAGGGGGAACGACAGTGACGGGAAATCACGCGTACACCAGTGGAATCGCCAACGCCCGGCGGACCCGACTGGGCACCGGCTGGGTGCCGTCGCACCTCGCCGACCCCCGCGAGTACGAGGTGACAAACGGTCCGGTGGCCAACGAGCGCCGGTCCCGGGCGGAGGACGAGGCCGAGAGCACCGAGGCCTGACCGACCGCCCACAGCAGGCACCGATCGGGCGTGTGGCGGGGCGCCCCCACACGCCCGCACCACCACCGGGCCGGGTGACTAGGCTCGACCGGGTGGAGCAGACCCGAGGCCGGTTCGCCGAGCCGCCGCTGACACCCCGTACCGCAGTGATCTGGTCGGTGCTCCGCGCCGAGCTGGACCGGCGCGGCGACGCCGAGCTCACCGTGCTGGACGTGGGCGGCGGCACCGGCGGTTTCGCCGTTCCGCTGGCCCGCGCCGGGCATCGGGTCACGGTCGTCGACGCCAGCCCCGACGCGCTCGCCGCGCTCACCCGCCGCGCCGCCGAGGCCGGGGTGGCCGACCGGATCGCCGCCGTGCAGGGCGACGGGGACGCCCTCGCCGGGCTGGTCGAGCCGGCCGGCGTCGACCTGGTGCTCTGCCACGCCGTCCTGGAGGTGGTGGACGACCCGACGCCGGTGGTGGCCGCGCTGGCCACCGCGCTGCGTCCGGGTGGCGCGGCCAGCGTGCTGGTGGCCGGCCGGGCCGCCGCCGTGCTGGGCCGCGCGATGAACGGGCACCTGGACGTCGCGGCCACACTGGCCGCCGATCCGGCCGGCACCGCCGGGCCACGGGACACGCTGCGCCGACGCTACGACGCCCCGGGCGCCGCCGCGCTGCTCGGCGCCGCCGGGCTGGTGGTCGAGGAGATCCACGGGGTACGCGTGCTGGCCGACCTGCTGCCGGCCGCGGTCGCCGACGGGCAGCCCGCCGCCCTGGTCGAGTTGGAACGTGCGCTGGCCGCCCAACCGCCGTACCGGGACCTGGCCGCCCAACTGCACCTGTTCGCCCGCCGGCCGGCATGATCGGCCAGGCCGGTGGCCGGCCGGCGCCGCTGGAGATCCTCCGGCCGGATCACGGCGGCGGCCGTCTCGCCGACGTGCTGCCCAGCGCGCTGGCCGTGCTGGGCGTGCCCGGTTCGACCGACCCGCTAGGGCTCGGGCCAGCACTGACCGGGGTACGCCGGATCGCCGTGCTGCTTGTCGACGGGCTCGGCTGGTACCAGCTGCCGACCGCGGCACCGTACGCGCCGACCCTCGCCGGGCTCGCCGCGACGGTGGCCCGCCCGCTCATCGCCGGTTTCCCGTCCACCACCCCGACCAGCCTGGCGTCGCTGGGCACCGGTGCTGCGCCGGGCGCACACGGCGTGCTCGGCTTCACCGTGCGGGTGCCCGGCACCGATCGGGTGCTCACCCACACCGACTGGGCCGCCGATCCGTCGCCGCTGCGCTGGCAGCCGGTGCCCACCCAGTTGGAGCGGGCCCGCGCCGCCGGGGTGACGACGACAGTGGTGAGTCGGCCGGAGTTCGGCGGCAGCGGGTTGACACTGGCCGCCAACCGGGGTGGCGGCTTCCGGGGCGCCGCCGGCGGGGACGAGGTGGCCACCGCCATGCTCGCCGCGCTGGCCGCCGGCACCGGGCCCACACTGGTCTCCGGCTACCACGCCGACCTGGACCGGTACGGCCACGTCTACGGCGTCGACTCGGAGCCCTGGCGGGTCGCGGCCACCGAGGTGGACGCCCTGGTCGCCCGGCTGGTCGACGGGCTGCCGCCGGACGCGGCGCTGCTGGTGACCGCCGACCACGGGCAGCTCGACATTCCCGCGGCGCACCGCTTCGACCTGGACACCGATCCGCGACTGCGGGCCGGCGTGCGGCTGGTGGCCGGCGAGGCCCGGGTGCGCTACCTGCACGTCGAGCCGGGCGCGGTCGACGACGTGCGGGCCGCCTGGTCGGAGGTGCTGGGCCCCGCCGCCCGGGTACGCACCCGCGACGAGGTGGTGGCCACCGGCTGGTTCGGGCCGGTGCCCGAGGAGCACCTGGGCCGGATCGGCGACGTGGTGGTGACCTGCAACGACACGTACGCGGTCATGGCCAGCCGCACCGAGCGGCCGATGGCGTCGAAGTTGGTGGCCTACCACGGGTCGGACACCGCCGTCGAGCTGACCGTGCCGCTGCTGGTCGTCCGGGGCTGACCCGCTGACGGTTCGGCCCGCTGGCCGGTGGTGGTGTCGTACGCGGGGGTTAACCTGCCGGGATGGGCCGCAGTCAGTCGTTGCCCCGGGGCGACGATCCGCGCTTCGGGCCGGACGGCGACGACTCCGCGAGCCCGATCCTGCACGTCGACATGGACGCCTTCTTCGCCGCCGTCGAGGTGCGCCGTCGCCCCGAGCTGCGCGGCCGGCCGGTTGTCGTCGGTGGCGTCGGCCCGCGCGGTGTGGTCAGCTCGGCCAGCTACGAAGCCCGCCGGTACGGCGTCCGCAGCGCGATGCCGACCAGCCAGGCCCGAGCCCGCTGCCCCCAGGCGGTCTACCTGCCACCGGATTTCACCGCCTACTCGGCCGCCTCCCGGGCCGTCATGCAGATCTTCCGGGACGTCACGCCACTCGTCGAGCCGCTTTCCCTCGACGAGGCGTTCCTCGACGTGACCGGCGCCCGCCGGCTCTTCGGCTCCCCGGCCACCATCGCCCGGCTGATCCGTCGCCGGGTCGCCGACGAGCAGGCGCTGACCTGTTCGGTAGGGGTGGCGCCGACCAAGTTCGTGGCCAAGCTGGGCTCCACCCGGGCCAAGCCGGACGGCCTGCTGGTCGTGCCCCCGGGGCAGGTGCTCGACTTCCTGCACCCGCTGCCGGTGGACGCCCTGTGGGGGGTGGGGGAACGCGCCGCCGAGGCGCTGCGCCGGCTCGGCCTGACCACCGTCGGCGACCTCGCCGAGGCGCCGGTGGGCATGCTCCGCCGAGCCGTCGGTGCCGCCTCGGCGGCACACCTGCACGAGTTGGCCTGGGGGCGCGACCCGCGCGGGGTCAGCCCCGAGCACGTCGACAAGTCGATCGGCGCCGAGGTGACCTTCGACATCGACGTGGCCGACCCGCTGGAGATCCGCCGTGCGTTGCTCGCGCTCAGCGCGAAGGTCGGTGTCCGGTTGCGCGGCTCCGGGCAGGTCGGGCGCACCGTCTCACTCAAGGTCCGGCTGGCCGACTTCCGCACCGTCAGCCGATCCCGCACCCTTGACGTTCCCACCGACACCGCGCGTGAGATGTTCGACACGGTCTGGGCGCTCTACACCGCGTTGGACCCGGGCGAGCGGATCCGGCTCGTCGGTGTCCGGGTGGAAGGGCTCGCCCCGGCACAGGGCGCTGCCCGGCAACTCACCCTCGGTGCGCCGGAGCGCGGCTGGCGCGAGGCGGAAGCTGTCGCGGACGCCGCCGCTGCCCGTTTCGGGCGGTCCGTCATAGGTCCGGCCAGTCTGATGGGCGACCGTGATCCCCGTCGAAACGAAAATCCACCCCGCCCATAGGTCGTCCCGCTTTCCGACGCGCGACCCCCCTCGTAGACTTGCGGGTAAGCAGCCGGATGGCTGCCACGGTCTGTCGGCCCGAGTGGGCCCGACCAACGTGACCGGGGAGGAGTGCCGTGCCGCTCTCGGAGCACGAGCAGCGGCTGTTCGAGCAGATCGAGCGGTCGCTTGCCGAGGACCCCAAATTCGCCTCGGCCGTGCGCGCCAGCGATCCGCGCTTCCATGCGCGGCGTCGCCTGCTCGTCGCCGCCGGCGTCATCATCGCTGGCTTGGCTCTACTGGTCTATGGCGCGGTGATCAAGACTCCACCACTGGCGGTGGCGGGCTTCGTCGTCATGCTGGCGTCGGCCGCGTTCGCGGTGCAGTCGCACCGGCGGGCGCAGTCACCCGACCTGCACGTGGTGGGCGGCACGACGAGTCGTCGTCGTCCCCGCGGTGGCCGATCCGGTCGTCGGTCGTCAATCCTGGACCGCATGGAGGACAGGTGGCGGCAGCGCCCGGAGGGGCACCGCTGAGCCGGTCCCGCCGCTGAAGCGGGTCGTACGCCGCGACGAGCGGTCGCCGGTCACAGCCCCCGGCGACCTCCGTCGTATCCGCGCGCCCTTCCCCGGTTCCGCGTCTTCTGCGCTGCGCCCTCTCCCGCATGATCGCGCTCGATCCTGGAAGTAGTGGCATCGTGTGCGAGGGAGGGGCCTCTTTCCTGGATCGAGCACGACCTTGGGTGGTCCGGTAGTCGTTGGGCCGCTGCGCCGCGCCCGGCGTCGGCCGGGGGCCCGCGTGCCGCCCGGTCGAATCCGCGCGGGACGATGTCGCCCCGACGAGCGGCATGATCGACTCGAGTTCCGCTAGATCTGACCTCGAACTGCCAACGGTCGCCGTGTTGGCTGGCCCGCAGTCGGGTCACCCCGGCCACGGGAGACCGCGACTTCACCGCACCACTGCGCAGACCCGACGTCGCCCCGGTCAAGGCCCCACTCCGCCCGGCGCGGTCTTCGCCTCACCCGACACGGTCCCGCTGCGCCTGACCGGCACACCCACCCCAGGCACCCATGATCACTTGATGAGGAGCAGCTGCCAGAAGCTCTGCAACTACTGATCATCAAGTGATCATGAGTGGTGGCGGGCGAGGGTGCGACGGAGTGGCGGGGGTGGGTGTCGGTCAGCGTGCGGCCCGGTCGGCCAGCAGCCGACGAGGGTTCCACCGCAGCAGTCGGTACCGGGCCTGCCCGGTGAGCGCCACCATTCGGCTGGACCTGTCCGCCATGGTCGTCCGCCACCGCAGCAGCACCGAGGGCGGCAGCACGGCGGCGAGCAGGCGGGTCCGTCGGTCCGCCCGTGCGGCGAGCGCCCCACGGACCGCGCGCAGCGCCGGCAGCAACCGCTCACCGGTCAGCGGATCCCGCGCGTAGCGTGCCCGCTCCTCCGCCCGGCCGAGCAGCCGCGCCGACCCGATCGCGTCGTCGTCGAGGGCGTCCCGGACGAGCCGGTCCGCTGTCGCCCTGGGCGTCTCGGTCGGATCGACCGGGACCCGGAAGTCCACGAGCGTGTCGAGCAGCTCAGCCCAGGCGGCGTGCGCGTCCGCGCGGGCCCGGTTGGCGTCCGCGCCGACCACCACCGGTCGCGTCCCCGGCTCGCTGTCCCCGTCGACAGTGGCGGCGGCCATCGCCCCGCTCACCGCGCGGCCACCCCGTCGGCGGCGCAGAGCCATCCGGCGCAGCGCGGGCACCGCGAGCAGCAGGAGCAGGGCCACCAGGCCGGCCGTCCACCAGGGCCAGACCGGCGGCTGCTCGTCCGGCGTCGTCCCGCCGAGGGCCAGCCCGTCGTCGGTGTCCCGGTCGGCGTTGTCCGGTCCGGCCGGCCCGGCCGAGGCTTCCGGCCCCGCCGGGGTGTCCGCGGCGCCGGTGTCCGGGCTGGACGGCTCCGGCGCGTCAGTGTCCGGTGCCCAGGCCGACCGGGTGGAACCCGGCACCCCGTACGCGGGGGTGGCGTCGAACGGCACCCAACCGGCCCCGTCGAAGTAGACCTCGGTCCAGGCGTGCAGGTTGAGGTTGGTCAGCGTGAAGGTGTCACCGTCGCGCTTGCTGCCGTTGGTGAACCCGAACGCCACCCGGGCCGGGATGCCGGCCGAGCGGACCAGCCAGGCCATCGCGGCGGCGTACTGCTGGCAGTAGCCGACCTTGTTGGTCAGGAAGTTGACGATGTCCTGACCGCTGCTGCCGCTCTCGGTGCTGAGCTGGTAGCGGAAGCCGTTGTCCGCCGAGAAGTGCTGGTAGATCCCCAGCACCCGGTCGTAGTCCGTGCGCTTGCCCTGGATCAGCCCCTTGACCAGCTCCTCCACCTCGGGCACCGGCCCGGGGGTGGCGGTCATCTGTCGGCGTACCGGGTGGTCGGAGGGCAGTGGTTGCGCGGCCCGCAACGCGGCGGGTGTGAAGGTCGAGCGGACGTAGTCGAAGGAGTACTTCCGACCCCGGGAGTTCTCCCGGTTGGAGAAGACGACCTGCTGGTTGGCGTCGTAGAGCCAGTTGTCGCTGAGGTCGTCGGTGCGGGTCGGCTCGGCGTACACCGGCATCAGCGACATGCTCAGGCTCTTGGTGACCTCGACGGTCGCCTGGTAGGTGGTCTGTTGTACGCCTTGACCGGCCCGGTCGGCCGGGTTCGGCAGGTCCCGGTTGACCGACCGGCCGCTGGGGTTGCGCGCCTGGAAACCAGCGGGGCGCAGCTCGTCGGCGACCGCGTAGCGCAGGTAGAACGGGTTCGGCTCGGATGTGGTCACCTTGACCAGGTCGGCCACCTGGGACTGGTTGAGCTGGCCGGCGAGCGAGGCGAACAGGTCGATCCGACCCGACGTGCCGCCCGAGCCGGACCCGTTGCCGCTGCCGTTGCCCGGCCCCCGGCTGAGCGAGTCGAGCAGCCCGCCGGTCATCCCGGGCACCGCCAGCGGCAGCACCACCGCCAGGGCCACCCCGACCGCCGCGAGCCGGCGGCCGGCGGACGCCAGCGGGGACGCCTCCCACACGTCGACGTCGCGGCCGTCACCGGTGAACCGACGCCCGAAGCGGCGTACCCGGTCGACGTTGTCGGTGACCAGCAGCCAGAGGTAACCGGCGGCGCCCACCACGAACGGCACCGCGGGGACGCTGTCCACGTAGACGGCGACCGGCACCGAGTAGATGGCGAGCATGGGCAGCCCCGCCAGCGCGGGCCGTCGCAACCCCACGGCCAGTACGTCCACCAGCACGGCGACCCCGCCCACGCCGAGCACGGCGATGAACAGCAGCGGGTCGGTGTCCGGGACCTCGACCCCGTACGAGCGCATGTCCTGCATGGAGCCGGCGAGCAGGTCGCCGAAGTACGCGAACGTGCCCGGGGTGGGCAGGATCGCGAGCAGCTCCTCGCCGCTGGGGAACAACCAGGTCAGGGCGAGCATCAGGCCGGCCAGCATGCCCAGCACCTGACCCCACAGCGGTGCCCGGGCCAGACGGGTCAGCGCGGCCACGCCGGCCACCACGGCGACCGCGATGATGGACTCGATCAACCACGTCCAGCCCTGGAAGATGGCCGACAGCGGCGCGGCGGCCAGCAGCGTGGCAGCGGCCGCCACCATGCCGATGTTCCGACTGCTGATCATGAGGGGAGCCTTCCGTTCATCGCACACCGCCGGCGACCGTCTCGGCCAGCGCGGCCCGCAGGGCGAACCCCTGGGCGCCCCGGCCGACCTGCGGCCACAGCGCCGGCAGTCGGCCGCCGTGGTCGACGCCGACCACCCGCCAGCCACTCTGCAGCATGGCGAGGACCGCGGCGGCGTGGGCGTGCTCCGCCTCCGCCCGGGCCTTCTCCGGCAGGCTGAGCCAGGTGGAGCTGTTCAGCAGGAAGCCCACGCAGGTGGCGCCGTTGCCGCGCAGCCCGGCCAGCAGCTCCGCCTCGGCCACGCTCACCGTGCCGAACAGGCCGATGATCAGACCGCCGTCGGCGCGTTGGCGGACCCGTTGCACGAGGCCGGTGACCTCGGCGCGCTGATCCAGTCGGACCTCCGCGAGGTGGTCGAGCAGCGCGCCGTCCCCGCCGGCCTCCGAAGCGTCCACGTCCGCCCCCGAGCCGGTGACCAGGCGCAACTTGTAGCCGGCCTGCCGCAGGTGGACGGCGATGCTCGCGGCGGCCGAGACCGACCACTCGAAACTGGCCGTCGGCCCCTCGCCGCGGTGGCCGTACGCCCGGGTGTCCAGGACGACGGTGGCCCGGCTCTCCCACGGTTGCTCCTCGCGGCGCACCATCAGCTCACCGGTGCGGGCGGTGGACTTCCAGTGCACCCGACGCAGGTCGTCGCCGCGCCGGTACTCCCGGGTCGCCGCGTCGTCCTCGCCGTGCACGGCCACCGAGCGGGCCCGGCTGTCGCCGCTGCCCGCGTACTCCCCGGGGAGCCGGACCGACGGCAGCGGGGTGACCTGCGGGATGACCGTCAGGTGGTCGGTGCTGGGAAAGGAGCGGGTGAGCTCGCACAGACCGAACGGGTCGGTCATCCGGACGACCAGCGGGCCCACGTCGTAGCGGCCCCGCACGTCGGCCCGCACTGTGTACGCGACGGAGCTGGCCTGGTGCGCGCCGAGCCGCTCCAACACCACCCGGGGCCGGCTGCCCAGTGCGTAGGGCAGCCGGTCCTCCAGGAGCAGGGTGCCGGTCGGCAGCCGGGAGAGGTTCTGTAGGCGCAGCACCACCCGGGAGTTGGCGCCGACCGGAACCCGGTGCGGGTCCAGGGAACGGTTGCAGGCCAGCTTGTAGCGGCTCCGCCCGACGTAGGCGGCGGCCAGCAACGGCAGGATGGCCAACAGCACAGCCACCCTGAGCAGGTCCTTCTCGCCGAGGATGCCGGCCGAGATCGCCGCCGCGATCGCTGCGGCGAGGAAGGACCGGCCGCGGGTGGTCAGCCCGCGTAGCCCGGCACGCACGTCATGGCCTCCGCGGCTCGTAGGGTGCGCGACCGTTGCCGGTGGCGGGCCGGGTGTCGTACGGGTTGCGCTGCCGGTCGTGTGGCAGCGGCAGGCGGTGCACCAGCTCGGAGACGATCGCGTCGGTGGTGCGTCGGGCGAGCTGCGCGTCGGCGGTCGGGATGATCCGGTGGGCGAGCACCGGCACCGCCAGGGCCTGCAGGTCGTCGGGGAGGACGTAGTCGCGGCCCTCCAGGGCGGCGACCGCCCGGGCGGTGCGCAGCAGTTGCAGGGTCGCCCGGGGGGACGCGCCGAGCCGCAGGTCGGGGGCCTCGCGGGTGGCGGTGACCAGGTCGATCGCGTACTGCTTGACCGCGTCCGCCACGTGCACCTGCCGGACGGTGGCGATCAGCTGCCGGACGATGGCCGCGTCGGAGACCGCGCGCAGCTCGTGCAGCGGGTCGGTGGCACCGTGCCCGTCGAGCATGGCCAGCTCGGCGTTGGAGTCCGGATAACCCATCGCGATGCGGGCGGTGAACCGGTCGCGCTGCGCCTCCGGCAGCGGGTAGGTCCCCTCCATCTCGATCGGGTTCTGGGTGGCGATCACCATGAACGGGGTCTGGAGCTGGTACGTCACCCCGTCGACGGTGACCTGCCGCTCCTCCATGCACTCCAGCAACGCCGACTGGGTCTTCGGCGAGGCCCGGTTAATCTCGTCGCCGACCACCAGGTTGGCGAACACGGCACCCGGACGGAACTCGAAGTCGTGCGTCTCCTGGTTGTAGACGCTGACCCCGGTGACGTCGCTGGGCAGCAGGTCGGGGGTGAACTGGATCCGTCGCACGGTGCAGTCGATGGACCGTGCGAGGGCCTTGGCGAGCTTGGTCTTGCCGACGCCCGGGACGTCTTCGATCAGGAGGTGACCCTCGGCGAGCAGGACGGCCAGGGCGAGCCGCACGGTGGCGGTCTTACCCTCGATGACCTGCTCGATGTTGGCCACGATGGCCTCACTGGCGGCGCGGAACTCGTCGTGCGGCAACAGGCCGCCCACCTCGTCCCAGGTCTGTTGTGTCACGGGCCTCCTCCTCGTCGCCGTCACGGCAGCTCTGTATAGAGCACCTGGACCCGCCGTTGGGTTCGCGACGTCGAGCCTCGTTTGCCGCAGGAATCTCACTGGTCTCTCAGGCTAACCATGTTTGTCGTTATCGCCGACCCCCGCAGGTAGTCCGCCGCTTACGCACCGATATTCGCCAGCTCGGGGGAACGGGGTCGGCCCCCGCCCGGGGGCCGGCAGGACGAACCGTGGAAGAGGTACACTGCGGGACATGGCCGGAGTCTTCCTGCTTCTTACCGGGCCGTGCTGATGCGCTGAACGCAGCGACAGCACGGCGGCCCCTCCTGTGCGAGGGGCTTTTTTGTGCCCGCCGCCGGCCCGGCCCGGTGGTGCCGAGACGAAGCGAAGCGAAGCGAGGAGAGACGATGAGTGAGGCAGCCGCACCGGCGGGGGACATTCCCCCGTTCCGGTACACCGCGGCCCTGGCCGACGAGATCGAGATTCGTTGGCAGGACATCTGGGCGCGCGAGGGCACCTTCCACGCACCGAACCCCACCGGCCCGCTGGCCGACCCGACCCACCCGCGCGCCGGCGCGGAGAAGCTGTACGTGCTGGACATGTTCCCGTACCCGTCCGGTGCCGGCCTGCACGTCGGCCACCCGCTGGGCTACATCGGCACCGACTGCTACGCCCGCTACCAGCGGATGGCCGGCCGCAACGTGCTGCACGCGATGGGCTTCGACGCGTTCGGCCTGCCCGCCGAGCAGTACGCGGTGCAGACCGGCACTCACCCCCGGACCACCACCGTCGCGAACATCGAGCGGTACAAGGCGCAGCTGCGCCGGCTGGGGCTGGCGCACGACGAGCGCCGCTCGGTGGCCACCATCGACACCGACTTCTACCGTTGGACCCAGTGGATCTTCCTGCAGATCTTCAACTCCTGGTACGACCGCGACGCCGGCCGGGCCCGCCCGATCGCTGAGCTGATCGCCGAGTTCGAGGGCGGTAACCGACCCACCCCGGACGGCCGCGCCTGGGCCGAGCTGAGCGTCGCCGAGCGCCGCCAGGTCGTCGACGACCACCGCCTGGCGTACGTCTCGCAGGCGCCGGTGAACTGGTGCCCGGGGCTGGGCACCGTGCTGGCCAACGAGGAGGTCACCGCCGACGGCCGTTCCGAGCGGGGCAACTTCCCGGTCTTCAAGCGCAACCTGAAGCAGTGGATGATGCGGATCACCGCGTACGGTGACCGGCTGCTGGACGACCTGGACAGCCTGGACTGGCCCGAGCCGATCAAGCTGATGCAGCGCAACTGGATCGGCCGCTCCATCGGCGCCCACATCGACTTCCCCACCACGGCGACGCCGGTGCGGGTGTTCACGACCCGCCCGGACACCGTCTTCGGCGCCACCTACATGGTGCTGGCGCCCGAGCACGAGCTGGTCGACACGCTGGCGCCGGGCAGCTGGCCGGAGGGCACGAGGGACGCCTGGACCGGCGGTCACGCCGGCCCCCGGGAGGCCGTCGAGGCGTACCGCAAGGCCGCCGCCGCCAAGACCGACGTCGAGCGGCAGTCCGACAGCAAGGAGAAGACCGGCGTCTTCATCGGCGCGTACGCCACCAACCCGGTCACCGGCGGGCAGATCCCGATCTTCATCGCCGACTACGTGCTGGCCGGCTACGGCACCGGCGCGATCATGGCGGTGCCGGCGCAGGACGAGCGGGACTGGGCGTTCGCCGAGGTCTTCGAGCTGCCCATCGTCCGCACCGTGCAGCCGGCGGAGGGCTTCGACGGCAAGGCGTACACCGGGGACGGCCCGGCGATCAACAGCGCCGCGCCCGAGCGCGGCCTGGACCTGAACGGCCTGGGGGTCGCCGACGCCAAGGCGGCGATCATCGCCTGGCTGGAGGCGAACGGGCACGGCACCGGCGCGGTGACCTACCGGCTGCGCGACTGGCTGTTTTCTCGGCAGCGTTACTGGGGTGAGCCGTTCCCGATCGTCTACGACGAGACCGGCGCTGCCATCGCCCTGCCAGAGGAGATGCTGCCCGTCGAGCTGCCGGAGGTGGATGACTTCTCCCCGAAGACGTTCGACGCCGATGACGCGAACAGCAACCCGGAGACCCCGCTGTCGCGGCGGCGCGACTGGGTCGAGGTCGAACTGGACCTGGGCGACGGGCCGAAGCGCTACACCCGGGAAACCAACGTGATGCCGCAGTGGGCCGGCTCCTGCTGGTACGAGCTGCGCTACCTGGACCCGACGAACAGCGAGCGGTTCGTCGACGCGGAGAACGAGCGGTACTGGATGGGCCCGCGCGGCGACGGTGACTGCGGGGGCACCGACCTGTACGTCGGTGGCGCCGAGCACGCCGTGCTGCACCTGCTGTACGCGCGGTTCTGGCACAAGGTGCTGTTCGACCTGGGGCACGTGTCGTCGTTCGAGCCGTTCCGCAAGCTGTTCAACCAGGGCATGATCCAGGCGTACGCGTACACCGACTCGCGCGGCAGCTACGTGCAGGCCGAGGAGGTCATGGAGCGCGACGGCGCCTACTACCTGGGCGACCTGGCGGTCAACCGCGAGTACGGCAAGATGGGCAAGTCGCTGAAGAACGTGGTGACCCCCGACGACATGTGCGCCGCCTACGGCGCTGACACCTTCCGGGTGTACGAGATGTCGATGGGCCCGCTGGAGGTTTCCCGCCCCTGGGAGACCCGGGCGGTGGTCGGCTCGTACCGGTTCCTGCAGCGGGTGTGGCGGGCCGTCGTCGACGAGCAGACCGGCGCCCTGCGGATCACCGAGGACCCGGCCGACGAGGCGACCCGCCGGCTGCTGCACAAGGTGATCGACGGGGTCCGTGGCGACATGGACAACATCCGGTTCAACACCGCGATCGCCAAGCTGATCGAGCTGACCAACGGGCTGACCCGACTGTCGGCCACGCCCCGCGAGGTGGCCGAGCCGCTGGTGCTGATGGTGGCGCCGTTCGCGCCGCACGTGGCCGAGGAGCTGTGGCGCAAGCTGGGCCACGACACCTCGCTGACGTACGCGGACTTCCCGACCGCCGACCCGGCGTTGCTGGTTGCCGACACGGTCACCTACCCGGTGCAGATCAACGGCAAGGTCCGTGGTCGCATCGAGGTCCCCGCCGACGCCTCCGAGGAGGTCGTCCGCGCGGCGGCGCTGGACGCGGTGGCGGCGACCCTGGACGGCAAGGAACCGCGCAAGGTCATCGTGGTCAAGGGTCGGATGGTCTCGGTCGTCGCCTGACAACCTGTCGATCAAGGGGCAGGTCGGCGGACGGTCCGGGCGAGAGCCACGCACACCGACGGCCACGGAGACGGACACCGCGTTGAGCGTTATGACTCAGGGGCATATTTATACCTCTGAGTCATAACGCTTTCCGGCGCATCCGCCGCCGGTCGCGGCCCGCGGGCTCGACCAGCCGGCCGACTCTGCGCCGCGGGTCAGACCGGCATGGCGCGACGGCGGCGGCGTTCCGCGCGCCACCACTTGTGAATGAGGACCAGGCTGGCGATCAGGCCGAGGCTGGCCGGGGCGGCGGCGTACCAGTTGATGTGGCCGGGGGAGCTGACCGCCGCACCGATCGCCGCGTAGCCGAAGGCGGTCGGCGCGGACGCGATCACGCTGCCGGCCAGGAACGGCAGCACCCGGGCGCCGGTCGTGCCGTAGCCGTAGCTGACCAGCCCGAAGCCGGCGATCGGCAGGAGCCGGACGGTGACCACACCGAGCACGCTCTGCCGGGCGAACCAGCCGTCGAGGCGGGCCAACCGACCGCGGACCCGTTCGGCTACGAACTCCCGACCGAGCAACCGGCCGACCGTGAACCCGATCGCCGCGGCCACCAGCGCGGCGCACAGGGCGTACGCGGCACCCTCCAGGGGGCCGAAGATCGCGCCAGCGGCGAGCGTGATGAAGGTCCGGGGCACCAGCGCGACGAGGAGCAGCGCGCCCCCGA
The DNA here is from genome assembly GCF_040608575.1 of Micromonospora sp. NPDC005171. NCBI lineage: Bacteria > Bacillati > Actinomycetota > Actinomycetes > Micromonosporales > Micromonosporaceae > Micromonospora > Micromonospora sp. NPDC005171. Next base: position 57,238 of record NZ_JBEXIM010000009.1, on the reverse strand, counting down.
GGATCGCCGCCACCGGGGCGAGGTCGCCCAGCCGGTCGGCGACCAGCGGCAGCTGCGCCGGATCCGGCCGGGGCACCAGGAGCAGCAGTAACCCGCACCCGCCGATCAGCAGCACCAGCAGGGCGAACCGGGCGGCCGACGGCTGCCGGAGCAGCCGCCGGACGGCACGGATCATGCCCGGGCGGCGACCACCGCGGAGCGGCGCTCGTTGCGAAGCCGGTCCGACCAGGTGTCGTCCAACGGCGGGAGCTGGTGTGCCCCGGTGGCCCAGCGCAGCAGCAGGTCGGCCAGGGCCGGGTTGCGAGCCAGCGCCGGCCCGTGGGAGTAGGTGCCCAGCAGCTTGCCGCGCCACGCGCCCTCGGTGGCGCCGTCGTTGCCCACCCCGGCGGTGACCCGGGCCAGCGGGGAGACCTCGGGACCGAGGTGGGTACGGCCGCCGTGGTTCTCGAAACCGGTGAGTGGGGGCAGGCCCAGCCGGGGGTCGATCTCCCCGGCCAGCTCGCCCACGGCCCGGCTCTCGCCCCGGTCGGATTTCAGGTCGAGCAGCTCCAGCCCGCGGCACTGCACGCCCTTGGCGAAGAACGAGGTGCCGAGCAGTTGGTAGCCGGCGCAGACGCCGAACACGACCGAGCCCTGGGCGACCGCCCGGTGCAGGCCGCCGTCGGCGAGCAGGCGCTGGGCGCCGAGCGCCTGCGGGCCGTCCTCGCCGCCGCCGACCAGGTAGATGTCGGCGGTCGCTGGCAGCCGCTCGTCGGAGCGGACCTCCAGCACCTCGACCGGCATTCCGCGCTGACGGGCCCGACGGGCGAGGATCAGGGCGTTGCCCCGGTCTCCGTAGGTGGAGAGCAGGTCGGGGTAGATCCAGACGATGCGCAGGCTCTCAGATGACACGGTCCAACTCCGCTCGGATGTCCTGGAACGCGGTGTAGTTCGCGATGACCTCCAGCCGCCCGGGCGGGACCGACCGGAGCGCGTCGTCGAACGTGCGGACGTGCTGGAACGGCACGTCGTTGACGTCCAGCCGAACCGCCAGGTCGTATGCCCGGTCGCCGGTGATCAGCACCTGCCGGCCACGGAGCGGGGCGAAGTCGACGTCGTAGAGCCAGGAGGTGTCCAGACCGTCGGGGTCGCGCGCGTTGATGGAGAGCAGGGTCGGCGCGTTGTCGGCCATGTCGAACGCCTCCAGCCAACTGGCCGGGTTCTTGGCCAGCAGCAGCCGGATGTTGCGCCCGTCCTTGTCGACCTGCGCGTAACGGCCGGCCACCGAGGTGACGATGCCGAGGCGGGACACCGCGTCGACCGGGCGGACGCCGAACTCGGCGGCCACCGCCAGCGCGGTCGCCGCGTTGCCGAGGTTGACCTTGCCGGGCAGCTGGAGGGAGACCTTGTGCCAGGCGCCGGTGGGGTCGAGCACGCCCTCGTCCTCGACGACCCAGTGCGGCTCCGGTCGGCGCAGCGGGCAGCCGGTGCACCACCACTGCTCCCCGGAGCGCTGGATCGTGGAGCCGCACTCCGGGCAGACCCAGGAGTCGTCGTGCCAGCGCTGGCCGGCACTGAACCACGTCACGTGCGGCGGGTTGATGCCCCGGGCGGGGTCGCCCGGCGGGGTGGCGGCCCACACCACGAGCGGGTCGTCGGCGTTGGCGACCACCCGGACGTCGGTGTGCCGGACCAGCGCCGCGCGCCAGAGCTGCGCCATCATGGCGACCTCCTTGGCGCGGTCGAGCTGGTCGCGGGAGAGGTTCAGCAGCGCGACCACGTGCGGCTCGGTGGCCTCCAGCACCTGTGCCAGGTAGTGCTCGTCGACCTCCAGCACTGCGTACGGGGTGCTGCCGGCCTTGGCCAGCGCGGAGGTGTGCCCGCTGGGCATGTTGGCGCCGAACGAGTTGGTGGCGACCCGGCCGAGCACGCCGACCGCTGCGGAGGTCAACCGGGTCGTGGTGGTCTTGCCGTTGGTGCCGGAGACGAGCGCGATCGCGCGCCCGGCCGACAGGTGGGCCAGCAGGTCCGGGTCGATCTTCAGGCCGATCCACCCGCCGATCACCGAACCGTCGCCACGGCCGGCCGCCCGGGAAAGCGCCGCGGCGGTCCGTGACACGGAGCTGGCCACCTTGGCCCGTAGGGGCATTTTCGCGTCCGTCACGCGAGCGAGGTTACCGGACCGCCGGCCCCACCAGATCGCCGCCGACGGTGAACCGTTCGGCCGTGGTGGTTGCGCGGGCGGCCGGGTCGGCGTCCCCCGGACGGAGTCGATCTATGTCGGAAAGCGGACCACGCCGAGGGGTGGTCGGTGCCCTCCACTCCGCTCCACCCCGTGTGACGTGCGGTTTTGCCCCCGCGCCAGGCGCGCCACGCGGGCGAATTTGGTTGCGGGTGGAGGGAAGTGGAGTAGAGTGGGGACCAATGGTGAGGCCGGGAGGGCTCACCGGCCCGGGGGGTCAGCGGCGCCGCGAACGCCGCTCAGGGGCGAGGGGGTTGGGCCGATGTTTCTCGGCACCCACACTCCGCGCCTGGACGAAAAGGGCCGGTTGATCCTTCCGGCCAAGTTCCGGGATGAGCTGGCGGGGGGTGTCGTGGTCACCAAAGGGCAGGAGCGCTGCCTCTACGTCTTCCCGACCCCTGAGTTCCAGCGGATCGCGGAGCAGTTGCGCGCACAGCCGATGACCCACAAGGCGGCCCGGGCCTACAGCCGGGTCTTCTTTGCCAGCGCACACGACGAGGTTCCGGACAAGCAGGGTCGGGTGACCATTCCGGCCCACCTGCGGGCCTACGCCGCGTTGGACCGCGAGTTGGTGGTCATCGGCGCGAGCACGCGGGTGGAGATCTGGGACAAGGTCGCCTGGGAGACCTACCTCGCCGAGAGCGAAGACGACTTCGCCGACATCGAGGAGGGGGTGCTGCCAGGCGGTCTGTAGGGCGGTAACGGCGCCCGACGTACTGCGAGATCTCCAGCCGCTTTCGAGTTCCTGGCATCACTTCCCCGGTGCCAGGCGCACGATCCAGTCATTGGGCGACGGCCCGGTGTCAGGCGGGAGCGGATGGGGATCTGGCGGTACGACGGCAGCGCCGTCCGACGACAGGCGCACGAGAAGAACGGACGTTTCAACCAGTGGGGGTCATCATGGGGGAGTTGCGCGGCACGCACGTGCCGGTGCTGCTCGAGCGGTGTCTCGAGCTGCTGGCCCCCGCGCTGGGTCGAGGCGGCCGGACGGTCCACGTCGACGCGACGCTCGGCCTGGCCGGGCACGCGGAGGCGGTGCTGGAGGCGCATCCGGAGACGGTCCTGATCGGGCTCGACCGGGACACCGAGGCGCTCGCCCACGCGCGGGTCCGACTGGCCCGGTTCGCCGATCGGGTGCACCTGGAGCACGCCGTCTACGACGAGTTGCCCGACGTGCTGGACCGGCTGGGCTATCCGGCCATCGACGGCATCCTGTTCGACCTGGGTGTCTCGTCGTTGCAGTTGGACGCACCCGACCGCGGGTTCGCGTACGCCCAGGATGCTCCGCTGGACATGCGGATGGACCAGACCCGGGGGGTGACCGCCGAAGAGGTGGTCAACACGTACGCGCATCCGGACCTGGCCCGGGTGCTGCGGGTCTACGGCGAGGAGAAGTTCGCCGGTCGGATCGCCTCGGCGATCATCCGGCAGCGGGAGCGGGCCCGGATCACCTCGTCCGCGCTTCTGGCGGAGCTGGTTCGGGACTCCATCCCGGCACCAGCCCGACGAACGGGTGGGCACCCGGCAAAGAGAACGTTTCAGGCTTTGCGGATCGAGGTAAACAAAGAGCTGGCAGCGCTGGAGACAGCGTTGCCATCCGCGCTAGACGCACTGACCGTGGGCGGTCGCATGGTGGTCCTGTCCTACCACTCGCTGGAGGACAGGCTCACCAAGGCGGCCCTCACGGATCGGGTCCGCAGTAAGGGCCCGATCGACCTCCCGGTCGAGCTTCCCGGGTCCGGTCCGACGTTCCGGCTGCTCAGCCGGGGCGCCGAACTGCCCGGGGAGGCGGAGGTCGCCGCGAACCCGCGGGCCGCCTCGGTGCGGCTGCGGGCCGCGGAGCGACTCGACCCGAACGCGACAGAGCAAGGGCGGACCGACCGCGAACGGTCTCGCCGACGGGTGAAGGGAATGCACCAACCGGGCACTGGGTCCGCCTGATCCGTGGGGGGTCAGGGGCACCGAGGACGGCTAGAGGGACGGATGTTGAGGGGGAGGGACATGAGCATTGACAAGCGCGACCGCCGGGACGTCACCGGCGGCGGGCAGCGCGCACCGCGGTCGGGGGGCCGGACCGCGGCGGAGCGGGCTCCGCGCCTCGGAAACGGTACGCCACGCATCGATCGAGTGAACCGGCAGGGGGAGACTCGCGCCCGGGGGGCGCGCGAGTTCCCGACCCAGGGCACCGCCGCGCTGCGGCCGGTCGAGAAGGCCGCCAGTGCCACCACCGCCCGCCCGCCGCGGCTGCGGGTGGCGCCGCCGCCGCCGATCTCGGTGCCGCGTGCGCCGTTCGCGGCCCTGATCGTGGTGCTGGTGGTCGGTGGGGTGCTGGGCATCCTGGCGGTCAACACCAAGATCAATGAGAACGCGTTCCGGCTCGAGCGGTTGCAGCAGCAGCAGACTCGACTGGACCTGGAGAAGCAGCAACTGGACAAGCAGATCGCCGAGTTCAAGGCGCCGGGCAACCTGACCGCCGAGGCGCGGCGGCTGGGCCTGGTGGACGCGGGCGAGCCGGGCTACATCCGGCTGCCGGACGGCAAGACCATCGGCGTGCCGCAGCCGGCGACCGGCCAGCCGTCGGTGACCAGCCAGGGTGCGGGAGGCTGACCGGTGCCACCAAGGTCGGACGAGCCGCGCCGGGACCCTACGGGGTCCCGGCGCGGTTCTGCACGTGACGCCAGGTCCGGTGACGGCGAGCCACGCACCGGCGAGCCGGGCATCGGGGGCATCTCCGGCGCTCGGGCGTACACCCCGAGGGGTCGGACGGTCCGCGAGGAGCGCGCCACGCCAGCGCGCGGCCAGGGTGCCGAGCAGCGGCGTACCCCGCGCAGCACCCGCTCCGGTGACCCGTTCCGGCCGGCCTTGCAGGTGCTCGACGGCGGCCGGGCCGCCGCCCGGGCCGGCCGGCGCGACGCTCCGGCCGCCGGACGCGGTGGGGTGGTGCGCACCGTCGCGCCGCGTACCCCCCGCGGCGCGGGTGGGGACGAGCCGCCGCCGCGTCGCCGGACCACGCCCCGCGCGCCACGTCGCGCCGACCGACCGGCCCGGCGGCCGATCCGCAAGCCACGGCGCCCGCCGAAGCTTGCCGACTCACGGCTGCGGCTGCGGTTGGGCACCGTGCTCGCGCTGACCCTGTTCGCCGTCATCGGGATCCGGCTGATCTTCCTCCAGGCGGTCGACGCGCCGGCGTACGCCGGGGGCGGCGTCACCGACCGCACCCGCACGGTCGAGCTGCCGGCGCCGCGCGGCGCGATCTACGACAGCACGGGCGCGCCGCTGGCCCGCAGCGTCGAGGCGCGGTACGTGTACGCCGACCCGACCGAGGTCAAGGACCGGGCTGGCACCGCGAAGGCGCTCTCCCCGCTGCTCGGCATCCCGGTGTCGAAGCTCATGGAGTTGATGAAGCCGCGCAAGCTGGAGAACGGCATCGACTCCACGTTCGCCTACCTGGCCCGGGGAGTGGAGATTCCGACCGCCAAGCGGGTGCAGGCGCTGGAGCTACCCGGCATCGGGGTGCACCGCGACGAGCGCCGTGAGGTGCCCGGCGGTGACCTGGCGGCCAACCTGATCGGCTTCACCAGCCAGGACATGAACGGGTTGGAAGGGCTGGAGGCCCGCTACGACGACGTGCTCGCCGGTCAGGACGGCAAGCGGGTCTACGAGGCCGGCCTCGGTGACCTCGCCGCGCCGATCCCCGGCGGCTACAGCCGGACCACGCTCGCGAAGCCGGGCAGCTCACTCGCCCTCACCATCAACGGCGACCTGCAGTTCCGGACGCAGCAGATCCTCAGCGCGGGCATGGCCCAGGCGCCGGGTGGCACCGGCGCGGCGGTGATCATCGAGATTCCCACCGGCGCGGTGCTGGCCCAGGCCAGCAACCCCACCTACAACGCGGCGAAGCCGACGCCCAGCGACCCGGTCGCCCGGGAGGACGCCGCGACCAGCTTCGTGGTCGACCCCGGCTCGGTGCACAAGGCGATCACCTACGGCGCGGCGTTGCAGGAGGGGGTGATCACCCCGGACACTGCGCTGCCCATCGCCAACAGCATCAAGATGGGAGACACCTGGTTCTCCGACACGCATCCGGCCGACGGCAAGCGGATGAGCATCCCGGGAATGCTCGCCTACTCGTCGAACGTCGGCACCATCACCATCGCCGACCGGCTCGGCCGGGACCGGCTGATCGACTACCAGAAGCGGTTCGGGCTGGGCAAGCCCACCGGTGAGGGGATGCCCGGGGAGGCCAGCGGGCGACTGCTGCCGGCCGACGAGTGGAGCGGGTCGTCGTACGGGTCGGTGCCGATCGGGCACAGCGTCGACGCCACCCCGTTGCAGATGGCCGCCGCGTACGCCGCCATCGCCAACAACGGCACGTACGTGCAGCCGCACCTGGTCAAGGAGGTGATCGGCCCGGACGGCAAGCGCACCCCCGCGCCGGCCCCGGTGACCCGGTCGGTGCTCAGCCCGCAGAACGCGGCGGCGCTGCGCACCATGCTGGAGGCGGTCACCACCGTCGACCGCGCCACCGGTCTGGCCGCCGCGGTCCCTGGTTACCGGGTCGCCGGCAAGACCGGCACCGGGTGGCGGCTGGTGAACGGCAAGAAGCAGCCCGGTGAGGTGTCCTCGTTCATCGGGATGGCCCCCGCCGAGAACCCCCGATACGTGATCGCCGTCTTCGCGTACGCGCCCAACGGTGGGGGTGCGGCGATCGCCGCGCCGGCGTTCCGGGACATGATGCAGTTCACTCTGCGCCACTACCGGGTGCCGCCGTCCACCGGGGGATCCGCGCCCAAGTTCGTGGTCTATCCGCGCTGAGCAGCGATGGCGGGACATCATCGGTGAGTGCCGACGAACCACCGGGGCGGCTGTGCGGCCGGAACCGGACGACCGGGTAGGGTCTGACGCCGTGCCCGGCAATCCACGTCCACGTACCGTGACCGGAGTCCGGCTCGGTGATCTCGCCGTCCGGCTCGCCGTCGACCTTCCGGCGGACGCCGACACGGTGGTCGTCACCGGGGTCACCCACGCCAGCCAGGAGGTTCGCCCCGGCGACCTCTACGCGGCGCTGCCCGGTGCCCGTCGGCACGGCGCGGAGTTCGCCGCCGGCGCCGCCGAGGCGGGTGCGGTGGCCCTGCTGACCGACCCGGCCGGTGCGGAGCTGGCGGCGGCGACCGGGCTGCCCGCCCTTGTGGTGCCCGACCCGCGCGCCGTGCTCGGCGAGCTGGCCTCGGCCGTGTACGGCGATCCCACCGCCGAGCTCACAGTGATCGGGGTGACCGGCACCGCCGGCAAGACGTCCACCGCGTACCTGATCGAGTCGGGGCTGCGGGCCGCCGGGCACACCACCGGCCTGGTCGGCACGGTGGAGACCCGGCTCGGTGACCTGGTGATCGACAGCGTCCGCACCACCCCCGAGGCGACCGACCTGCACGCCATGCTGGCCACCGCCCGCGAGCGTGGGGTCACCGCCGTGGTGATGGAGGTCTCCAGCCACGCACTCGCCATGGGCCGGGTGGGCGGTGTGCGGTTCGCCGTCGGGGGCTACACCAACTTCGGCTCCGACCACCTGGACTTCCACGCCGACAGCGACGACTACTTCGCGGCGAAGGCCCAGCTCTTCGACGGGCGCTGCGCGGTCGAGGTGCTCAACCACGACGACCCGGCGTTGAAGCCGCTGCTCAAGCCGGCCACTGTCACCTACTCGGCGGTCGGCGACCAGGGCGCGACCTGGTGGGCCGACGGTGTGAGCGGCGAGGGGTACGCCCAGCGGTTCACCGCGCACGGCCCGAACGGCGTGGCAGTGTCCGCCGGCGTCGCGCTGCCCGGCCGGCACAACGTGGCCAACGCGCTGCTGGCCATCGCCGCACTGGTCGGCGCCGGGGTGGACCCGGTGACCGCAGCGGCAGGTGTGGCCTCCTGCGGTGGCGTCCCGGGCCGGCTGGAGCTGGTCGACGTGGCCGCGCCGGTGCGCGGGGTGGTCGACTACGCGCACAAGTCGGACGCGATCGTGGCCGCGCTGGCCGCGCTGCGGGAGTTGAGCGCCGGCCGACTGATCTGTGTGATCGGCGCCGGTGGGGACCGGGATCGGGGCAAGCGGCCGGTGATGGGCGCCGCCGCCGCGGAGGGAGCCGACGTGGTGCTGGTGACCGACGACAACCCGCGCACGGAGGACCCGGGGGAGATCCGCGCCGAGGTGCTCGCCGGGGCGTACCGGGCCGGCACGGCCGCTCGGATCGTCGAGGTGGCGGGCCGCCGCGCCGCGATCGACGAGGCGGTGCGGCTGGCCGAGCCGGGCGACGTGATCGCGCTGCTCGGCAAGGGACACGAGCGCGGCCAGGAGGTGGCGGGCCAGGTGCTTCCGTTCGACGACAGCATCGAGTTGGCCGAGGCGCTGCGGGCCCGCTTCGGGGACCTGGCGGGCCAGCGGTGATCACGCTGAGCCTGGCCGAGGTGGCCGCGGCGGTCGACGGCCGGCTGGTGGCCGCCGACCCGGCCGCCACCGTCACCGGTTCGGTGGAGTTCGACTCGCGCAAGGTGGGTCCCGGTTCGCTCTTCGTGGCCTTCCCGGGGGAGAAGGTCGACGGGCACGACTACGCGGCGACGGCGATCCAGGCCGGCGCGGTGGCGGTGCTCGGCAGCCGGGAGGTGCCCGGCGTGCCGATGGTGCTTGTCGACGACGCCCTCACCGCGATGGGCCGGCTGGCCCGCGCCGCTGTGGACCGGCTGCCCGGGCTGACCGTGATCGGCGTGACCGGCTCGTCCGGCAAGACCACCACGAAAGACCTGATCGGTCAGCTCACCGCCCGACTCGGGGCCACTGTGGCGCCCCCCGGCTCGTTCAACAACGAGTTGGGGCACCCGTACACTGCCCTGCAGGCTGACCCGGACACCCGCTACCTGGTGATGGAGAAGGGTGCGCGCGGGGTCGGGCACGTGCGGTACCTGTGCGAGCTGGTGCCGCCCCGGATCTCCGTGGTGCTCAACGTCGGCACCTCGCACATCGGCGAGTTCGGCTCGCAGGACATCATCGCCCTGGCCAAGGGTGAGCTGGTCGAGGCGCTGCCGCCGGACGGGCTGGCCGTGCTGAACGCCGACGACCCCCGGGTGGACGCGATGGCGAGCCGCACGCGGGCCCGGGTGGTCCGCTACGGCGAGGCGCCGGACGCCGACGTGCGCGCCGAGGACGTCACGCTGGACGAGCGGGGGCACCCGTCGTACACCCTGGTCACCCCGGAGGGTCGCGCGCCGGTGCGGCTCCGGCTGGCCGGCCGCCACCAGGTCTGGAACACGCTCGCGGCGGCGGCGGTCGCCCGGGAGCTGGGCATGCCGCTGGCCGAGCTGGCCACGGCCCTCGGCGAGCTGGGGTTGGTCTCGACCCGACGGATGGACGTCTTCGACCGCCCCGACGGGGTGACCGTGATCGACGACTCGTACAACGCCAACCCGGCCTCGATGGCGGTAGCGGTACGGGCGCTGGCGAGCATGGGCCAGGGGCGGCGTACCGTCGCGGTGCTTGGTTACATGGCCGAGCTGGGCCCGTTCGAGTACGACGGCCACGCCGAGGTCGGCCAACTCGCGGCCGAGCTGGGTGTCGACCGGCTGCTCGTGGTGGGTGAGCCGGCCGCGCCGATCCACGAAGGCGCGACAGCGGTAGCAAACTGGGGAGGAGAGTCGGTGCTGCTCACCGATCAGGCGGCGGCCGTCGAGGTGCTGCGGAGCGAGCTACGACCGGGCGACGTCGTCCTGGTCAAGGGCTCCCGGTACCGGACCTGGGAGGTGGCCGACGCCCTGCGCGCCGACGCCGGTGGGGAGTCGACCCGATGAGGGCGGTCATCGTCGCCATCGGGGTGGCCTTCCTCGTCTCGCTCTTCTGCACCCCGATCGCGATCAAGGTGTTCACCCGGCTGAAGGCCGGTCAGCCGATCCGGTCCGACGGCCCCGCCATGCACCAGGGCAAGAAGGGCACGCCCACGATGGGTGGCGTGGTCTTCATCCTGGCCACGGTGATCGCGTACGTGGCCGGGCACCTCGCCCTGACCACCCTGCCGGACCAGCAGATCGCCCAGGTGGAGCCGACCATCACCGCCCTGGTGCTGCTGGGGCTGATGGTCTTCTCCGGGGCTGTGGGTTTCCTCGACGACTTCCTCAAGGTGCGCAAGCGCAACAGCGCCGGGCTGAACAAGCGCGGCAAGTTGCTCGGGCAGATCCTGGTCGGTGCGGTCTTCGGGGTGATCGCGCTGTGGTTCCCGAGCACGATGACCAACGGTTCGGGCCTGGCGACCAACACCGAGACGGTGGGCAGCACCACGCTGAGCTTCATCCGGGACATCGACTTCCTGGAGGTCAGCAAGGTCGGCGCGGTGATCATCTTCATCTTCGTGGTGATGGCCGCGACGAACGGCGTCAACCTCACCGACGGCTTGGACGGCCTGGCCACCGGCGCGTCGGTGATGGTGCTCGCCGCGTACGCGCTCATCGCGTTCTGGCAGTACCGGCACTGGTGCGCCGACCCGAGCTACACCCAGCCGTACTGCTACGAGGTCCGCGACCCGTTGGAGATCGCGCTGATAGCCGGGGCGGCGGCCGGGGCCTGTGTGGGCTTCCTCTGGTGGAACACGTCCCCGGCACGGATCTTCATGGGCGACACCGGGGCGCTGGGGCTGGGCGGTCTGATCGCCGGCATGGCGATGTCCACCCGCACCATCCTGCTGCTGCCGATCATCGGCGGGCTCTTCGTGATCATCACGATGTCCGTGGTGATCCAGATCATCTCCTTCAAGACCACTGGTAAACGGGTGTTCCGGATGTCTCCGCTCCAGCACCACTTCGAGCTGGCCGGCTGGAGCGAGGTCAACATCGTGGTGCGCTTCTGGATCATCGCCGGTATCGGCGTGGCCATCGCCCTGGGCCTGTTCTACAGCGAGTTCCTCGCCAACATGACCTGATCCGCGGGGCCGACACGCCCGAGGGGGCGTTCTGGGGGTGTCGGGCGTGTTTAGCGGTGATGATGTCGGGGTGGGGGAGGACATCGGCACTGAGGGCAGGGCAGGCGGGCGGGCGCGGCGGTCGCCGGGCGCGGCGGGGCGTACCGCGGAGGCGGTGGCACCGACCGACGACGCGCGGGGGCCGGAACCGGGCGCGGCGGCGCGTGCGGCGGAACCGGCGGCTCCCGCGCCGCTGCGCGGTATCGACGCGGCCGGCGGGCTCGCCGCGCTGCGCGGCCTGCTGGACCGGCCGCTGACCTCCTACTATCTGCTGCTGTCCTGCGCCGGCCTGCTGTTGCTGATCGGGCTGACCATGGTCTTCTCGGCGACCAGCGTGAAGGACTACGCCGAGGACGGCAACGCCTCGGCCTCGGTGACCAAGCAGGCCATCTTCGCGGTGATCGGCATCGGCGCGTTCTGGGTCTGCCAGCGCCTGCCGGCCAGCACCTACCGGTCGCTGGGCCGGCCGCTGCTGTTCACCTCGGTCGCCCTGCTGGTGGTGCTCAACCTGCTGGTCGCCTACGCACGGCTGACCAACCAGGATTCAGGGCAGATCGGCCCGATCGAAGCCCGCCTGAACTGGCTGTTCATCGGCGGGATCCAGCTACAACCGTCCGAGCTGGCCAAGTTCGCGATGGTGCTCTGGGGTGCGCACCTCGTCGCCCGCAAGGGCGCCGCGCTGGGGTGGTGGCGTGAGCTGGCCACCCCGCTCTTCCCGGTGGTCGGCCTGCTCTTCGTCCTGGTCGGCTACAACGACACGGGCACGATGCTCTGTCTGCTGGCCCTGGTGGTCGGCCTGCTCTGGGCCGCCGGGGTGCGGATGCGGGTCTTCGGCGCCCTGGCCACGGCCGGTCTGATCGGGATCGGCCTGCTGGTCGGTGTGGCCTCGCTGGGCGCCGGCTCCGGAGAGCGCGGCGAGGACAACTACCGGCTCGCCCGGCTGGACATGTTCTTCAATCCACCGGACCCGGAGACCTGCAAACTCAACGACTGCCTCCAGTTCTACCAGGGGCGGCTGGCCATCGAGCACGGTGGCTGGTTCGGTGTCGGGCTGGGCAAGGGCAGCCTGAAGTGGGACTGGCTGCCCGAGGCGCACAACGACTTCATCTTCGCGATCATCGCCGAGGAGTTGGGCGTGATCGGGTGCGTCGTGGTGCTCACCCTGTTCGCGGTCATCGCGTACACCGGGTTCCGGATCGCCCGGCGGGTCGACGACCCGTTCCGTCGGCTCGCCGCCACCGCCGTGACCACCTGGCTGGTCAGCCAGGCTGTGATCAACATCGGTGGGGTGGTCGGGCTGCTGCCGATCACCGGCCTGCCGCTGCCGTTCATCTCCGACGGCGGAAGTGCGCTGGTGGTGACGTTGGCAGGCATCGGCATGCTGGCCTCCTTCGCCCGCGCCGAACCCGACGCGGCCAGAGCACTGCATGCCCGTCCGCCGGCCAGGTGGGTCCGACTACTCTGGGCCCCGTTGCCGCCGCTTCCCGGCCGGCGTCGCCGACCGGCGACGCCGCCCGCTGGCCGAGGGTCCGTGCCCCGGTCCCGCGAGCGGCGCCATGACGATCAGGCCGCGCCGCGCGGGGTCCGACAGGACCGCAGCCGCGGGGGCACGGCGAGCGAGAGGAGACGCTGATGGGTCCGCTGCGTTCGGTGGTGCTCGCGGGAGGTGGCACCGGGGGGCACGTCTACCCGCTGCTCGCCTTCGCCGACTGCCTGCGCCGACACGACCCGGGCGTCCGGATCACCTGCCTCGGCACACCCCGGGGGATGGAGAACGACCTGATCCCGCCGCAGGGCTACGACCTGCGACAGATCCCGGCGTACCAGCTGCCCCGGTCGGTCAACATGAACCTGGTCCGCACCCCGGGTCGGATGTGGACCGCGGCGCGCGCCGCGGGCAAGGTGATCGACGAGGTGCGCGCCGACGTGGTCGTCGGCTTCGGCGGGTACGTCGCGGTGCCGGCCTACCTGGCTGCCTGGCGTCGTGAGCTGCCCATGGTGATCCACGAGGTGAACGTGCCACCGGGCGTGGCCAACCGGCTGGGCATGAAGTTCACCAAGAACGTCGCCGTCGGCTTCCCGAATCAGCCGAGCCAGGCCGAGTCGCTGCGGGACGCGACAGTGGTCGGGGTGCCGCTGCGCCGCGCCATCACCGGTCTGGACCGGTACGCGCTGCGCAACGCCGCCCGCGCCCATTTCGGGCTCCGCCCGGACCTGCCGGTGCTCTTCGTGTCCGGCGGCTCGTCCGGCGCCCGTTCGATCAACCTGGCGGTCTCCGGAGCGGCCAAGGAGTTGGCCCGCAACGGCGTGCAGGTGCTGCACGTGATGGGCGCCCGCAACGAGCCGGTGCCGATCCCCACCGACCTGCCGGTGCCGTACGTGACGCTGCCGTACCTGTCGGAGATGGAGTTGGGCTACGCCGCCGCCGACCTGATGCTTGCCCGGGGCGGGGCGATGACAGTCGCCGAGGTGGCCGCGATCGGGCTGCCCACGATCTACGTGCCGTACCCGCACAGCAACCAGGAGCAGCGGCGCAACGCGCTGCCCGTGGTGGAGGCCGGCGGCGGGCTGCTGGTCGACGACGCGGAGCTCACCCCGGACTGGCTGGAGCGCACCGTCATCCCGCTCATCCGCGACCCGCAGCGGCTGTACACGATGGGAGCCGCCGCCGCTTCGTACGGTCGGCGCGACGGCGACGAGGCGCTGCGTTCCTTCGTGCTGGCGGCGGTGGCCCGATGACCGCGCAGTTCACCCCGGCCGGCACGGTCACCGCCGAGGACCTGGGCGCCGTCCACCTGATCGGCGTGGGCGGGGTGGGCATGCTCGGCGTGGCCCGGCTGCTGCTCACCCGCGGCATCCGCGTCTCCGGCAGCGACCTGCGGGAGTGGCCTTCGCTGGCGGGCCTGCGGGCGCTCGGCGGCACCATCCACCTCAGCCACGAGGTGACCAACCTCGACGGCGTGGACACCGTCGTCTACTCGTCGGCCATTCCCCAGGACCACCTGGAGCTGGTCGAGGCGCGTCGGCGCGGCCTGCGCGTCCTGCACCGCTCGGAGGCGCTCGCCGCGGCGATGACCGGCCGTCGAGCGGTGGCCGTCGCCGGCACGCACGGCAAGACCACCACCACCTCGATGGTGACGATGGTGCTCCAGCAGGCCGGTGTGGACCCGTCCTTCGTGATCGGTGGAGAGATCTCCGAGGTCGGCTCGGGCGCCCACCACGGCACCGGCGAGCACTTCGTGGTCGAGGCGGACGAGAGCGACCGTTCGTTCCTCATCTACCGCCCGTACGTCTCGATCATCACCAACGTCGAGGCGGACCACCTGAACACCTACGGCGACTACGCGACGCTGGAGGCGGCGTTCGTGGAGTTCGCCCGCCTCACCGACCCGGACGGGTTCATCATCACCTGCGCCGACGACCCGGGTGGTCAGCGGCTGGCCGAGAGCCTGCGGTCCGAGGGGCGGCGGGTCTTCACCTACGGCGAGGCGGCCGACGCCGACCTGCGGTTGACCGACATGGTCTCCTCCGCACGCGGGGTGCGCTACCTGGCCGCGATCGACGGCCGGTCGCTGGGCGAGTTCCGGCTGCCGGTGCCGGGACGGCACATGGGGCTGAACAGTGCCGCCGCGGTGCTGGCCGCGTACCTGCTGGAACTGCCGCTGGAGGCGGCGGAGGCCGCGCTGGCGGTCTTCCCCGGGGTGCGACGGCGCTTCGAGCGCAAGGGTGTCGCGGACGGCGTGCTGGTCTACGACGAGTACGCCTACCATCCGACCTCGATGAGGTTGGCGATGCAGACGCTTCGGGAGGTCGCCGGGGACGGTCGGCTGATCGTCGTCTTTCAGCCGTACCGGCTGTACCGCACCCGGGACAACCAGGCGGAGATCGCCGAGTCGCTGGCCATCGCCGACGAGGTGGTGCTGTTGGAGGTCTTCGGGCCGGGTGAGTTGCGTCAGCCCGGGGAGGGCTCGGCGGCGCTGATCGCGGCGGTGGATCTGCCCGCCGACCGCAAGGTCTTCGTGGAGTCGTGGGAGCAGGCCCCGGTCGAGGTGGCCCGTCGCGCGCGCTCGGGGGACGTGGTGGTCACCATGGGCGCCCCGCCGATCTCGCTGATGGGTGACGAGCTGCTGGCCGCCCTGGGTGAGCGTACGGACGGCTCGGCGCCGACCGCGGCCGTCGACCCGGTGGCCACCGCGCCGGCGATCGGTGACCCGGTGCCGGGTGGGGCCACGTCCGGCGGCGACGGCGCGGCTCTCGGTGGCACCGCCGTGCCTGGCGGCTCGGCGCCCACGGCCGGATGAGTCCCGGCCCGGCCCGAGGGCGGACCAGCGCGGCCGACGGCGGTGCCCCGCGTCGGGGTCCGGCCCGGCGGTGGCAGCTGGTCCGGGCGGGTCGCGACGCGGTACCGCCCTCGACCCGCCGGTTCATGGCCCGTGCCCGGCAGCGTCGGATGCGGGCGGCGTTGCCGTGGGCGGTGGCCGCCGGGGTGCTGGCCCTGGCCGGCATGGTCGCCTGGACGGTGCTCGGCACCGGGCTGTTCGGCGTGCGGGAGGTACGCGTGGAGGGTGCCGACCTGGTCACTCCGGTGCAGGTGCACGACGCGGTCGGGGTGCCGGACGGGGTGCCGCTGGCCCGGGTGGACCTGGCTGCCGCCGCCCGTCGGGTCGGCGCGCTGCCGGCGGTGGAGCGGGCCACTGTCTCCCGGGACTGGCCCGGCGCGCTGGTGGTGCGGGTGACCGAGCGGACCGCGGTGGCGGTGGTGCCCCAGGGTGAGGCGTTCGCCCTGGTCGACCGGAGCGGGGTGGCGTTCCGGACCGTGGAGCGACGCCCCGCCGACCTGCCGCAGGTGACGGTGGCCCGGCCGGCCGCCGACGACCCGGGCACCCGGGCCGCGCTGGAGGTGCTCGTCGCGTTGACGCCGCAGTTGCGCGCGGAGTTGGTGGACGTGAACGTGGAGGGGCTGGCCCGGATCAGCCTGCGGTTGCGGGGGGACCGGACGGTGGTCTGGGGCGACGCGACCCGGGGCACGGACAAGGCCCGGGTGGCCACCGCGCTGCTCGACCAGGACACCGACCGGATCGACGTGAGCGCGCCGGATGTGGTGACCTTCCGTTGACCGGTGAGCGTGCGGGGAGGTGACCCGTGGCGCTCCGCCCGGCGACACGCCGCCCGGGTCCTTGGCTCATCGCTTGGTGGCGCTTACGTTGCCTCGAAGAGCTTCAGTGGTTGACATAACTGTAAGCCTCTAGTAGAGGGTTAGGGTTTACCCCTGATCCTCGCTGGTGACAGCTGTCGTCGGCCGCTGGTCTGGCCACGCCGTACCCGGTCGGCCGAAGCCAATCTCGAAGGAAAGGACCGGAGATGACACCTCCGCACAACTATCTGGCGGTCATCAAGGTCGTCGGCATCGGGGGTGGCGGCGTCAACGCCGTCAACCGGATGATCGAGGTTGGGCTCAAGGGCGTCGAGTTCATCGCGATCAACACCGATGCGCAGGCGCTGCTGATGAGCGACGCCGACGTCAAGCTCGACGTCGGCCGGGAGCTGACCCGCGGCCTGGGGGCCGGGGCCAACCCAGACGTCGGGAAGAACGCCGCCGAGGACCACCGCGACGAGATCGAGGAGGTGCTCAAGGGCGCCGACATGGTCTTCGTGACCTGCGGTGAGGGCGGCGGCACCGGCACCGGCGGCGCGCCCGTGGTGGCCAACATCGCCCGCAAGCTCGGCGCGCTGACCATCGGCGTGGTGACCCGGCCGTTCTCCTTCGAGGGCAAGCGCCGCCAGGTGCAGGCCGAGACGGGCATAGACGAACTCCGTAACCAGTGCGACACGCTCATCGTCATCCCGAATGACCGGCTGCTGGCCCTGGGTGACCGCAACATCAGCATGATGGACGCGTTCCGCACGGCTGACCAGGTGCTGCTCTCGGGTGTGCAGGGCATCACCGACCTGATCACCACGCCGGGTCTGATCAACCTGGACTTCGCCGACGTCAAGAGCGTGATGAGCGGCGCCGGCAGCGCGTTGATGGGCATCGGCAGCGCCCGCGGCGAGAACCGCGCGGTCGAGGCGGCCGAGGCAGCCATCTCCAGCCCGCTGCTGGAGCAGAGCATGGACGGCGCGCGGGGCGTGCTGCTGTCCATCGCCGGTGGCTCCGACCTGGGCCTGTTCGAGATCAACGACGCCGCCCAGCTGGTCACCGACGCGGCCCACCCGGACGCCAACATCATCTTTGGCGCGGTCATCGACGACGCGCTCGGTGACGAGGTGCGGGTGACGGTCATCGCCGCGGGCTTCGACGGCGGCACGCCCGCGTACAAGGCGGCCGAGCCGACCCGCAAGACCAACACCAACCAGCCGGCACCGCAGAGCACTCCGGTGCCGGCCCCGGCCACCAACCCGGCTCCGGCCCAGTCGCCGCGCCGCGTGCTCTTCGACGACGTGGACGTTCCCGACTTTCTCAAGAACGGGTCCTGAGCACCGCCGATGAACCACAGCTCAGCCACTGTGGGACCGGATCGGCACGCCGAACTCGCGGCCGGTCTGGCACAGGTGCGGTCCCGGGTCGATGACGCCTGCGCGCGGGCGGGCCGGGACCGCGCCGAGGTCACGATGATCGCGGTGACGAAGACCTACCCGGCCAGCGACGTGGTGGCGTTGGCCGGGCTCGGGGTGACCGACATGGGGGAGAACCGCGACCAGGAGGCAGCCGGCAAGGCCGCCGAGGTGGCTGCCGCCGGGGCGCGTCCCCGGTGGCACTTCATCGGGCAGTTGCAGCGCAACAAGGCCCGCTCGGTGGTCCGCTACGCCGACGTGGTGCATTCCGTCGACAGTGTCCGGCTGGCCCGGGCGTTGGCCACCGCGACCGCCGACCGGCAGACGCCGCTCGACGCACTGATCCAGGTGAGCATCGACGGCGACGCGGCCCGGGGCGGAGCCCTGCCCGACTCGGCGGATCCGGGCTCCGGATTGGAGCCGGTGGCCGAGGCGGTGGCCGACGCGCCAGGGCTGCGTCTGGTCGGTCTCATGGCTGTCGCTCCGCTGGGGTGGGAGCCGGAGCGGGCGTTCGCCCGGCTCGCGGAGGTGACCGACGCGTTTCGGGCTGTCCATCCGGGAGCCACCGCGTTGTCCGCCGGTATGAGCGGAGATTTCGAAATCGCGATCCGTTACGGCGCGACACATGTCCGCGTCGGTAGCGCGTTGCTCGGAATGCGTCCCACGCTGCGGTAGCCTGACCGCGAGACAAGCAAATTACATCAGTGTTGTTTCAGGAGCGGGCGTCTCCTAGTCGGGGGTCGTGGCGCGCGACGCGAATCGCGCACCGGGGGATTGCCGTTCCGGTCCGATGGGCATGGTTGTCCACTCGCGACGGGCGACATGGCACGGGGGCGCGTGCCGCACGGCGGACGGAAGGGCGCGGGATGGGTGCACTGCGCAAGGCGGGGGTCTGGCTCGGTCTGGTCGAAGAAGACGACGAGCGGGCCTACGACGACGGTGGCTACGACAAGGGTGGCTACCGCGACTCGCGTTACCGGCAGAGCCGGTACGCCGAGGAGTTCGCCGACGACGACGAGGACGACACCGAGGAGCCGCCGGCTCCCCGGTCGCGCGACACCGGGCGGGGTCGGCTCTCCGAGCGCCCGAGCGGGCGGTTGAGTGAGTCCGAGCGCGGTGACGGTGAGCGGCCGGAGCGGATCGAGCGGTCCAGCGTCCGGTCGATCACCCGGTCGTCGGCGGGCGAGACCTCCGGTGCGCTGACCTACCACACTCGGGACAACCTGGCCCTCGCGCCGCAGGTCACGTCGCGCGAGCGGGCCCTGCCCGAGGAGGAGCAGCGTTACCAGATCACCACGCTGCACCCCACCACCTACCGCGAGGCGCGCACCATCGGCGAGCACTTCCGCGACGGGGTTCCGGTGATCATCAATCTCACCGAGATGGATGAGGCCGATGCCCGCCGTCTGGTGGACTTCGCCGCCGGGCTGGCGTTCGGCCTGCGCGGTACGATCGAGCGCGTGACCAATCGGGTGTTCCTGCTCTCACCGGCAAATGTCCAGGTCACCGCTGAGGACAAAGCCAAGATCGCTGAGGGCGGCTTTTTCAGTCTGAGTTGATCCCGCCCGACCCGAGGGACGTCGCTGACCGTGTTGTCGATCTTACTGCAAGTGCTGTACCTGATCCTTTATGTCTTCCTGCTCCTTCTTCTGTCCCGGTTCGTGTTGAGCGCCGTCCTGCAGTACGGCCGTCGCTGGCAACCGGGGCGTGGAGCATCGGCAGGATTGGAATCCGTGTGGAGCGTCACTGATCCCCCTCTCAACGCGTTGAGGCGTGTGATCCCTCCGCTGCGAATTGGTACCGTGAGCATCGACCTGGCCTCCCTTGTGCTCCTGGTTATCCTGTTCGTGCTGATGGAGTTCGTGTTAGGGCCGTCGATCAGGGCATCTGCCTGATGACCGACGCGCTTTCGCGGCCGCAACTGACCCGAGGAGTTTCGATGCCGCTGACCCCGGCCGACGTCCACAACGTCGCCTTCAAAAAGCCGCCGATCGGCAAGCGGGGGTATGACGAGGAGGAGGTCGACGCCTTCCTTGATGAGGTCGAGCGCGAGCTCGCCCGTCTCATCGAGGAGAACAACGAGCTGCGCGCCCAGGTGGAGCGCGGCGGCCGTGGCGGTGCCCCCGCCGGCCCCGGCGGCGACGCCCGACTGGCGGCGGAGCTCAACGACGTCAAGGCCCAACTGGACCGGGTGCAGCGCGACAAGTCGGCGGCCGAGCAGGCCGCCCGCGCGATGCAGGCCGAGCTGGAGCAGGTCCGCGCGACCGGCGGCCCGGCCGGCGGCGTCACCGGCGACGGTGAGCAGCAGGCCCTGCGCGTGCTGATGATGGCCCAGCGCACCGCCGACGACCACGTGTCCGACGCTCGCCGCGAGGCGGACCAGCTGCTCTCCGAGGCTCGCAGCAAGGCCGAGGAGGTGACCCGGGAGGCGCGCGCGAAGGCTGACGCCCTTGAGCGGGACGCCCGCCAGCGGCACCAGGAGGCCATGGGCGGCCTGGACGCCAAGCGCACGGCGCTGCAGAAGCACATCGAGGAGCTCAAGCAGTTCGAGCGCGAGTACCGTACCCGGCTCAAGGCCTACCTGGAGAGCCAGCTGCGTGACCTCGACGGTCGTGGCCAGGGCCTCGAGGCCGAGATGACCCGCTCCGAAGCCGGCCGGGTCGCTGGCGGCAACGGGCTGGCCGCAGCAGGTCTCGCTGGTTCGTACGGCGGCGGCGGGCGCTCCGGCGCCCTCGAAGCCGGACGCTGAGCACCGGCCGGCGATCGCTGTCCGCAGAGATGGTGACGGTCGCCGGCCCGGCCTGGACGGTTCGACGCGGCGGGGGTGAGCCGTGATAGTCGCAAGTCTTCTGCTCATCCTCGTCGCGGTGGTGCTACTGGTGCTCGGCCTGGCCGGTGGCTCCAGCTTCCTGTTGGTCATCTCCATCGCGGCCAGCCTGCTGGCTGCCGTGGCGTTGGTGGTGGGCGCCCGCCAGGCAGCCGCCAACCGCGCCATGGCGGATCCCGGCCGGACCGACCGGCGACACCCCGACGCACCCCGCACGGCCAGCCAGGCCACACCGGGTGTCGCGTACGGGCCGCCGCTGGTCGAGCCGGAGGTGCCGGCCCAGCACGTGCCCACGACGTTTGGTACCGGCGGCGCCGGGTGGCGGCAACCACCCGCGTCGCCGGTCGACCATGTGTCGCCGATCGATGAGGCGTCGCCGCTCGACCCGCCACGCGTCGATGACGCGGCGCCGTTCGACTCGCGCGTCGACGAGGCTGCCCCGTTCGTGACCGCGGCGGACGACGAGCCCTCGCCTGCCCGGCCGGTCAGCTCGGCGTCGCCGATCGCGGCGTCGACCGACGACGTGTTCGACCCCGCTGTCGCGGCGGTCGACGAGCCAGCCGCACAGCAGATCACGGCCGCCGAGGCGGCCCGGGTGGCACGACTGCTCGACGCCGTCGAGGTCGTCGACGGCCGCCCCCGTTACCACCTCGACGGCTGCCCCCACCTGGATGGCTGGCAGTCCGAGACGTTGCCGGTCGCCGAGGCCGTGGAACTCGGCTTCACCTCGTGCGCGCACTGCGCGCCGGCGACCGCTCTCCTCGCCGACGCCCAGCCGATCTGAAGCGGTGCCGGTGCCCGCGCAGGACACGCTCACCGTGGCGGTACGGGTGAAGCCGGGCGCCTCCCGGGACCGGGTGGGTGGTCGCTTCGACGGCCCGCACGGGCCCGCCCTCGTGATCGCGGTCCACGACCCGGCCGTCGACGGTCGAGCCACCGAGGCGGCCCGCCGGGCGTTGGCCGGCGCGTTGGGCGTCCGGCCGGCCGCCGTGTCGCTGCGCGCCGGCGCGGCCAGCCGGGACAAGCTCTTCCTCGTCGACCGGCCCGGCCCGGAGTTGCCCGAGGTGCTGCGCCGCCTGCGCGACGGATCCGCCGAGTGAGGACAGCCCAGGCAAGGCAGCCGTGACGCCCGGGTTGGATATCGCGCTGCTGCTCGGTGCGGCCGTGCTGCTGGTCGCGGTCGGCGCGGTGCGACTCTCCACCCGGCTCGGCGTGCCCAGCCTCCTGGTCTACCTGGCGTTGGGCGTGGCGATCGGCGAGGGCGGGCTGGGCATCCGGTTCGACGACGTCGAGCTGACCCGGACCCTCGGCTTCTGCGCGCTGATCGTGATCATCGCCGAGGGCGGCCTGACCGCCCGGTGGACCACGCTGCGTCCGGTGCTCGGGCTGGCCTCCGCGCTCTCCACGGTCGGCGTGATCGTCAGCATCGTGGTGGTGGGCGTCGCCGTGCACCTGCTGCTGGGCCTGGACTGGCGGTTGGCGCTGCTCTACGGCGCGGTGCTCTCGTCCACCGACGCGGCGGCCGTCTTCGCCACCCTGCGCCGGCTGCGGTTGCCGCCCCGACTGGTGGCGACCCTCGAGGCCGAGTCGGGGATGAACGACGCCCCCGTGGTGCTGCTGGTGGTGTTGCTGTCCCACCAGGGCTTCTCGCACCCGTGGTGGTACGAGGTCGCGTTGGTCTGCTACGAGCTGGGCGCCGGCGCGGCGGTGGGGGTGGCCGCGGGCGTCGCCGGCACCTGGGCGTTGCGCCGGGCAGCGCTGCCCTCGGCCGGGCTCTACCCGATCGCCGCGGTGGGCATCACCGTGCTGGCGTACGCCGCGGGGGCGGTTCTGCACGCCTCGGGCTTCCTTGCCGTCTACGTGGCCGGGGTGTTGCTGGGCAATGCCCGCCTGTCGCACCGGCAGGCGATTCTCGGTTTCGCGGACGGGCTGGCCTGGCTGGCCCAGATCGGGTTGTTCGTGCTGCTCGGGTTGCTGGCCTCGCCGGGCCGGCTGGACACGGCGGTGCTGCCCGCGGTGGTCGCCGGGCTGGCGCTGGTGCTGCTGGCCCGGCCGCTGTCGGTGGCCGTCTCGGCGTTGCCGTTCCGCGTCGGCCTTCGAGAACAGGCGTTCCTGTCCTGGGCCGGGCTGCGCGGGGCGGTGCCGATCGTGCTGGCCACCATTCCGCTCTCCGAGCGGGTGCCCGGCGCGGAGCGGCTCTTCGACGTGGTCTTCGTGCTGGTGGTGATCTTCACGCTGGTGCAGACCGGGACGCTGGGACCTTTCGCCCGCCGGTTGCGGGTGACCGCGCCGGCCGAGGCCGCCGAGATCCACGTGGAGACCGCTCCGCTGGAGCGGATGCGGGCGGACCTGCTCCAGGTGGAGGTGCCGCCCGGCTCGCGACTGGCCGGCGTGCACGTCGACGAGCTGCGCCTTCCGCTGGGCGCGTCGGTGACCCTGGTGCTGCGCGACGGCGTGGGCTTCGTGCCCGCACCTGACACCCGGTTGAAGACCGGCGACAGTTTGCTGATCGTGGCGACCGCCGGGGTGCGGGACGCTGCGGAACGGCGGTTGCGGGCGGTCAGTCGGAGGGGTCGTCTGGCCCGATGGTTTGGTGAGTACGGGGATGAGGTGGTCGATTGATCTGCTAGCGTTCCCTTTGCCCCAGTTAGGCAGGGCTAGGGGCTGTTAGACGGTGCGACGGTGCGGCACGTTGTCGGACGCCTGTACGTTCCGTATTCTTGCCAACCTCCGGAGTGCGCGGCCATCGTCGCTGCGCGCCCCTTTTCGTACATAGGGGACGCCCTGGTCGGCGCCCCCTGACCCAGGCGCCGCGGACCGCGCGGTTCCCCGGCCGAGGGAGCGACCCATGGCGAAGCCATCCGACACCAGGACCGCCGGGCGTAAGCCGGTGGCCAAGGCCACCCGCAGCACCGCCGAGACCGAGAAGATCCGGGCGGCGCTGGCGGCGCGGCGGGACGAGCTTCGCGCCGAGTACGATCAGACGCTGAGTGAGATCACCGAGCTGCAGCGCGATCGGCTGACCGACTCGGCCGGGGACGACCAGGCCGACACGGGCACCAAGACGCTCGAGCGGGAGCAGGAGATCTCTCTCGCCAACAGCATTCTGGAACGGATCACGCAGGTGGAGCGCGCTCTGGAGCGCCTCGACGAGGGTGGTTACGGCTGGTGCGAGCGGTGCGGCAACCCGATCCCGGTCGAGCGCCTCGCCGCCTTCCCGTCAGCCACCCTGTGTGTGACGTGCAAGCAGCTGGAGGAGCGGCGCTGAGGTCCGTTCCCCGGCGGCGATGAGACGGTGAGTGATCACCGCCAAGACTGTCGATGGGGAGCGCATGACCGCAGTACCGTCCGCCGAACCCGGCCGCACCGACCCGGGCGGCGGCACCCGCCGGCCCCGGGCCGTCGCGATTCTCGCCGGAGTCGCCCTGGTGGCCCTGCTGGCCGACCTGGTCACCAAGCACCTCGCGCTCGCCGCGCTGACCGATCGGGAGCCGGTCCGGCTGCTCGGCGGGTTCGTCTACCTGAGCCTGACCCGCAACAGCGGCGCGGCCTGGAGCATCGGCGCGGACCACACCTGGGTCTTCCCGCTGATCACCATCGGAGTGGTCGGCTGGATCGTCTGGATGGCACTGCGGCTGCGCTCGCTGCCCTGGGCGATCTCCCTCGGCCTGGTGCTCGGTGGCGCGTTGGGCAACCTCGTCGACCGGATCTTCCGGGCGCCGTCCCCCTTCCACGGGCACGTGGTCGACATGATCAGCCTCTTCGACCCGTACGGTCAGGTCTGGCCGGTGTTCAATCTGGCCGACAGTTCGTTGGTCTGCGGCGTGCTGCTGGCCGTCCTGTTGGAGTTGACCGGCCGCCAGCGTGACGGCCGGCGGGCGGGCCGCGACGGCGACCTGGCCACCACTGACGCCACACCGGGCGCCGAGCAGAGGGAGCGGGCATGACCTCCGCGTTCGCCGCTGGCGGCGACCACCGTTCCCTTCCCGTTCCGGACGGCCTCGACGGCATGCGCCTGGACCAGGCCGTGTCCCGCCTGTTCGGGCTCTCCCGCACCGCCGCCGCGGCTCTGGTCGACGCCGGAGACGCGCTTGTCGACGGCTCCGCCCGGCCCAACTCGCACAAGGTCAAGGCCGGCTCCTGGCTGGACGTCACGCTGCCCGCCCCGGTCGCACCGCCGACCGTGGTGCCGCAGGCGGTGCCCGGCCTGCGGGTGGTCTACGCCGACGACGACATCGTCGTTGTCGACAAGCCGGTTGGGGTTGCCGCGCACCCCAGCCCCGGGTGGACCGGGCCGACGGTGATCGGCGCGCTCGCCGCGATCGGGCACCGAATCTCCACCAGCGGCGCCGCCGAGCGCCAAGGCGTGGTGCACCGGCTCGACGTGGGCACCACCGGGATCATGGTGGTGGCCAAGAGCGAGCAGGCGTACACGGCGTTGAAGCGGGCCTTCAAGTACCGCGAGGTCGACAAGGGCTACCACGCGGTGGTGCAGGGTCACCTGGACCCGCTGCGGGGCACCGTCGACGCGCCGATCGACAGGCACCCCACTCACGACTACCGGTGGGCGGTGGTCTCCGGCGGCAAGCCGAGCATCACCCACTACGACACCCTGGAGGCGTTCCCGGCGGCGAGTCTTGTCGACGTTCGGCTGGAGACCGGCCGGACCCACCAGATCCGGGTGCACTTCTCCACCCTGCGGCACCCCTGCGTGGGTGACCTCACCTACGGCGCCGATCCAACCCTCTCGGCCCGTCTCGGCCTGGCCCGACAGTGGCTGCACGCCCGCGAACTGAGCTTTTTGCACCCCCGAACGGGGGACGAGGTCCGGTTCGTCAGCGACTACCCTGACGACCTGGACCGTGCGCTCCAGATCCTGCGTGACTGAGCGGCGACCGTCCGACACCGTTCCACAGAGGGGATCCCGCCCGTGCGCACCGGCAACCTGCTGCGGCAGCTGGACCAGCGGCTGCTGCCGCCGCTGACCCGGGCCGTGGCCCGGCTGGGCGACCGGTCGGCGCGGTCCGGCGTGCTCAGTTGGGCCGCCGTGCTCTCGGCGGCGGCCGTGCTGGGCACCGCCGTCTGGGCCGTCGACGACACTCCGGTCGGCGACCGGACGGTCGGCGAGGTGACCCGGGTCGGCGTTGCCGACGGCGACTCCGTCCCCGGCTACCTGCGTTCGGCCGCGGCCGACCTGGCCGCGTTGCCCGGGTCCGCCGCGGCGGCCGCCGAGGGCGGGACGTACGCGCTGGTCACGCTCGACGCGTACCTGCCACCGCGGCGGTTGGCGACGGTGCTCGGCGACGTCGGGGTCTCGACCGTCTTCGGGCGGGTTCCGCTGCCCGGCCGGCAGACCGAGATCGTCAAGATCCCCGCGCTGCGGGTGCCCGACGACGTGGTCGCCGGCATGCAGCAGGTGGCGGCCCGCAAGGAGTCCGAGGCCGCCGACTACCGGGCCAGGGCTGCCGCCGTCGACGGCGACGGGCTGGGCGAGCGGGAGCTGCGGGAGCAGTACGCCAGCGGCGCCGAGGTGGCCGCCGCCGAGGCCGCCGCGTACCGCACCGGCTGCGCCTGCGTGTACGCGGCGGTGGTTCGCGCGACGCCGGTGGCGCTGCTCGGCGTCGCGGCCCGGCCGGACGTGCGGGCGGTCGACCCCGCCCCCGAGGTGTACCGGCTGGACCGCACCGTCTTCACGCCGCCCCTGCCCGAGCAGCACGACGTGGTGCGCCCGCCGGCCGACACCGGGCCGAGCCCCGCGCCGACCCAGACCGAGCGGCCAGCGCCGGCGGTCAGCGCACCGGCGCCCTCGGCCCCGGTGGGCGAATCGTCGGAACCCGCACCGGTCGTGATGATCCCGTCACCCGAACCGTCGAAGTCGGAGGCCGTCGAGTCGGCACCGCCGAGCGTCGCCACCTCGCCGGACGCCGCCGTCGCCGAACAGTCGCCGTCGCCGTCGTCGTCGTGATCTGCCCCGGCTGGTGTGCGCTCTGAGGTGTGGTCCGAATAGGGTTGGGTTCGTAGCCTGTCAGACAGAGATCGATGGCGCTGGGAGGGCGGGCCGTGGAGGGCAGTGAGACCGGCTGGGGCCGGCCGGCCGAACCAGCGCCGCGGTGGCGCGCGTTGTTGGACCGTGCCCGACTGGGCGGTCGCGGCGCGGAGCAGA
The DNA here is from genome assembly GCF_040608575.1 of Micromonospora sp. NPDC005171. Lineage (NCBI taxonomy): Bacteria > Bacillati > Actinomycetota > Actinomycetes > Micromonosporales > Micromonosporaceae > Micromonospora > Micromonospora sp. NPDC005171. The sequence goes on along the minus strand of NZ_JBEXIM010000009.1, from coordinate 30,488 downwards.
CCGAGTCGGAGCGGCACGGCGAGGAGCCACCGCCGGACCCGCTGCCACGGCGTGCGGCCCCCAACGGCTACGCCGGGCGGGCATCCGCGATCGGGCATCCCGCCGACCTGTCGTACGGCGCGGAGCCTGGTTACCGGGCCGAGGCGACCTACCGGGTCGACCCTGCCTACCGGGCCGACCCTGCCTACCGAGCCGAGCCCGCCTACCGGGCGGAGCCCGACTATCGCGCCGAACCGGACTATCGCGCCGAGCCGGCGTACCGGGCCGAGCCGGGTTATCGGGCCGAGCCGGACTATCGCGCGGAGCCGGCGTACCGGACCGAACAGCCGGACTACCGCGCTGAGCCCGGCTACCGGACCGACCCGGGCTACCGCGCTGAGCCGGACTACCGCGCCACGCCGGGCTACCGGGCCGAGCCGACGTACCGGGCCGAGCCCGAGCCGCCGGCGCGCGGCCCCGACCCGGTCCCGTCGCGCTACGCGTTGCTGGACAACGGCTACCGGCCGGGCGACCCGCCGGTGGAGTCGCGGTACGCGCTGCTGGAAACCGGTTACCAGCCGGAGACCGGCTATCCGGCCGCCGCGCCGCCGCCCCCGCCGATCGCCCCGCCGCCCATCGCCGCGCCGCCGCCCCCGCCGGTCGCCCCGCCCGTCCCGCCGCCACCCGCCCCGGCGGTCGGCTCGGCGATCGCCGAGCGTGCCTATCCGGCGCGGATCGAGTGGCGGCCACCGGCCGTGGACCAGGAGCAGGAGCGCGCCAACGGGGTGCTCCAGCGGGACCTGGGCACACCCCGGGTGTTCGCCTTCGCCAACCCCAAGGGCGGGGTGCACAAGACGACCGCCACAGTGCTCGCCGCGGCGACCGTCGGCAGCGTGCGTGGCAAGGGCGTGCTGGCCTGGGACGACAACGAGCTGCGCGGCACCCTCGGCCTACGCGCCGGCAGCGCCCGGCACGCCCGGACGATCCGGCACCTGATCAGCGACCTGGCCCAGATCGAGATCCTGGAGGGTGCGACCCTGCTGGATCGGCTGGACGACTACCTGCGGCACGCCTCCGACGGCTCGTACGACGTGCTGGCCGGCGAGGAGAGCCCGCGCTTCGCCCAGCGACTCGACCAGTTCACCGTCCGGCGGGTGCTGGAGCTGCTGCGGCGCACCCACGAAGTGGTCTGCGTGGACACCGGCAACAACGTGGAGAGCCCCAACTGGCGCACGGTGATGCAGGCAGCCGACCAGCTGGTGGTGACCACAGTGCCCCGGGAGGACGCGGCGTTCAGCGCGGACTGGATGCTCGACCTGCTGCACGAGGAGGGCATGGGCGAGTTGGCGGACAACGCGATCACCCTCATCTCCTGCCCGACCCCGGGTCGCTCGACCCTGCAGGACGACCTGGAGCGGCACTTCGCCACCCGTACCCGCGGGGTGGCCGTCGTGCCGTACGACCCGGCTCTGGAGACCGGGTCGTCGATCGAGTACCACCAGCTCCAGCCGGAGACCCGGCAGGCGTGGCTGCGGGCCGCGGCGATGATGGTGGAGCCGTTCGCCCGGTGAGCTGGTCTGCCGCCACCGGAGCCCCGGCCCCGCACCGGGCCTGAGAGGATCATCGGGTGAGCCCGGACAACCCCGACCCTGAGCGGCCCGCCGACGAGCCCGACCGCACCGCGCCACCCCGAACGTCCGGTCCGACGCCGTCGGCGGTCGAGCCGTCCGCCGGCACACCGCCGGCCACCGTCGCGCCGACCGGGCCGCCACCGGGCGGGTTCGACCCGGGCGCTGCGCCGGCCTCGGCGGCGTACCAGAGCTCGCTGGAGCTGCGGTTCGACGAGCCGCGTCGTCCGCTGCGTGCCGTGGCGACGGTGCTGGGCGCCGTGCTCGCGCTGGCCGCGCTGGGTGTCCCGCTCGGGTTGCTCTGGGCCGCGCTCGCGCCGGACACTCCGGTGCTCAAGACCGCCGAGGGGGCGATCTACGCCGAGCCGCAACCGGAGCAGCCGATCGCCGCCGACGGCTGGTTCAGCCTGCTCGGGCTGGCCTTCGGGCTGATCGTGGCGCTCGCCCTGTGGTTCGTGCTGCGTCGGCGGCGCGGCCCGGTCGGGCTGCTCGCCGCGGTGCTCGGCACGCTCGTCGCCGCGCCGGTGGCCTGGCAGGTGGGACGGCGGATCGGCCTTGCCACCTTCGACCGGTTGCTGGCCACCGCCCCGGCCGGGCAGGCCTTCAGTAAACCCGCCGACCTGCGCGCCGGTGGGGTGGACTGGCTGCTCGGCGTGCTGCCGGTGCCGCACGGCAACCTGCTGCTGCCGGCGTTCGGGGCTGCGGTCATGTACACCCTGCTGGCCGGCTGGTCGCGGTGGCCGGGGCTACGCCCGGAGCCCGAGCCGGGGGAGTTCAGTTGGGTGTCGGCGGGGACGCCAGTTCCGCCAGCGGCACCGGAACCGCCCGCACCTGACGCAGCAGAGCCGCCTCGCGGTTGAGCAAACGCAGCTCGGCGCGGAGCCGGGAGGCGGTGTCGTCGATGGCCAGCAGCCGCTGCCGGTCATCGACGGTGAGCGCCGCGGTCGCCGCCACCAGGTGCGAGAGCACCGTCGGGTCCTCCGGCAGCTGCTCGGAGATCTCCTCCGGGTCGGAGCGGATCAGGCCGAGGTACTGCCGGAACACCGCGATCACCCGGGCGGCCAGCAGATCGGCCACCTCGTCCGGGCCGCCCGGGTCGGGCAGCCACTCGACGTCGGCGGTCAGGTAGGGCTCGGCGCTGTCGTCGACCTCGGCGATCCGGAACCGACGGCGACCGACAGTGACGATGTCGAAACCGCCATCGGCCAGCTCGGTCACCTGGCGCAGCTCGGCGGTGCAGCCCACCTCGTGCAGCGTCACCTCGCCGACGCTCGGCGTCGCCCGCGCGCCGGGGCCGGCGGGCGCGACCTCCCAACCGGCCTGGATGGCCACCACGCCGAACTCACGCGGGGCGCCCTCGGGCAGGCCGACCAGGTGCCGGACCAGCGCCCGGTAGCGCTCCTCGAAGATGTGCAGCGGCAGCACCAACCCGGGAAAGAGCACCGTTGCGAGCGGAAACACCGGCAGCCGTGCGGTCACATGGTCGAGCCTAACCAATCTCGCCCCCGGGGGCGTGGCCCGGCTCACCGTCCCGGCGGACGGGCGGCTCGGGTGGACGTCGGGTCGGCCGCCTAGACTCGCAAGGGTGCTGAATCGGATCGACCTGCGCGACGGTCTCGGTGACCCGCGCCGCCTGCTGCCCCGTGCCCAGCTCGACGTGTCCGTCGCCGTCGAGCGCATCCGGCCCCTGGTGGAGGCGGTCCGTGAGCATGGGTACCCGGCCATCCGGGAGGCCAGCGAACGGTTCGACGGCATTTCCCCAGAGGTGCTGAGGGTGCCGGTCGAGGCGATCACCGAGGCGGAGGGGGTGCTCGACCCGGCGGTGCGTGCCGCGCTGCTGGAGTCCATCGCCCGGGCCCGTCGGGTGCACGCCGACCAGCGGCGCACCGACCACACCACCCAGGTGGTGCCCGGCGGCACGGTCACCGAGCGGTGGCTGCCGGTCGACCGGGTGGGTCTCTACGTGCCCGGTGGCCTGGCGATGTATCCGTCGACCGTGGTGATGAACGTGGTGCCGGCCCAGGCGGCCGGGGTGCGCTCACTGGTGGTGGTCAGCCCGCCGCAAAAGGACAACGGCGGCCTGCCCGACCCTCGGGTGCTCGCCGCGTGCGCGCTGCTCGGCGTCGACGAGGTGTACGCAGTGGGCGGGGCCCAGGCGGTGGCGATGCTGGCGTACGGCGCCGCGGTGGACCCGGCGGGTGAGCTGCGGTGCGACCCGGTCGACCTGATCACCGGCCCCGGCAACATCTGGGTGACCGCCGCGAAGCGGCTGCTGCGCGGCGTGGTCGGCATCGACGCCGAGGCAGGGCCGACCGAGATCGCCATCCTGGCCGACGACACGGCCGACCCGGCGCACGTGGCCGCCGACCTGATCAGTCAGGCCGAGCACGACCCGCTCGCCGCGAGCGTGCTGGTCACCCCGTCGGTGGCGTTGGTCGAGGCGGTCGAGGTGGAGTTGGCCCGGCAGGTGCCGGCGACCAAGCACGCCGAGCGGGTCACCACGGCGCTGACCGGTGAGCAGAGCGGTGTGGTCCTGGTCGACGACCTCGAGGCGGGGCTGCGGGTGGTCGACGCGTACGCGGCCGAGCACCTGGAGATCCAGACTGTCGACGCCCGGGAGTGGGCGCTGCGGGTCCGCAACGCCGGGGCGATCTTCGTGGGTGCCTGGTCGCCGGTGTCGCTCGGCGACTACTGCGCCGGGTCCAACCACGTGCTGCCCACCGGCGGCTGTTCCCGGCACTCCTCCGGCCTGTCCGTGCAGTCCTTCCTGCGCGGTGTGCACCTCATCGAGTACACCGAGGCGGCGCTGCGCGACGTGGCCCCCCACGTGGTCACCCTGGCCAACGTGGAGGACCTGCCCGCGCACGGCCAGGCGGTCCAGGCCCGTTTCCCGGGAGGGTCGGCGTGACCAGCCTGGACGAGCTGCCGATCCGGGCCGACCTGCGCGGGCTGTCGCCGTACGGGGCGCCGCAACTGGACGTGCCGGTGCGGCTCAACACCAACGAGAACTCCCACCCGGTGCCGGAGCCGGTGGTCGAGGCGATCGGCAAGGCGCTCGCGGCCGAGCTGCGCGAGCTGAACCGCTACCCGGACCGGGACGCGGTGGCGCTCCGCGCCGACCTGGCCGAATATCTCGGGCACGGGCTCACCGTCGACCAGGTGTGGGCGGCCAACGGCTCCAACGAGATCCAGCAGCAACTGCTCCAGGCGTTCGGCGGGCCGGGGCGCACCGCGCTCGGCTTCGTTCCGGCGTACTCGATGCACCCGCTGCTGGCTCTCGGCACCAGCACCCGGTGGGTGCCCGCCGCGCGCGGCGTCGACTTCGGGCTGACCGCCGAGGAGGCGGTCGCCCAGGTCCGCGAGCACCAGCCGGATGTGGTCTTCCTCTGCTCGCCGAACAACCCCACCGGCACGGCACTGGATCCGGCGGTGATCGCCGCGGTGCTCGACGTCGCCCCCGGGATGGTGGTCGCCGACGAGGCGTACGCCGAGTTCGCCCGACCCGGGACGATCAGCGCGCTGGCGGTGCTGCCCGGCCACCCGCGGCTGGTGGTCACCCGGACGATGAGCAAGGCGTTCGGCTTCGCCGGCGGCCGGCTGGGTTACCTGGCCGCCGACCCGGCGGTGGTGCGGGCGGTGCAGCTCGTCCGTTTGCCGTACCATCTCTCCGCGCTCACCCAGGCCGCGGCACGCGCGGCGGTGGCCCACCGCGATGCCCTTCTCGGTACGGTGAGCGCGATCATGGCGCAGCGGGACCGGATCGTGGCGACGCTGCGCGAGCGGGGGTTGCGGGTCGCCGACAGCGACGCCAACTTCGTGCTCTTCGAGGTGGGCGGCGACCAGACAGTCGTCTGGAACGCCCTGCTGGCGCAGGGGGTGCTGGTCCGTGACGTCGGCCTGCCCGGCTGGCTGCGGGTGACCGCCGGCACCGCCGCCGAGACCGACGCCTTCCTTTCTGCAATGGAGACTTCGCGATGAGTCGGACCGCCCGGGTGGAGCGGATCACCAAGGAGACCAAGGTCCTCGTCGAGATCGATCTCGACGGCACCGGCGCCGCCGAGATCAGCACCGGCGTCGGCTTCTACGACCACATGCTGCACCAGATCGCCCGGCACGGTGGCTTCGACCTGACCGTGCGCACCGTGGGTGACCTGGAGATCGACGCGCACCACACGATCGAGGACACCGCACTCGCCCTGGGCGCGGCGTTCGATGAGGCGCTGGGCGACAAGGCAGGCATCCGGCGGTACGGCTCGGCGACCGTGCCGATGGACGAGGTGCTGGTCCGGGCCGCGGTGGACCTCTCCGGTCGGCCGTACGTGGTGCACGACGAGCCGGTGCTCGCCCCCTACATCGGGCCGGTGTACGCGACCAGCATGACCCGGCACATCTGGGAGTCCTTCGGTCAGGCGGCCCGGGTCACCCTGCACGTCGACGTGCTGCGGGCGGCCCGGCCGGGTGGTCACCCGGACGCGCACCACGTGGTGGAGGCGCAGTTCAAGGCGGTTTCCCGCGCGTTGCGCGAGGCCACCTCGATCGATCCGCGTTCCGCCGGGGCGATCCCGAGCACGAAGGGCGCGCTCTGATGAGCGCGAGGAGTGCAGCGCAGCGGAGCCCCGCAGTCGCGAATGGAAGGCCGGTCTGATGGGTGGCGCGTTGCCGACGTTGCTGTTGATTCTGGCCGGGGTGCTGGTGGGTGGCACCTGGTCGCTCCACCGGCAGGGCGCGCCGAAGGGCGCCGTGCTGATCACCGCGGCGCTCGCGGTGCTCGCCACGGTCGCCGGGGTGCTGCGGCTGCTGCCGGAGAACGGGTGATCGGGGTGACGACATGAGTGACGTGGTGGTGCTCGACTACGGCTCGGGCAACCTGCGTTCGGCGGAGCGGGCGCTGGCCGCCGCCGGAGCGGACGTCCGGGTGACCGACGACCTGGCCGCGGCGGCTGCCGCCGATGGTCTGGTGGTGCCGGGTGTGGGCGCGTACGCGGCGTGCATGGCGGGCATCGAGGCGCTGGGCGCCGGCCCGGTGATCGCCGAGCGGGTGGCCGCTGGTCGGCCGGTGCTCGGCATCTGTGTCGGCATGCAGGTGCTCTTCGAGCACGGCGACGAGCACGGCGTGGTGACCAAGGGGCTGGGGTTGCTGCCCGGCGGGGTGACCCGGTTGGCCGCCACCCGGTTGCCGCACATGGGCTGGAACACGGTCCGGGCACCTCGGGAGTCGGTGCTGTTCGCCGGGCTGTCCGAGCAGAGCCGGTTCTACTTCGTCCACTCGTACGCGATGGGCGACCCGGCGGCGCTGGCCGCTGCCGGTGCCACGGTGACCACCGCCCACCACGACACGGATTTCGTCGCGGCGGTGGAGCGTGGCTCGTTGTCGGCGGCCCAGTTCCATCCGGAGAAGTCTGCCGACACCGGTGCCGCGCTGCTGCGCAACTGGCTCGCCACGTTGCCCAGCGGTGACTGAGCGTCGTCGCGCGGTGCCCGGCCGGCGGGCGTCGCGGTGAGCCGGGAGCGCGCCCGCCGGCGGGCGGAGCGGGAGGCGGAGCAGGCCCGCGAGCGGGCGGTCCGGCAGCGCCAGGTCGCTCGCCGGCAGCGCCGTCGCGCTGTGGTCCGCGGGTTGACGCCGCGGCTGCGGCGGGGTCGTTCCGGGCGACTGGCTCGGCACACCCGGGGTGAGCGGGCCGCGATCGTGCTGCTCACCGGCGCGGCGTTGATCCTGATCTGGACGTTCGTCGACAACCTGGCGTTGCGTATCGCGCTGATCGTGCTCTTGCTGCTCGTACTGCCGGCGATCGTCGTGATCGCCCTGGACCGTCGTACCTGATCGAGGAGAAGACCTTGAGCCTCACCCTGTTACCCGCCGTGGATGTCGCTGACGGCCGGGCCGTCCGGCTCGTGCAGGGCGCCGTCGGAAGCGAGAGCATCTACGGCGACCCGTTGGACGCGGCGCTGGCCTGGCAGCAGGACGGCGCGGAGTGGATCCACCTGGTCGACCTGGACGCGGCGTTCGGTCGGGGCACCAACGCGCACCTGCTGGCGGAGGTGGTGCGGCAGTTGGACGTGAAGGTGGAGTTGTCCGGCGGCGTTCGTGACGACGAGTCGCTGCGCGCGGCGCTGGGCACCGGGGCGGCCCGGGTGAACATCGGGACCGCCGCCCTGGAGGACCCGGTCTGGTGTGACCGGGTGGTCGCGGAGTACGGCGACCGGGTGGCCATCGGGTTGGACGTGCGGGGTCACACCCTGTCGGCGCGGGGTTGGACCCGCGACGGTGGTGACCTGTACGAGGTGCTGGAGCGGCTGGACAAGGCGGGCGCGAGCCGGTACGTGGTCACCGACATCACCAAGGACGGCACGATGCGCGGGCCGAACCTGGATCTGCTGCGCGAGGTGTGTGCCCGTACCGACCGCCCGGTGATCGCTTCGGGTGGGGTGTCCACACTGGATGACCTGCGGGCCTTGGCGACCCTGGAGTCGGCCGGGGTGGAGGGCGTGATCGCCGGCAAGGCGCTCTACGCGGGTGCCTTCACTGTGGCCGAGGCGCTGCGGACGCTGGCCGAGGCGTGACGACGACCCGGCTGGGGTCGGGTGGCCCGTGGGAGCAGCGCTACGGGTACTCCCGGGTGGTCCGGGCCGGTGAGTGGGCCTGGACGGCCGGGTGCACGGCGACTGTGGACGGCCGGGTGGTGCACGTCGGTGACGCGGCCGCGCAGACCGCGCAGGCGCTGCGGATCGGGTTGGCCGCGCTCGCCGAGGTGGGTGCGGAGCCGGGTGACGTGGTCCGGACCAGGATGTACGTGACGGACCGGTTGCACGCCGACGAGGTGGGCCGGGCGCACAACGCGGTGTTCGGTGCGGTCCGGCCGGCGGCGACCCTTGTGGTGGTGGCCGGTCTGTTAAATCCGGAGCACCTGGTGGAGGTGGAGTTGGAGGCGTACCTCGGCGATCGCTGAGGTACCCGCCCGGCGGCCTGCTGGTCGCAGTGCGGCCCGTTAAGTTGTGCACAACCTAATTGTGGGCTACGGTTCAACGGTGATCGATGACCTGGTGCTGCGCCGGCAGGTGTGCTTCGCGCTCTACGCCGCGTCGCGCGCCCTCACCGACGTCTACCGACCGATCCTCGACGAGGTCGGGTTGACCTACCCGCAGTACCTGGTGCTGCTGGTGCTCTGGGAGCGACCCGACGACGCCCCCACGGTGTCCGAGTTGGGCGCCGAGCTGCGGCTGGACTCCGGCACGCTCTCCCCGCTGCTCAAACGGCTGGAGGGGGCCGGCCTGGTGGTGCGCCGACGCTCGGCCCGCGACGAGCGGCGGGTCGAGGTGGGCCTCACCGAGCAGGGCCGGGCGCTACGCGAGCGACTCGGCGACGTTCCGCTGCGGGTCGCGCAGGCCACCGGCCTGGGCTTCGGCGAGCTGGTCGCGCTGCGCGACACCCTCACCCGGGTCACCGAGACCATCCACCGACAGAAGGAGCAGTGACTCTCATGCAGGTTCTCTACACCGCGTCCGCGACCGCCAGCGGCGACGGCCGGGACGGCCACGTCGAGACCTCCGACGGCACCGTCGCGCTCGACCTGGCCGTGCCGAAGGAGATGGGCGGTGCCGGTGGTGCGGCCAACCCCGAGCAGCTCTTCGCCGCCGGCTACGCGGCCTGCTTCCACAGCGCGCTGCGGCTGGTGGGCCGCCGGGCCAAGGCCGACGTGAGCGACTCCGTCGTCGCGGCCGAGGTGGGCATCGGCCCCAACGGCAGCGGCGGTTTCGGGCTCACCGTGCAGCTCGTCGTCGACCTGCCCGCCGCGCCCCGCGAGGTCGCCGAGCAGGTGGTCGAGCAGGCCCACCAGGTCTGCCCGTACTCGAACGCGACCCGCGGCAACATCGACGTCACGCTGACCGTCCGCGAGACCCTGGCCGCGTGACCTCGCGGCACAGGCCCCCATTCGCGGACGAGAGGACGACCACCCCGTGACCAGCAACCGCGAGATCCACCTGGCCAGCCGCCCCCAGGGCTGGCCCACCGAAGACACCTTCAGGCTCGTCGAGACCGAGGCTCCGACGCCCGGACCGGGCCAGATCGTGGTCCGCAACCAGTACATGTCCGTCGACCCGTACATGCGGGGACGGATGAACGACGTCAAGTCGTACGTCGCGCCGTTCGCGCTCGACGCGCCGCTCGACGGTGCCGCGATCGGCGAGGTGGTGGCCAGCGAGGCGGCGGACATCGCAGTCGGGACCACCGTCCTGCACGGGCTGGGCTGGCGCGAGTACGCGCTGCTCGACGCCACCGCCGCCCGGCCGGTCGACCCGAGCATCGCCCCGGTCAGCGCATACCTGAGCGTGCTCGGCATGACCGGGCTGACCGCGTACGCCGGGCTGCTGGAGGTCGCTGCGATGAAGCCCGGCGAGACGGTCTTCGTCTCCGCCGCGGCCGGCGCGGTCGGCAGCCTGGTCGGCCAGATCGCCAAGCTCAAGGGCGCCGGCCGGGTGGTCGGCAGCGCCGGTTCCCCGGCCAAGGTCGAACGGCTGCGGGCGCTGGGCTTCGACGCCGCCTTCGACTACCACGACGGGGTCCGCGAGTCGCTGCGGGCGGCCGCCCCGGACGGTGTCGACGTCTACTTCGACAACGTCGGCGGCGACCACCTGGAAGCGGCCATCTCGGCCATGAACCTTCACGGCCGGGCCGCGATCTGCGGCATGATCTCGCAGTACAACTCCACCGAACCGTCGGCCGCGCCGCGCAACCTGGCGCTGGTCATCGGCAAACGGCTCACCCTGCGCGGCTTCCTGGTCAACGACCACAACGACGTGCGCGCGGCGTTCGTCCGCGACGTCGCGGGCTGGCTGCGCGACGGCACGCTGTCCTACGACGAGACGATCGTGGACGGCATCGAGAACGCCCCGGACGCGTTCATCGGCCTGCTACGCGGCGACAACCTCGGCAAGATGCTCGTCAAGGTGTGACCCAGACCTCGTTCACGGCGGTCGACCCGATCGGGTCGACCGCCGTGCCGCAGGCGGAGGATAGGCTCGCGGCATGACGGTGGCGGTACGGGTGATCCCCTGTCTGGACGTGGACGCCGGGCGGGTGGTCAAGGGGGTCAACTTCCTCGACCTTCGTGACGCCGGCGACCCGGTGGAGTTGGCCGCCGCGTACGACCGGGCCGGCGCGGACGAGCTGACCTTCCTCGACGTCACGGCGTCCTCCAGTGACCGGGGCACCATGCTCGACGTGGTGCGCCGCACCGCCGAGTCGGTGTTCATCCCGCTGACCGTCGGCGGCGGGGTCCGGCAGGTCGCCGACGTGGACACGCTGCTGCGCGCCGGGGCGGACAAGGTCGGCGTGAACACCGCCGCCATCGCCCGTCCGGAGCTGATCGCCGAGATCGCCGACCGGTTCGGCCGGCAGGTGCTCGTGCTCTCCCTCGACGTGCGTCGGTCGCCGGACGGCGGCACACCCAGTGGCTTCGAGGTCACCACGCACGGGGGTCGACGCGGCACCGGCATCGACGCCGTGTGGTGGGCACACCGGGGCGCCGAGTTGGGCGCGGGGGAGATCCTGCTCAACTCCATGGACGCCGACGGCACCAAGGCCGGCTTCGACCTGGAGTTGATCGCCGCGGTGCGGGCGGTGGTGGACGTGCCGGTGGTGGCCAGTGGGGGCGCCGGCGAGGTGGCCCACTTTCCGCCCGCGATCGGCGCCGGCGCGGACGCGGTGCTCGCCGCCAGCGTCTTCCACTTCGGCGAGCTGACCGTCGCCGAGGTCAAGGACGCGCTGCGCCTCGGCGGCCACCCCGTGCGCTGAGCCGCTCAGCGCTCGCCGGAGTGGCCCTCCGGTGACCGACGCGGGCTGGGGATCGAACGGACCGCGTACTCCTGGACGGCAGCCGCGTGGTCGGCCTCGTCCAGGATCCAGTCGGCGCTGCCGGGCGCGTGCCGGCGGGTCAACACTCCCTGCACGGTGTCCACCATGGTCGCCACGCCCGCGCGCGGGCGGGTACGCCACAGTTGCTCACCCTCGGCGGTGATCCGGAACCAGCCGTCGGCGACGCTGACCAGCCCGGCGCCGACCAACCGCCGGACCGCGGCCTCCACCTCGTGTCGCTGCGGGATCGCGTGGTTGAGGTGGTCGGCGGTGGAGAGCACGTCGGTCAGGCGGACACCCTCCGGCCGCCGGCTTGTCGCCGACCGACGGTGCCGTCCGGCCCCACTCGCGATGACGAGCGACACGAAGATCCAGGCGTCGTTCCAGCGCCAACCGTTCTCCCCCATGCAGAGATGATGACGGCGCGCGTCGCGGAAGGGAACACCCACCCGCCAACCGGTGCGCGGCACCACCGCCACGTACCGGTTCGCGAACGGTCGGTGAGGTTTCAGCCGGCCGGGGTGGCCGGCGCGGGGTTACCCGGCGGCGGCGTGGCGCTGTCGGGTGCGGTGCCCTCCGGCACGGCGAACAGCGGGATGAAGAACTGGGCCAACGGACCGATGGCCAGCGCGTACGCGACGGTTCCCAAGCCGACCGTGCCGCCGAGCAGCCAGCCCAGCGCCAGCACGGTGACCTCGATGACGGTGCGCACCAGCCGGATCGACCGGCCGGGCCGGCGGGCCACGTACCCGGTCATCAGACCGTCACGGGGTCCGGGCCCCAACCGGGCGCCGAGGTAGAGAGCGGTGGCGGCGCCGTTGGCGACGATCCCGGTGATCAGCATCGCGATCCGGACGCTGAGCGGGCCACCCGCGGGCAGCAGGGCCAGCGTGGCGTCCACGACCAGGCCGATCACCACGACGTTGCTGACCGTGCCGAGGCCGGGCCGCTGCCGCAGGGGGATCCACAGCAGCAGGACCAGCGCGCCGACGACGATGGTGACAGTGCCGAAGGAGAGCCCGGTCAGCCGGGAGAGCCCCTGATGGAACACGTCCCACGGGTCGAGGCCCAGGTGGGAGCGGATCATCAGGGCCATGCTCACGCCGTAGAGCGCGAGCCCGAGATAGAGCTGGACCAACCGTCGAACCGGCCGGTGCCGCAGATTGCCAAGCAGTGCCATGCATGCCACCCTAGGTGCCAATCCTCGTCGAGGAAGAAGCCAATATTCGAGGAGTGGCTATGACCGGGCAGGTGCGCGGTGTCCAATTGGCCCGTCTGCTCGGGCAGTGGCACGCCCTGCCGGGTCGGCGCCGCAGCCCCGACTACGCCGCCCTGGCCGGCTCGGTGCGCGGGCTGCTCGCCGACGGCCGGCTGCCGCTGGGCGTCCGCCTGCCGGCGGAACGGGAGCTGGCCGAGGCGCTGCGGATCAGCCGGACCACTGTCACCGCCGCCTACCGGCAGCTGCGCGAGACCGGGCACCTGGCCAGCCGTCGGGGCGCCGGCAGCTGGACGATGCTGCCCGGCAACCACCGGGTGGCCAGCACCGGCCTGTGGACCCCGCTGGACGACCGGGAGATGCTCGACCTCGGCGTCGCGGCGCTGGCCGCCCCGCCGCAACTGCTGTCGGCCGCCCGCGCCGCCACCGAGGACCTGCCCCGCTACCTGAGCGGGGCCGGTTACCACCCGACCGGCATCATCGAGCTGCGCGAGGCGGTGGCCGAGGCGTACGCCGCCCGGGGTCTGCCCACCTCCGCCGACCAGATCATGGTCACCAGCGGCACCCAGCACGCACTGGATCTGGTGCTGCGGCTCGCCCTGGCCCCGGGCGGCACCGTGCTTGTCGAGTCCCCGACCTATCCCAACGCCCTCGCCGCGCTGGCCGGCCGGCGGGCCCGGATCACCACCCACGGTCTGGCCGCCGACGCCGGCTGGGAGCCCGACCTGTTGCTGGGCAGTCTCCGGCAGACCCGGCCCAGGCTGGCCTACCTGATTCCGGAGTTCCAGAACCCGACGGGGCACCTGATGCCCGCCGCACTACGCGAGCGCGTGGTGGCTGCCGCGCACGCGGTCGGCACCGATCTGATCATCGACGAGTCGTTCGTGGACCTGTCGATGGACGGCACCGAGCCACCACCCCCGGTCGCCACCTACGACCGGCACAGCCGGGTGATCAGCATCGGGGGGATGAGCAAGCCGTACTGGGGTGGCCTGCGGATCGGCTGGGTGCGCGCGTCCGCCCCGCAGGTGCAGCGACTGGCCGCCGTGCGGGTCGGGGTCGACATGGCCAGCCCGGTGCTGGACCAACTGGTCGCGGTGCACCTGCTCGCCGACGCCGAGGCCATCGTCGCCGACCGTCGCGTCCAGTTGGCCGTCCAGCGGGACGCTCTGCTCGGCGCGCTGGCGCACCAACTGCCGGAGTGGCGGGTCACCGTGCCACGCGGTGGCGTGACGCTCTGGGCCGAGTTGGACGGCCCGGTCTCGAGCGCGCTGGCCCGGGCCGCGGAGGAGGTCGGCGTACGGCTGGCCCCCGGCCCCCGGTTCGGCCTGGACGGCACCCTGGAGCGCTTCCTGCGGCTGCCGTTCACCCTGCCCGCGGCGGACCTCGTGGAGGCCGTCGGGCGGATCGCGGCGATCCGTTATGACCTGGACCGGGCCGGCCGGCAGCGGTGGCGGGAGCCGGCCGTCATCGCCTGAGCCGCCGCCGGTTGTGACCGCCGACCTCCGGCCGGGTTACCCCGCACCGGTCCGCGGTCGTCGCGGACCGTCGGAGAGAGGGTGAGCGGGCATCGCCGCCTCCACCGGTCTGCCGGCAATGCGCCTTTCATCCGGTCGTGACTGCCACAATCTGCTGGTGGTCGAGGGGGCGGGGGTGCGGGGGGTCCAGCGGAGCGCGCCGGGCTCCCGGGCGACCCGCCTCGAACTCTTCTACGACCTGATCTTCGTCTTCGCCTTTCTGAACGTCACCACCGTCACCGCCGGCAATCCGACCGTTGCCGGGCTGATCCGGTGCCTTGTGGTGCTGGCGCTGCTCTGGTGGTGCTGGACGGGGTTCGCCGTGCTGGGCAACCTGGTCCGTACCGACCAGGGCATCGTCCCGCTGGTCGGCTTCGCCACCATGGCTGCCGCCTTCGTGCTGGCGCTGAGCCTGCCGAAGGCGTTCGTCGACCGCCCCGGCGGCCTGCCCGGCCCGGTGGTCTTCGCGGCCGGCTACTTCCTGGTCCGGATCAGCGAGACGTCGATCTTCATCTGGGCCGGTCGCCGGAACCGGGACGTGCGCCGACGCTGGCGACTGTTCGCCCTGCCGCCGCTGCTGGCCGCGTCGCTCATCATCGTCGCCGCCCTGCTGCCGCAGCGACTCTTCGACGGGAGCGCCGAGGGGGTTGCCCGGTTGGTGCTCTGGCTCGCGGCCCTGGCCGTGGAGTACGGGGCCGGGCTCAGGCTGCCCGGCACAGGGTGGACGGTGCTCTCCGCCGGGCACTGGGCGGAGCGGCACGGCCAGATCGTCCTGATCGCCCTCGGCGAGGCCATCATCGCGCTCGGGCTCGCTCCCGGTGGCAGCGCGGCTCTGCCGCTGACCTGGCCGGCGCTCGTCGCCGCAGTGCTCGGTGTCGCGGTGGCCGCGGCGCTGTGGTGGGCGTACTTCGACACCCTGGCGCTCGGCATGGAGCAGACCCTGCACCGGACCCGCGACCCCGCCGCTCGCGCCGCCCTGGCCCGCGACGCCTACACCTACCTGCACCTGCCGGTCATCGCCGGCGTCATCCTGTTCGCGCTCGGACTCAAGGGGCTGATCCACGAGGAAGCCGACATCAGCACGCCGAGCTGGGGGGTTCCGCTGCCGGGCTTCGACCTGCTGGCGCTCTACGGGGGGGTGGCGCTCTATCTGCTCGCGCTCATCGTGCTCGGCCGGAAAATGCTCGCCGCCCCCCGCTGGCCCACGATCGGCGGGATCCTGCTGCTGCTCGTGCTGGTGCCGGTGGCCGGTTCGCTGCCCGAGCTGTCCGCGCTGACCATGCTGGCCGTGGCCACCTGGCTGGCGGTGGGGGCGCAGACGATCGTCGACGCCCAGCGCCGGCGCGGGGTCCGGGAGGTGGCGCTGGCGGAGCAGCTCGCCGTGGAGGAGGACCAGACGAGGTGGCGGGGTCACCACCTGTGAGGGCCCCGTGCCGACTCCTTCGCCGGCACGGGACCCTCGGTCGGCTCAGAGCTCGGCGAGGGTGCCGGCGTACATCTTGTCGATCTCGGCGGCGAAGTTGCTCTCCACACCACGCCGCTTGATCTTCAACGACGGGGTGATCTCGCCGTCCTCGATCGTCAGGTCGCGCGGCAGGATGGCCACCTTCTTGATCGTCTCCCAGCGGTTGAGCTTGGCGTTGAGCTGGGCGACGTACTCCTCGACCATCGTCTGGGCCTCAGCCGACGCAACGATCTCGGTGTAGCTGCGCCCTTCGAGGGGGCCGCCGGCGACCCAGCCCCGGATCGCGTCCGGGTCCAGGGTGACGAGCATCGTGCAGAAGTTGCGGGCCTGGCCGACGACGACCGCCTGCGAGGTGTACGGGCAGATGGCCTTGAACATGCCCTCGATGTGCGACGGCGCGATGTACTTGCCGCCCGAGGTCTTGACCAGGTCCTTCTTGCGGTCGGTAATGCGCAGGTAGCCCTGCTCGTCGAGGGTGCCGATGTCACCGGTACGGAAGAAGCCGTCCTCGGTGAACGAGGCGGCGGTCTCCTCCGGCAGGTTGTGGTAGCCGCGCATCACCGGCCGACCCCGCACTAGGATCTCCCCGTCGGTGTCGATCTTGCACTCCAGGTCGCCCATCGCCCGGCCGACGGTGCCGATCCGCAGCCCGGCCGGGGGGTTGACGAAGTTGCCGGCGCTGGTCTCGGTCAGGCCGTAGCCCTCGGAGATCGGCAGGTTCGCGGCGGCGAAGAAGGTGGCGATCTCCGGGCTGAGCGGCGCCGCGCCGGACACCAGCACCCGCATCCGGCCGCCCAGGCGGGCCTGCAGCTTGCTGAACACCAGCTTCTCGGCCAGCCCGTAGCGCAGCTTCAGCCCGGCCGGCACCGGCTTGCCGGCCTGCTCCAGGGTGATCTTCTCCTTGCCGACGCCGACGGCCCAGCCGAAGATCTTCGCCTTCGCGCCGCCGGCGCCCTGCGCGGTGGTCACGGCCTTGTTGTAGACCTTCTCGAACACGCGGGGGGCGCCGCACATCAGCGTCGGACGGATGACCGAGAGAAGGTCGACCAGCTTGTCCACCCGCCCGTCCACGTAGGTGGGCAGGCCGACGTGGATGGCGCCGCAGAGCAGGGTCTTGCCGAACGAGTGGGCCAGCGGCAGCCACAGGTACTGCAGGTCGTCGTCGCGCAGCAGCCCGACCTCCGCCTGCGCCACGGCCTCCCAGCACCAGCCGCCGTGCAGCAGCTCGACGCCCTTGGGTTGGCCGGTGGTGCCGGAGGTGTAGATCAAAGTGGCCAGGTGGTCCGGGCCGATGCCGGCCACCAGCATGTCGATCAGCTCCGGCTCGGCGGCCAGCGCCTGGGCGCCGCGCTCCTCCAGGTCGGCGAGCGTCAACTGCGCGACCGCGGCGGTCGGGTCGACCGCGCCGTCGAGGAGCACCACGTGGGTGAGCGCGGGCAGGGTCGCCCCGGCGATCTTCGCCGCCTGGGCCGGGTTCTCCGCGAACAGCACCTTCGACCCGGAGTCGGCGATGATGTACGTCGCGTCCGCCGGCTCGGTGGTCGGGTAGACGGTGGTGGTCGCGCCGCCGGCGCACATGATGCCGAGGTCGGCGATCACCCACTCCAGCCGGGTGTTGGCGAGGATCGCGACCGGGTCCTCCTGGCCGACACCCAGGCCGTGCAGGCCGGCGGCGACCGCCTTGGCGCGCTGGCCGACCTGCGACCAGGTCAGCCACACAGGCCCCGAGTCGTCAGAGTTCGGGGACGCGAACGCGTTCCGGTCGGGGGTGGCCGCCACGCGCTTGAGGAACATGTCCGGGATGGAGCGGTACGGTACATCGAGAGCCATCGCTGTAGCCGCCTTCGGGGGTGGTGGCGTGACGGTCGTCACGTCATGATGGTTACCGAAGAGTATTGCCTGTTGCCGTGCATCGGCTAGCCCTGGTGATCGTCCGGCCGTCCCATCCCACCGACCGGTACGGTCGATCAGGCGTACCGGGCAGCCACCACTGACCAGTCGTAGGTGGCCCGGACCCAGTTGCGCCGAGCGGCCAACGCGTCGCGCATCGCGTCGTCGCCGGCGGCGCGGAGCGCCTCCTCCGCGTCCAGGTACGTCGCCAACCCCTGGTTGAACCGGTGCGCCGCACTCCGGAGCGCGGTCGCCTCGTCCGCGTTGCTGTCCTGGGCGAGGACCACGACCAGGTTGTGCGCGTCCGGATCGGCCTGGCTCTCCTTGCCATAGGAGAAGAGGTCGTTGCACCAGCAGACCAGGTCCACCGCCAGCAGGTCCAGGGCGACCAGCCCGGGGTCGGCGCGCTGGGCTGGCCCGGAGGGCCGCGTCGACGCCAGGTCGGTCAGGGTGAGGCAGGGGTGCACGCCGCCGATGTGCCGGCGCAGTTGCACGTACTCCGCCACCTCCGGCACGCGCCGACGTTCCCGGTTGCCCGCCTCCCAGAGCAGCGCCAACAGGTACTCCCGCATCTGGCTGACGAACCGCAGCAGCAGTCCGGCGTGATCGTGCAGTCGGGTCCGGCGGCAGAGGTCGTGCAACGCGTCACCCAGTGGCCCGACGGCGGGCGGTGCGACGTCCGGGTCACCGCAACGATCCAGCACGTCGAGCAGGGTGCTGATCGCCGGGCCCAGCCGGACCGGGTCGGCGCCGAGGCCGTCCTCGTCGCAGGCGTCGTCCATCACGAAGAGCCAGCTGATCAGGTCGGTGAGCAGCCGCAGCCCCTCCACCGAGCCGTCCGGGCAGGCGCGGCCGGCCAGTCCGGCGGCGTCGGCCCGTTCCAGCCGGTGCGCACGCTGGCTGGTATCGACCAGCCCGAACGCGCGCGCCCACTCGACGCTCTCAATCGCCACCTGGTCGGTGGCTCCGTGGCGCCCCGTGGGGAACGGGGGTTCCCGCAGCGCCGAAATCGCGAAGTCCCGCACAGTGCGCCCCCACTTCGTGCCGCCCGGCGCGGAGCGGCGCGGTGAAGCGTACGGGAGGAGGCATCAGCGTGTTTCGCTGGGTGTGGGAAATTCCACAACCATTAAGTGACCGTTTATGTACAACCAGTCACATGCCTAGGTTGGCGCCGCGCAGCCGCTGAGCCGCCTCCGCCGAACCATTCAGTTGGACCCGGGCCACCCGCTGTCGGCCGGAGAAGAACAGCACCAGCTCGGCCGGGGCGCCGACCAGGCGCAGCGGCTCACCGCCGCGACCGACGGAAACCTCACCGTGGCCGGGCGCCTGCACGTAGAGGGCCGCCGGAAAGCGGCGCAGTGCCAGCCGGGCCATCGGGGCGGCCCGTTTCCAGAGCGCGCTTTGCAGGCCGACGGGCAGATCGCGCGGCTGCCACCCCGAGCCGGCCCGCCGGACGTCCTCGTGGTGGATGAAGAACTCCATCGTGTTGGCCAGCTCGTCGGTCACCGGGTTGCTGACCGGGCTCCACAGCGGCGGTCGCCGCACCTGCGCCACCAGTTCGGGGTAGGGCCGTGCGGCGAGTCGCTGACGGACCCGCTCGGCGTAGCCGCGCAGTGGCGGCAGCACGATCCCGCCCGCCGCGTCCGGACGGCGCTCCCGCAGCACCAGATGCGCGGCGAGGTCACGGGTCGCCCAGCCCTCGTTGATCGTCGGGGCGGCCGGCCCGAGGGCCAGCAGAAGATCGGCGAGCGCCTCGCGCTCGGCTCGGGCGTACCGCGGCATGGCCCGATCGTAGGCCCGGTGGCCCGCCGGCGCGCGCCAGCGGACGCCGGTCGGCGCCAGCGGCACATCGTCCGCCCGGTACGTGACGGTCGACATATCCGGTCAGGGTCGGCGGTGCTGGCCCTTACCGGTAAGGATGAGGGAGATAATTACGGCTTACGGCGGGGGAGAGCGTGGCGAGCAAGACAAGTCGGGACGTTCTCAGTCGAGGGCTGGGGGTTCTGCGACAGGCGATCCGTGAGCAGCCGCGGATCTTCTCGGTGGCGGTCGTCGGCAGCGTGCTCTTCGGCGGGATGATCATTGTCAGCGCCCGGGTCGTCGGGTCGGTCATCGGTGAGGTGGCGCTTCCGGCCATCGAACGCGGCGAGGTGGGCGCCGGCACCCTGGCGCTGGCCGCGACCGCGTTGTTCGGGATCAGCGTGCTGCGGGTCGCGGGCATCTTCGGCCGCCGGCTCGGCGCCGGTTACATGCAGTACCGCCTCCAGGCCTCCTACCGCCGCAGGGTCACCCGTCGGTACCTGGAGCTGCCGCTGTCCTGGCACCACCGCAACTCCACCGGCACCCTGCTGTCCAACGCCAACTCCGACGTGGAGGCGGCCTGGTACCCGATCGCGCCACTGCCGTTCGCCGTCGGCACATTGGTGATGCTGGTCGGCGCGATCGTGTCGCTCTTCGCCACCGACTGGGCGCTCGCCCTGGTCGGCCTCGCGGTCTTCCCCGCGCTGTTCGCGCTCAACGTCGTCTACTCCCGCCGGATGGCCCCCCGGCAGGCCCGGGCGCAACGCCTGCGCGCCGAGGTCAGCGGGATCGCCCACGAGAGCTTCGACGGCGCCCTGGTGGTCAAGACGATGGGCCGCGAGGCCCAGGAGACCGCCCGGTTCGCGGGCCGCGCCGGTGAGTTGCGCGACTCGCTGATCGCGGTCGGCCGGCTGCGCGGCATCTTCGACCCGCTGCTGGAGACGCTGCCCAGCCTCGGCACCCTCGCCGTGCTGGTGGTCGGGGCGTTCCGGTTGCGTCAGGGCGCGATCAGTGTGACCGAGCTGGTCAGCGTGGCCTTCCTCTTCACAGTGCTGGCCTTTCCGGTGCGGGCCATCGGTTGGGTGCTGGCCGAGCTGCCGCGCAGCGTCGCCGGCTGGGACCGGGTGCGGCGGGTGCTCGACGCCACGGGCGAGATGCCGTACGGGCAGCGGGTGCTCGATCGGACCGGCGCCGGCCCGGCCACCCTCACCTTCAACGACGTGCACTACTCCTACCCGCCGGCCGAAGCCCACCCGCCCGGCGCGCAGGTCCTCGGCGAGGTCGGCTTCACGGTGCCGTCCGGTCGGACGGTGGCCCTGGTGGGGCCCACCGGCGCCGGCAAGTCCACCATCGCGTCGCTGGCGGTGCGCCTCGTCGACCCGGACTCCGGCACCGTGTGCCTGGACGGCGTGGACGTGCGCGAGCTGACCTCCGAGTCGCTGGCCGGCACGGTGGCCCTGGTCGCCCAGGTGCCCTTCATCTTCGACGACACGGTCCGCGCCAACATCGCCCTCGACCGGCCGGGTGTCGACGACGAGGTGGTCTGGGCGGCGCTGCGGCTGGCCGAGGCGGACGGTTTCGTCGCCGCGCTTCCCGATGGTCTGGACACCATGGTCGGCGAGCGGGGCACCTCGCTCTCCGGCGGTCAGCGCCAGCGGCTCACCCTGGCCCGCGCGCTGGCCGGTCGACCGCGTCTGCTGGTGCTCGACGACGCGACAAGCGCGGTGGATCCTCGAGTGGAGGCGGCCATTCTGGCGGGGCTGCGGTCGTCGACCGCGGCGGCGGGGGTTCCGGCCGCGTCGATCCTGGTGGTGGCGTACCGCCGGGCCACCATCGCGCTCGCCGACGAGGTCATCTACGTGGAGCAGGGCCGGGTGATCGCCCGGGGCACCCACAGCGAGTTGTTGGCCACCGTGCCCGGTTATGTCGACCTGGTCACCGCCTACGAGCAGGCGGAGGTCGAGCGCGCGCAGGAAAGTTCGTACGGCGACGACGTGGCACCGCTGCCGTCGGGCCT
This sequence comes from Micromonospora sp. NPDC005171, assembly GCF_040608575.1. Taxonomy (NCBI): domain Bacteria; kingdom Bacillati; phylum Actinomycetota; class Actinomycetes; order Micromonosporales; family Micromonosporaceae; genus Micromonospora; species Micromonospora sp. NPDC005171. The sequence goes on along the minus strand of NZ_JBEXIM010000009.1, from coordinate 9,123 downwards.
GGAAATCGAGGTGGACCGGTGAGCGCGAGGAGTGCAGCGGAGCGGAGCCCCGCAGTCGCGAACGAAAGGCGTGCCCGGTGAGCGCGACCACGGAGACGAGTGACACGCAGGAGGCCCGGGAGGAGACGACCTGGCAGACCCTGCGTCGGGGCCTGGCGCTCTCGCCGGAGCTACGGATCGGTCTGGCCGGCACGTTGGCCCTGGCGTTGGTCTACATGGTCGGTCGGGTCGCCGTGCCTGTTGCGGTGCAGCAGGGCATCGACCGGGGCCTCGTCGGCGGTTTGAATCTGAACGTGGTCTGGTCGGTGGTGGCGATCACCGCGGCGATCCTGACGGTCACCACGATCTGCGGCTACCTGATGATGCGCCGGCTGTTCACTGTCAGCGAGACGGCGCTGGCCAACGTCCGGACCCGGGCGTTCCGACACGTGCACGATCTGTCGATGTTGCACCAGCAGTCGGAGCGGCGGGGTTCGCTGGTGTCGCGGGTGACCAGCGACGTCGACCAGATCACCCAGTTCCTCCAGTGGGGCGGGGTGATCCTGCTGGTCAACCTCGGTCAGCTGGTGGTCACCACCGCCGTCATGCTGGCGTACTCCTGGCAGTTGACCATTGTGGTGTTGGCCGCGTTCCTGCCGGCGGTGTTCGTCATCCGGCAGTTGCAACGCCGCCTCGGCAGCGCGTACGCGACGGTGCGCCAACGCACCGGGACGCTGCTCGGCGCGATCGGTGAGAGCGTGGTGGGCGCGCCGGTGATCCGGGCGTACGGCATCGCCGGGCGCACCGAGCGGCGGCTGGACGAGGCGATCGACAAGCAGCGGCTGGCGCAGCAGCGGGCGATCCGGATCAGCATCGTGGGCAGCTCGGTCGGGGAGTTGGCGGCGGGTTTGGCGCTGGCCGGCGTGGTGGTGCTCGGGGTGCTGTTGGGGGTGGACGGCACGCTGTCGATCGGCCAGCTGACCGCGTTCCTGTTCCTGGTGACGCTCTTCATCCAGCCGGTGCAGATCGCCACCGAGGTGCTCAATGAGGCGCAGAACGCGATCGCGGGCTGGCGTCGGGTGCTCGATGTGCTGGACGTCGCCCCGGACGTGGCCGACCCGGGGGAGCAGGGGCGGGAACTGCCGGGTGGGCCGCTGGACATCCGGTTCGCCGGGGTGCGGTTCGCCTATCCGGGGGGCCCTCCGGTGCTGCACGACATCGACCTGGAGATTCCGGCGAAGAGCCGGGTGGCGGTGGTCGGTGAGACCGGTAGCGGCAAGACCACCTTCGCCAAGTTGCTGACCCGGCTGATGGACCCGTCGGAGGGTGCTGTGCTGTTGTCCGGGGTGCCGCTGACGGACGTCCGGTTCGGCTCGCTGCGCTCCCGCGTGGTGATGGTGCCGCAGGACGGGTTCCTCTTCGACGCCACGGTGGGGGACAACGTCCGGTTCGCCCGGCCGGAGCTGACCGACGAGCAGCTGAGCACCGCCTTCACCGAGCTGGGCCTGTCGGACTGGCTGGAGGGTTTGCCGGCGGGCCTGGACACCCCGGTCGGGGAGCGTGGCGAGGCGCTCAGCGTCGGGGAGCGTCAGCTCGTCGCGTTGGCCCGCGCGTACGTGGCCGATCCGGACCTGCTGGTGCTCGACGAGGCGACCAGCGCGGTGGACCCGGCGACGGAGGTGCGGTTGCAACGCACACTGGACGCGGTGACCCGGGGCCGGACCACCCTCGCGATCGCGCATCGGCTCTCCACGGCGCAGGCCGCCGACGAGGTGATCGTGGTGGATCGGGGTCGGGTGGTGCAGCGCGGCCCGCACGACGAGCTGGTCAGCGACGCCGACTCGGTGTACGGCCTGCTCTACGCCTCCTGGTTGGAGCAGACCCGGTGAGGTGCGGCGGTGTGGTGGACGCCGACGGGTGGGTGCTCTAGGCTCCGGGTTAGGTAAGCCTAACCTCTGAAGGAGGTCGCGCCCATGCGGCCCAACTCCGCCGAGATCGTCCGTACCCTCGTCGCCGGCCGCCTGCCCGGCCTCGTGCACCTGGCCCACCGGCCGGGCCCGCACCACGCCCGGCACGTCACCGACTCGGACGGGCGGGTGCTGCTGCTGGTGCCGGTGGCCAGCCACCTGGCCGCCGCCCTGCAACCGGCCGCCGGGGGCAGCGACGTCGCGGTGGTCCTCGACGTCCTCGACCTGCCGCCCGCCGCCGGCGCGCCCGGCCTGGGTCGCGCCTGGGTGTCCGGCTGGGCGGCCGAGCTGCGCGGCGACGAGGCCCGCCAGGGCGCTGTCGACTTCGCCGCGGTGGAGCCGACCGGCGACCTGCTCGACCTGGGCACCCGGTTCCGGCTGTTCCGCTTCGAGGTGGTCGAGGTCCGCTGGGAGCGGGCCGGCGTCGTGCACCGGATCGACCCGGTGGAGTACGCCGAGGCCGAGCCGGACCCGGTACACCCGGTCGAGGCCCGCCTGCTCGCCGACCTCGCCGAGTGCCACGGCGTCGAGGTGACCGAGTACCTGCGCCGGCAGCTCGGGTTGACCGAGCTGGCCCCGGACGGGCCGCCCCGGGTGGTGCGCATCGACCGCTACGGGCTGGTGGTGGCCCTCGGCCAACCTGGTGCCCGGCGCCGGGTCCGGCTGGCCTTCCCGGGCCCCCTGACGGACCCGGCCGAGCTGCCCCGGCTGCTGCCACCGCTACGCCCCACCGCCGAAGCCCACCCACCCCGCTGAGCCCCGCGCCGATCCTGCAGCTGCGGTTGTCGACATGCGGGGATGTGTCCCTCATGTCGGTGCGGTAAGTGCAAGATCGCGGGAGGGGGGTGGGACGGGTGACTCTGGGTCAGGTGGGGAGTGGGCCGGTTAGGTAACGCTGGATTGTGGGGCCGATAGCGGCTACCAGGGTTTCCGGGTCCGCCGAGGCGACCGGCTCAAGGCGCACCACGTGCCGCATCATGGCCAGGCCGATCATCTGGGTGGCCACCAGGGAGCCGCGCAGCGGCAGCTCGGCTGGATCGACGTCGAGGTTTTCCAGCACCCGGCGCAGCACCTGGGTGGTGACGAACTCACGCAGCAGTCGAGCTGTCCACTCGTTGCTCACCGCGGAGCGCAGCAGTGCCTGCGCGGCGCTGCCGGTCGGGGAGTCCCAAATGCCGAGGAAGATGCGCACCATCCGCTCACCGGCGCCGTCCCGGTCACCGGCGAGCACCCTCGGCACCAGCTGACCAGGGTCGACCGGAAAGTTCATAGCGGCCAGGAAGAGCTGGTCCTTGCTGCCGAAGTAGTGGTGCACAAGCGCCGGGTCGACCTGTGCCGTGCCGGCGATGGCCCGGATCGACGCTGCGTCGAAGCCACGTTCGGCGAACGCCGTCCGCGCCGCGTCGAGAATCGCCTCCCGGGTGCCCGGGTTGCCGGGTCGCCGGCCGGTTCGCCGCGTCATCGCCGCCCTTCGTTCGTCCGCCTGGCCCGTCGCGGACCGGCCCGCACCGGGGTCGGCTGCCGCGCTGGCCGCCGCCCCCGGCCCGGGCGGTCAGCCGCTGCGTCGGCGCAGGGTGGCCGCCGCGAGCACCAGCGCCAGCACCACCGCGCCGAACACCACAGCGACGTCCCGCCACATCCGGCCGGTCGGTTCGGCGTGGGCGCCGACCTCCTGCAACGCCTCGATGGCGTACGACAGGGGAAAGGCGTCACTGAGCGCCTGGAGCCAGCCGGCCATCTGGTCGCGGGCCACGAACAGCCCGCAGAGCAGCAGTTGGGGGATCACCACGACTGGCAGGAACTGTACTGCCTGGAACTCGGTGCGCGCGAAGGCACTGCACAGCAGCCCGAGGGCGACGCCGAGCACGGCGTCGAGCACGGCGATCCCGAGCACCAGCCCGATGCTGCCGGCGGTTTCCAGATCGAAGATCCAGTACGCCACGGCGGCGGCCACTGCGGCCTGCACGGCGGCGGCCAGCCCGAACGCGATGCCGTACCCGAAGAGCAGATCGAGCTTGCCCAGCGGAGTGGTGAGCAGTCGTTCCAGCGTGCCCGAGGTGCGTTCCCGCAGCATGGCGATGCTGGTCACCAGAAACATGATCACAAAGGGGAAGATGCCGAGCATCACCAGCGCGACCCGGTCGAAGGTCGTCGGTTGGCCGGGCGGGGTCGGCTGGTCGGCGTACATGAAATAGACCAGGGTGAGCAGGACGGTCGGCACCACCACGAGCAGCGCGATGGTCCGCCGGTCGTGCCGGAGCTGACGCAGGATGCGGCCGGTGGTGGCGGCGAGAATTCGCGGGTTCATGCTGTCTCCCGTGCGGCTGTCGCGTCGGTGCTGGTGGAGGCGGCCTCGCCGGCCCGGATGAGCCGCAGGAACGCCTCGTCGAGGTCGTCCACCCCGGCGGCGGCGCGGATCGCGGCCGGGCTGTCGTCGGCGATCAACCGCCCCTGGCGGATCAGCAGCAGTTGGTCGCAGCGCGCCGCCTCGTCCATCACGTGGCTGGAGACCAGCAGGGTGGTGCCGGCGGCGGCCATCGAATGGAACCGGGCCCACAGGTCGGCCCGCAGCACCGGGTCCTGACCGACGGTCGGCTCGTCGAGGATGACCAGCTCCGGCTCCCCGACCAGGGCACACGCCAGCGAGGCTCGGCTGCGTTGACCGCCGGAGAGGGTGCCGACCAGCTGACCGGCGGCCTCTGCCAGCCCGACATCGCTGATCGCCCGGTCGGCCTCGGCGCGCCCCCGCCCGTACAGGGCCGCGAAGTAGCGGGCGTTCTCTCGGACGGTCAGGTCGGCGTAGACGCTCGGCGCCTGGGTCAGGTAGCCCACCCGGTGCCGCAGCGCCGGGGTGCCGGCCGGTTGGCCGAGCACGGTGACCGTCCCGCCACTGACCAGCTGCACCCCGACCACCGCGCGCATGAACGTGGTCTTGCCGCTGCCGCTGGGGCCGAGCAGCCCGGTGACCGCGCCGCGCGGGACCCGGCAGCTGATGCCGTCCAGAACCCGCCGCCCACCCCTGTCGACGACCAGGTCTTGGACGGCTATCGCATCGTCCATCACGCACCTCCACGGAAACTCATCACCTGTTGAACTCAACGCTAGATGAAATATTGGGTGACGCGCAATGCCCGCACCGGTGTCCGACTGTCGACCGTTGCGCGGAGCGCGAGAACGGGCAGTAGGCTCCGGACCGGACACGAAGTCCGCCAACGGGCATTGCGCGCTGATCGGACCTGCGGCACGATGGCGCGGTGGGTCACGCTCCGTTACCGGATAGCGGTTTTTTCGAGGATTGGGCCGCGCGGTTGCGGCAGGCCGCCGAGCGGCCGGTCGTCGGCATCCTGTTGCGCGGCAGCCACGCCCGCCGCGCCGCCACCGCGCACAGCGACGTCGACCTCGACGTGTTGGTGGGTGGCGCCCCGTACGCGGCCCGCCGGGCCTACCTGGCCGAGTCCGCAGGCCAGGTCACGCACGTCTCGGTGGCCGCCCGCGACGTCCGGTCCTGGGTGCACCGCCTCGGCGAACCAGCCGACTGGGCGTTCGGGCTGCCGGTGACCGCGCCGGCGCGGCTGCTCTGGGCCGACCCGCACTGGCGGCCCCGGATCGACCTGCCGGTGCTCTGTCAGCCCGCCGAGCCACCCCGCTTGGAAGAGCTGATCGCCACGCTGGGTAAGGCCGCCGCCGCCCGCGCCGCCAGCGACCGCCTCGGGGTCCGGCTCGCCGTCGCCGACCTGGCGCGGCTCTGCCCCTCGGTGCTGCGCCCGGCCAACCCGTCCGTGCGGGTCCACTCCCGCCGGGCGGCCTTCGCGGCGGCCCTGGACCTGCCGGTGTCCCCACCCGGCTACCGGACGGACATGCTGCTCTGCCTCGGCCTGCGTCCGGGCGCCACCGGGCAGCTCTGGGCCGCCGCCGTACGGCTGGTCGCCGGCACCCTGCCGTTGATCCGGCCGTACGCCGAGGAGATCGCCGACACGGCCGGCGCGGACCTTGCCGCCGCCCTGGTCGATGGCCGGCTGGACCGCTACGTCGCCCAGCTGGCCCGGCCGGCCGGCCCCCCGCCGCAACCTCGGCCCTCGTCGCAGCCCTGGCTCTCGTCGCAGCCCCGGCCTTCGTCGCAGCAGCCCCGGCCCTCGGCGCCGCCCCGGCTCCCGGGGCCTCCGCCGCAGCCCTGCCGGGAGCGGTCGGCGGTGCCCGCGCCGCGTGCGGGAGAATTGGTGACTGTGCCCGTACCTGACCCGCCGGTGATCGGCGTCCCCAGCGATCCGAACGAGCTGGCCGCGCCCGCGCCGACGCGCCCGTCCCGGCTCGACCCGGCCATCGCGGCCCAGCTGCGCCGCACCGCCGACGGTCTGGTCGCCGCCGTGGTGCGCGCACACGACTCCGGTGAGGTGCTGATGGTCGCCTGGATGGACGACGAGGCGTTGCACCGCACCCTCACCACCGGCCGGGCCACCTACTGGTCGCGCAGCCGACGCGAATACTGGGTCAAGGGCGCCACCTCGGGGCACCACCAGTACGTGCGGTCGGTCGCCCTGGACTGCGACGGGGACGCCCTGCTGGTGAGCGTGGACCAGGTCGGCGCGGCCTGCCACACCGGCCACCGGACCTGCTTCTTCACCGAGCTTCCCGTCACCGGGACGGAGGCGCCGTGAGCGCGAGGAGTGCGCGGCGAAGCCCGGCAGTCGCTACCGAAAGGCGGGTCGGCTGATGACCGACGGCACGCTCAGCCCCGACCTGGGCACCTTCACCGAGCTGGCCGCCGAGTGGCGGGTGGTGCCGGTCACCCGGCGGCTGCTGGCCGACGCGGAGACCCCCGTCGGCGTCTACCGGAAGCTGGCCGGTGGGCCGGGCACGTTCCTGTTGGAGTCCGCCGAGCAGGGCGTCGGCTCGGCCGGCATGGCCTGGTCGCGCTACTCGTTCATCGGCGTACGCAGCAGCGCCACCCTGATCGAACGCGACGGCGTGGCGACCTGGCTCGGTCAGCCGCCGGCCGGGCTGAGCACCGAGGGTGACCCGGTGCGGATGCTGCGGGAGACGGTGGCGGCGCTGGCCGGCCCGGTCGGGGACCCGTCCGACGGTCTTCCGCCGCTGACCGGGGGCATGGTTGGCTACCTCGGCTACGACCTGATCCGGCGTTTCGAGCGGTTGCCCGAGCTGACCGAGGACGATCTGGGCGTCCCGGAGCTGGGCATGATGCTCGCCACCGACCTGGTGGTGCTGGACCACTACGACGGCTCGGCGATCCTGGTCGCCAACGCGGTGCTGCCGCCATTCGACGCCCCGGACCGCGCCCCGCAGGTCGCCGCCGCCTACCACCACGCGGTGGGCCGGTTGGACGCGATGACCACGGCGCTGTCCCGGCCCATCCCGCCGATGATCTCCACCGTCGAGCGTCCGCCGGCCGGGGAGGTGCTCTGCCGTACGCCCGACGGCGGCTACCCGAAGGCGGTGGAGGCTGCCAAGGAGGCGATCCGGGCCGGTGAATGCTTCCAGATCGTGTTGTCCCAGCGTTTCGAGCGGACCACCCACGCCGACCCGCTGGACGTCTACCGGGTGCTGCGCACCAGCAACCCCAGCCCGTACATGTACCTGCTGCGCTTCGACGGGTTCGACATCGTCGGTTCCTCCCCGGAGGCGCACCTGAAGGTCACCGGGTCCGCTGACGGGCGGCGCCGGGCCTTGCTGCACCCGATCGCCGGTACCCGGCCGCGGGGCGGCACCCCCGCCGCCGACGCCGCGCTCGCCGCCGAGCTGCTCGCCGACCCGAAGGAACGGGCCGAGCACGTGATGCTTGTCGACCTCGGCCGCAACGACCTGGGTCGGGTCTGTCAGCCCGGCAGTGTGGAGGTGCCCGAGTTCGCCACCATCGAGCGGTACAGCCACGTCATGCACATCGTCTCCACCGTCACCGGCACGCTGCGTGACGACCAGAGCGCGTTCGACGCGTTGGCTGCGACCTTCCCGGCCGGCACGCTCTCCGGGGCGCCCAAGGTGCGCGCCATGGAGATCATCGAGGAGTTGGAGCCGGTCCGTCGTGGCCTCTACGGCGGCACCGTCGGCTACTTCGGCTTCGGCGGCGACCTGGACATGGCGATCGCCATCCGGACCGCGCTCATCCGGGACGGCCGCGCCTACGTGCAGGCCGGGGCGGGGGTGGTCGCCGACTCGGACCCGGCCGCCGAGGACCAGGAGACGCGGAACAAGGCCGCGGCGGTGCTGGCCGCGATCGCGGCCGCCGAAACCCTCCGGCCGGCTCGGTGAGCGCGAGGAGTGCAGCGCAGCGGAGCCCCGCAGTTCGCGAACGAAGGGCCGGGTCGGTGAGCGCGAGGAGTGCAGCGCAGCGGAGCCCCGCAGTTCGCGAACGAAGGGCCGGGTTGGTGAGCGCGAGGAGTGCAGCGCAGCGGAGCCCCGCAGTCGCGAACGAAGGGATGAACTCGTGAGCGGCGGGGAGCGGTCCGTCGTGGGCCGGCGCGCGTTGACGTACGCCGTGCTGCTCTGCCTGGCCGGCGCGGGCCTGGCGTTGTGGGCCGCGACGCGCAGTTGGTCGGTCGAGCTGACGGTACGTCCGGCGCCGTTGCCGCCGGTGCGCGACACCCGCAGCGGTGCGAGCCTGCTGCCCTGGCTGCCGGCGTTGGCCCTGGTGACCTTGGCCGGGGGTGGCGCGGTGCTGGCCACCCGGGGCCGTCTGCGGCGGGTGCTCGGCGTGCTGCTCGGCGTGCTCGGTCTGGCCGTGGCGGCCGGCGGCGGGTATGGGCTGGTAGCCGACGTGGGCGGCGCGGTGAGCCGGCAGTGGCCGGCGCTCTGCCTGCTCGGCGGCCTGCTGGCCGCCGTGGGCGGCTGGTGGACGGCGTTGCGTGGCGGTGCCTGGCCGGCGATGGGCGCGCGGTACGAACGTCCGGCACGGACCGCTCCAGGAGCCGCGTCGGCGCAGAGCGACCCGGGTGGGCCGCCGACGCCGCTGGCGGGGCGGCGGACCACCGAGGCGTGGGACGCGCTGGACCGGGGCGAGGATCCCACGGCCGACTGACGCGGTGGCCGCGGTGGCGGCTGTGGCGGCTGTAGCCGCGACGGCCGCCTGACGCGACGGCCGCCTGACGCGACGGCCGCCTGACGCGACGGCCGCCTGACGCGACGGCCGCCTGACGCGACGGCCGCCTGACGCGACGGCCGCCTG